>CACXSA010000008.1 GCA_902770195.1 uncultured Prevotellaceae bacterium
CGCAAGCCTACCCAGCCCGGAGTGTATATCCACCACGGAGAAAAGGTCACGATTAAGCGAGTGAAGTGAGAGAGAAAAATCTCTCACTTCCGAGCGTGAACGAGCTCGATCTGAAAGATCAAGGTCGTAATTAAACTGAAGAAATAATATCAATTACAACGAGGAGACGGGGTACATCCCCGTTTCCTTTTTAAGAAATCCGCCTTGGACAACGAAGCGACCCGACAATATTCATGTTGTCGGGTCGCTTTGTCATATAGTCATCGCCATAGATGATGCAGGCATCCGTCTCCCTGTTGTTTATCGTCCCGTCTATCCTTTCAGTCCGCCGTATGACTTGGCAGCAACTTGTAAGGCTTCCTCTGTAGTGAAGCGTTCGTAATAGGTGCAGTTGGTTACCACGTGTTGATGTGAGGCATGTCCATCCTTGATGCGTACCAGACTGAATCCCAGCATGGAGTCTGCGAAGCGGTTGCCGACAAGTGCCAGACAGCCTTTCTTGTCTTTGTATGGTGTCAGCAGTGATGATGGGACGGTAACAAACTGGTCGGGCGTGATACGCTCAACGTGAATGTCCAGTTGGATCAATTCTTCGACGGGCTGTTGGGGGTATATCCTCTGTTCTAGTATATAGAGCAGAATCTCATCGTATTTTACGTCTTTGATGGTCAGGTCTGTCAGTAGTGCAGGTTGCCCGTCCACTTCCCCTAGCTGGTAGCCGATGGGCGGCAGTGGTCCGTCGCTGATTACCATCTTTGGCAGGAGGAGCACTGTGAAGTTCAGTCTCATCTGTTTGGTGAGATAGACGATTGGTGACTCCGTGTTGATGGAGCGGAAACGGTGGCAAGGGCTCGAACCTCCTTCAAAGAATACCCTGTCTGTCTGTGACAGCACTTTCCATAGTGCGTTGTTATGCGTCATACGTTGTCGCTGTGCAAACTGCTTGCGCGACATGCTTTGCGGCTTACGACTATTGTGTGCGCACCGTATGATGGTCTTGCCGTTTTTCTTGTAGATGGTTATGCCTTCCAGGCGACCTTCCATGTGTTCAAATATACCTGTTCCTCGTGCCATATTATTGATTTAATGTTGTTTTGTTGTCGTGTCCTTCATTGTTGTATAGTGGAAGGACGTAGGGCTATTGTTGGTCTAATGAAGGCAGTGCGTTGCCCCTATTCTTCTTCGTCTGTTCTTCGTCTGTTCTTCGTCTTTTCTTTATCCTATTTTTGTTATGTCGTAGGATGTCCGATGTCAGATTTGAGCGCAAAGATATAACATTTTCTGTAATTACGCAAATGATTGCCCCAAAACCAGACGTGAAGAAAAGTAGTTTTTTCTTTGGATATTTCCATTCTTCTTTGTATCTTTGCAGATGCTAAACAAACTAAAACGAATCAAGAAGTTGTATGAAGACAAATTATGAGATACGTTACGCAGCTCATCCAGAGGATGTGAAGCACTACGACACACAGCGTCTGCGCCGTGATTTCCTCATTGAGAAGCTGTTTGCCGACGATGAGGTGAACATGGTTTATTCCATGTACGACCGCATTGTGGTGGGAGGTGCTATGCCTGTGAAGGAGGCGCTGACATTGGAAGCTATTGACCCATTGAAGGCTCCCTGCTTTACCCATCGTCGTGAGGTGGGTGTGTATAATGTAGGTGGTGCTGGCTGCATCAAGGTTGGTGATGAGGTTTTTGACTTGGACTATAAGGAGGCCTTATATATAGGTAGTGGCGACCGCGAGGTGGTTTTCTGCTCGAAGGATGCAGAAAAGCCTGCCAAGTTTTATTTCAATTCGGCAACGGCCCATCAGTCCTATCCTTGTAAGAAGGTGAACAAGCAGAATGCAGTGGTGGCCCACATGGGCTCGCTGGAGATGTCTAATGAGCGCGACATCAACAAGATGCTGGTGAACCAAGTGCTGCAGACGTGTCAGTTGCAGATGGGTATGACAGAGTTGGCTCCTGGTTCTGTGTGGAACACGATGCCAGCCCACGTTCATTCACGTCGCATGGAAGCCTATTTCTATTTTGAATTGCCTGAAGATCAGGCAGTGTGCCATCTGATGGGTGAACCGCAGGAGACACGCCACATCTGGATGCGTGGTGAACAGGCAGTGCTTTCGCCAGAATGGAGCATTCACTCGGCTGCAGCTACTCACAACTATACCTTCATCTGGGGGATGGGTGGTGAGAACCTGGATTACGGAGATCAAGATTTTTTTCAAATTACAGATTTAAAATAAAAACAAAACTATTATGGCAAATCCATTTTCATTGGAAGGTAAGAACGCCTGGATTACCGGTGCATCTTACGGAATCGGCTTCAACATTGCAAAGGCATTTGTAGCCGCTGGTATCAAGAACATTATCTTCAACGACATCAACGAGGCAGCTTTGGTGCGTGGTCTGGCTAACTACAAGGAGGCTGGTATTACGAATGTACATGGCTACGTTTGTGACGTGACGAAGGAGGATGACGTGAAGGCTCTCGTAGAGAAGATTCACGCTGAGGTTGGTCAGATTGACATTCTGGTGAACAATGCCGGTATCATCAAGCGCATTCCCATGCACGAGATGAAGCGCGCAGAGTTCCAGCAGGTCATTGACGTAGATTTGGTGGCACCTTTCATTGTGGCTAGTGCTGTTATCCCTGAGATGATGGAGCGTAAGGAAGGTAAGATTATCAATATCTGCTCGATGATGTCAGAGTTGGGTCGTGAGACCGTAAGTGCCTACGCTGCTGCTAAGGGTGGTCTGAAGATGCTGACTCGCAATATCTGCTCAGAGTATGGTGAATATAACATTCAGTGTAATGGTATTGGCCCGGGCTACATTGCTACTCCTCAGACAGCTCCTCTTCGTGAGCGTCAGCCTGACGGAAGCCGTCATCCATTCGACAGCTTCATCTGTGCCAAGACTCCCGCAGGTCGTTGGCTCGATCCTTCTGAGTTGGGTGGCCCCGCAGTGTTCCTGGCTTCTCATGCCTCTGACGCTGTCAACGGTCACATACTCTATGTAGATGGTGGTATCTTGGCTTACATTGGCAAACAGCCGCAGTAAGAAGTGAAGAGTGGGCGGACTTCGCCCTAGTGAATAGTTAATAGTGTAATCGGCCAAAGGTCGAATGGAAGAGTTTTCTTTTCACTGTACTATTTAATAAAAAAGAGAAAGGCTTCATCAAATCGATGAAGCCTTTCTCTTGAAATTTTGTTGACAATATTATTTGTTAACAGCGTCAGCGAGCTCTGCACCAGCCTTGAACTTAGCCACCTTCTTAGCAGCAATCTTAATCTTCTGCTTGGTAGCGGGGTTGATACCCTCACGAGCGGGCTTCTTAACAACGTCGAACGTACCGAAACCTACAAGCTGAACCTTATCACCCTCTACCAGAGCGTTCTTGATAGCTTCTACTGTGGCATCGAGAGCCTTCTTTGCATCAACTTTGGTCAGATTTGCACCAGCTGCAATCTTTTCAATTAATTCTGTTTTGTTCATAATTTTTTGTTTTTAAATGAAGTACTAATATTTAAAAGTAAAATTTCTGACGCAAATTTAAGACAAAGTTAGCAAAGAACAAACAAAAATCACAAAAAAGTTGCATTTTAAGCTAAAAAAAGTAGGTATTGCCCTGAAATCGTGCAAAAAAACAGATATTTTTAGTAATTTTGCGGTCGAATATAATAATAATTGCACATATAGGGCACAAACAGAAAACATCGGTTATGAACAATATACCAGCAATGACCAAGAATCTTCTCATCGTCAATGTCTTGGCGTTTATAGCTACCTTCGTCCTTGAGCGTAGTGGCATAGACCTGACTTCCATGATGGGTCTTCATTTTTTCTTGGCCAGTGATTTCCGCATTTATCAGTTTCTTACTTACATGTTCCTGCATGGTGGGTTTACACATATATTGTTTAATATGTTTGCCCTTTGGATGTTTGGTAGTGTGATAGAACGGGTATGGGGTCCCAAGAAATTCCTTTTTTATTACATTGTGTGCGGCGTCGGTGCAGGAATCATTCAGGAAATCGTGCAGTATGCCGACTATTCTCTTCAAGGAATGGCGGCCTATCAGTATGTGAGTGCCGGCGGTGTGCAGATGACGACAGACTCCTATATTAATTTGTGGACCACGATAGGAGCGTCGGGTGCGGTATATGGTATTCTGTTGGCATTTGGCATGATATTCCCTAATGAGCGACTGTTTATCATTCCTTTCCCTTTCCCGATCAAGGCAAAATGGCTCATCTTGGGCTATATTGCCATTGAGCTGTTCTCTGCGATGAGTGGTCCTGGTGACGGAGTGGCACACATGGCTCACTTGGGTGGTATGCTCTTCGGTTTCCTGCTTATTCGCTACTGGCGTAATCATCCAGACTCCAGCCAGCGTTTTGGACGAAGTCAAGGTCAGGAGTTTTTTGAAAATATGGTGCGTAAGTTTAGTCAACGCCAGGAACAGTCCAGGATGAGGGCGGAGCATACTCATCAACAGCGCGAAACCGATGAGGAGTATAATGCCCGCAAGCGTCAGAACCAAGAGGAGATAGATGCCATTCTCGATAAGATTCGAAAGAGTGGATACGACAGTCTGACGAAGGAAGAGAAGAAAAAGTTGTTTGACCAGAGCCGTCAGTCGTGATTAGCCTGTTGAAGAAGTTTACCGTGCAGATGCTGACAGGAGCTAATGTGGCTACTGTCCTGGTGATGCTATTGGTTGGGTACAGCGACCATGTGAATCCCACAGACCATCCCATGCTGTCAACCATAGGCATGGCTTTCCCGTTTTTCGTCCTCATGAACATGTTTTTCCTGTTCTTTTGGCTAATCTTCAAATGGACGAGGATATGGGTGTCGTTAGTGGGCTTTATTTTCGCGTACGTACCTATTTCTATTTATATGCCGCTCCATCCTTCCCAGGAAGTACCTGACGGGGCAGTAAAACTGGTGACCTATAACGTTTGTTCATACGGAGGGAATTTCAAGTATGAGAATGGTTTTGAGAAGATCCGCGACTATCTTCAGGAACAACAGCCCGACATCGTTTGTGTGCAGGAAGATGCAGATACTTGGCGGCGCAATGTGTTAAACGAATATGCTAAAATATTCCCCTATAATGACACGTTGGTAATCTCAAATAATACACTTACGCTTAATGCATTAGGCATTCATACCCGCTACCCTATCATAAAGCGTGAACGTATCGCCTATTCTTCATTGGCCAATGGTAGTGCTGCATGGTGGCTTAAAGTGGGAGATGACACGCTGATAGTTGTCAATAACCACTTTGAGAGTTGCCATCTTTCAACGGAAGACCGTGCACAATACCGGCATATCATCAAGGGAGAGATTCCTCATGATTCCTTGCGGGGCGAGTCAGCAGTGCTGTTGGTGAAGTTGGCAGAGGCCAATGCTAAGCGTGCTGGTCAGATCAGGGCGGTCAGAGACTACGTGAAGGTGCATGAAGGGTATCCCGTGATTGTTTGCGGTGATTTTAATGATAATCCTATCTCCTATTCCCGCCATACGATGGGTGAGGTGTTGACAGACTGCTTCGTAGCAAGCGGAAAAGGCATCGGTTTGTCATATAATCAGAAAGCTTTTTCTTTCCGTATTGACCATATTTTCTGCTCTAAAGACATACAGCCGTATAACTGCCAAGTAGATGACGAAATGGACGCAAGTGACCATTATCCAGTCATATGTTGGCTAAAAATAAGGTGAAAATGATAAAAATTGACGAATTTTAGCAAGAAATTTCGGTAAATGCAGAAAAATAAGTATATTTGCAGGCTAAAATAGCGAAAACATAAAATTAAACATCATAATAAACAAAATGCAAAACAAAGGAATTGTAAAATTTGTCGCAATCGTTCTGATTCTCGTTTGCTGCTTCTATCTTTCCTTCTCGTTTGTGACTCGCTACCACGAAAACAAGGCAGCAGCCATGACCGAAGAGGCAGGTCAGGAGTACCTCGACTCAATCATGAACGAGAAAGTGTACTGCGGAATCTATTCTTTCAAGCAGTGCCGCGAGATGGAGATCGGCCTGGGTCTTGACCTGAAGGGCGGTATGAACGTAATTCTTGAGGTGTCAGTACCTGATGTTGTTGACGTGCTGGCAGACCACAAGACAGACGCTGCCTACAAGAAGTCAATGGAAGAGGCCAAGAAGGAAGAGGAGACAAGTCAGGACGACTTTATCTCCCTGTTTGTTAAAGCTTGGAAGAAAAACTCCAACGGTCGTCCCTTGGCTGCCGTGTTTGCTACCCAACAGATGAAGGGTAAGGTAAGCACCCAGTCAACAGACTCGGAGGTTGAGTCTGCCCTTCGTGCTGAGGTTCAGTCAGCCGTTGACAACTCGTTCAACGTAGTCCGCAACCGTATCGATAAGTTTGGTGTTGTTCAGCCTAACATCCAGAAACTGGAAGGTCAGTCTGGTCGTATCATGGTGGAGATGCCTGGTATCAAGGAACCGGAGCGTGTACGTAAGTTGCTGCAAGGTTCTGCCAACCTGGAGTTCTGGGAGACCTATAATGCACAGGAAATCTATCCGCTGCTTGCCCAGTTGAACCAGAAATATGCCGTTACTGGCGGCAATGCCGAGGAGACAGCAGCAGACACAACAGCTACGGAAGCAACCACGGCTGATACTACGGCTGTAGCTGCTACCAACGATCTGGCTGCTAAGTTGGCCGCTAACAAGAAAGATGCCAAGGTTACTGATGCCAAAGCAAAGGCTGAGGCTTTGAAGGTAAATCCCCTTTTCGCTGTATTCCAGCCAGTTCCTCAGGGCCTGTCTATCGTTGGTTATGCCAATGCACGTGATACTGCAGATGTCAATAAGGTCATCTATTCTGATATCGCCCGTCAGGTGCTGCCTGCAGAGTGCAAGCTGCGTTGGGGTGCACAGCCAGAGGACTTCGGTCAGGAGAATACCAAGGGTGATATCTTCGCCTTGTATGCTTTGAAGATTACCGAGCCTAACGGACGTGCTCCGCTGGAGGGTGATGTGATTACCAATGCCAAGGACGAGTTCGACCAGATGGGTCATCCCTCTGTATCTATGCAGATGAATTCAGACGGTGCCCGTCGTTGGTCACAGATCACCAAGCAGAATATCGGTCGTGGTGTCGCTATCGTATTGGACGATGCTGTATATAGCTCTCCCCGTATCCTGACACAGATTGATGGTGGTAACTCTCAGATTACGGGTAACTTCACCATCGAGACAACCAAAGACTTGGCCAACACGCTGAACTCTGGTAAGATGCCGGCTCCTACCCGTATCGTACAGGAGGAGGTCGTTGGTCCTTCACTCGGTGCTCAGTCTATTAAGCAGGGTGTCATCTCATTCATTGTAGCCTTCGTATTGTTGATGGTTTACATGATTATGCTGTATGGCTTCATCCCCGGTATCTTGGCAGATATCGCCCTGCTGTTCAACTTGTTCTTCACGTTGGGTATCTTGACTTCGTTCCAAGCAGCGTTGACCATGCCTGGTATCGCAGGTATCGTTCTGACGTTGGGTACTGCTGTGGATGCCAACGTGCTGATTTATGAGCGTATCAAGGAAGAATTGAAGCATGGCTTGGGTATGAAGGAGGCCGTTCAGAAGGGTTACTCTAACGCTTTCAGCGCCATCTTCGACTCTAACGTAACCTCTCTGATTACTGGTTTCATCCTGTTGTTCTTCGGTACAGGTCCTGTCAAGGGCTTTGCCACCACTTGGATCATCGGTATCTTCTGCTCGTTCTTCACCGCCGTGTTCCTGACCCGTCTGGTTTATGAGAACCGTCTGAGTAAGGACAAGTGGCTTGGTCTTACCTTTGTAACAGGTTACTCAAAGAACCTGATGCAGAATGCCAGGTATAACTTCATGGGTATGTTCAAGAAGTCGTTCGCTATTTGGGGTGTCTTTGCTGTTATTTGCTGCATCTCATTTGCCGTTCGTGGTTTGAGTCAGAGCATCGACTTCACAGGTGGTCGTAACTATGTGATTACACTCGACAAGGAGACTCCTGTAGAACAGGTTCGTCAGATCTTGGCAGGTGCTTTTGTCAATACTGTAGGTGAGAATGCCGGTAAGGAGGCTAACACCTCTGTGATTGCCTTGGGAACCGATGGTAAGACGATTCGTGTCAGCACTAACTGGGATATCGAGTCTAACAATCCTGATGTTGACGACCAGGCTGAGACCATCCTTTACAATGCGTTGAAGAAGGGTGGATTTGTAAGTCAGGCCAATGTTGATGACTTTAAGAATCCTGATGTTCGCCAGGGTGGTTCTATCATCAGCTCTGCTAAGGTAGGTCCTGCAGTGGCTAAGGATATCACTTACGGTGCTATCATCAGCGTTGTTATCGCCCTCATTGCCATCTTCCTGTACATCTTGTTGCGTTTCCGTAATTTGGCATACTCTACAGGTGCTGTTATTGCACTGGCTCTTGATGCACTGGTTGTTATCGGCTGTTATTCACTGTTCTGGGGTATTCTGCCCATGTCACTGGAGATTGACCAGGTGTTCATCGGTGCTATCCTGACTGTGATAGGTTACTCTATCAACGATAAGGTGGTAGTATTCGACCGTATCCGTGAGAATTTCCAGCTCTATGGCAAGCGTGACCGTCAGCAGTTGTTCAACGATTCGCTGAACCAGACGCTGGCTCGTACCATCAACACCTCTGTAACGACCTTGATCGTGTTGCTGTGTATCTTCATCCTTGGTGGTGACTCTATCCGCAGCTTCTCGTTCGCTATGATTCTGGGTGTTATCTTCGGTACGTTGTCTTCTCTGTTCATCGCTGCTCCTACAGCATTCCTTGTGATGGGTCGCACCATCCGTGAGGAAGAAACGGAGGTCAAGGCATAAAGAGTACACCTTACGCTATATAAAACAGCCCGCTCATATCACATTGAGCGGGCTGCTTTGTTTCTTGGTTCAGCTAGTTCAGCTAATTCAACTAGTAATACTAGAGATCCTAGTTAAAATAGTACAAGAAGGCTGCGATACCCTCCAGTGCTGGTTTGCGTTGACCTTCAATCTCAATCACAAATTTGATTTCAGCCTTACAGATGCCACGAAGATTTTGGATGTTGTGCAACTTGGTCACCAAACGGATGCGGCTGCCCGTGATGACAGGCTGTCCGAAGCGCATGTCGTTCATGCCATAGTTTACCAGCATCTTGATGTTGTTTACCTCGATAATCTGATCCCACATGTAAGGCAGCAAACTCAGGGTTAGATAACCATGAGCAATCGTTGACTTGTAAGGACTTTCTTCCTTGGCGCGAGCCACATCAACGTGAATCCACTGATGGTCCAGGGTGGCATCGGCAAAGAGGTTAATACGGTCTTGATCAACTTGGAGCCATTCAGAAGCACCTAATTCCTCACCCAAGTGGGCAGCAAACTCGTCGTACGAGTTAATGATTAATTTTCCCATAATAATTGTATTCAATGTTAATTCTGCTTGCAAAGATACAAAAAAAATTTGGTATTTCGCTCGATTTGCACTACCTTTGAGCTGTTAGATAACTCGAAGGTAGGCTGCATCTCAGAAATACTCAAATAAATTTGGTATTTCGCTCGATTTGCACTACCTTTGCAAACGCAAAGCAAGAGATATCGTTGCCCTGATAGTTAAATGGATATAACAAGGTCCTCCTAAGACTTAGTTCCGCGTTCGATTCGCGGTCGGGGTACTCTCCTTTGAAGTCGTATGTCTGCAAGTGTTGTTGTTATCTATATAAGCTCTGAAGATGTCTGAAATCATAAGTTAGGAATGTTTCTCTTTATCCAAAGTTTGAAAATAGGATCATTAAAGGTGATGACACTGCCGTCAACATCTATCAGGTCTTTCTTAATCATGGCTTTCTTAACTCCCTGAACGTTGGCAGAGCTTTCCAATCTGTACTTCTTGATGATTTCCTTCTTACTGAAACCTGTATCTACACCGTTGGCGACAGCTTTAAGTAGATTAAGCTGAAGCTCTGTCAGCCCTTCAATTTCTCGTTGGAAAAATACTTTGTTCTGCTCCAATAGTTCATCTATCGAAAGTTCTATCATCTCATTGGTTGTTACAGGATTGGCCTTGTACCAGACTATCCAGGAAAGATGTTGGACATATGAGGAAAGGTTCTCTGTCACCTTGCATATCCTTTCTGCTTGTTTTTCTGTAATAATCTTACCTGTCTCCTGATATTTGCGACAAATGAAGGGAATCCATTCTTCAGTTGGAATTTTCTTTAGAAACATCATGTCGCCAAACTTATAGAATGGGTTACTGGTGTCACTGAACAATTCTGTCATTAGGTGACGTTTGCTGCCAAACAGACAGTAGCTAACATTCTGCTGGTGCTGCCAAACAGAACGAAGCTTCTTTTGAAAGGTGATGGAGTCCTGAAACTCAGCTATCTGCTGAAACTCATCAAGGCAGATTACGAGTCGTAAGCCTTTTTTCTGAGCAATACGTTCAGGTAGTTGAAGAATATCCTGCTCAGAGCTGTCTTTGTCAGGGAACTCAAATGAAAGTGCATATTCCTGAATGGAATCGGGACTGAATGACACCTTTGTGATAAGCCGTGACAGAAATTCTTTTGCTGTTATCATCCATTCCTCAATTTTAGAAGAGGTTTGTTGAATAATGGCAGTTGCCAGTTGACGGTAGAAATCATACTCGGACTTGCAGGAGAATATATCAACATATATAATTTTAATGTCAGGTCTGGTGACATTAGATATCACTTTCTTGACCAGCGATGTCTTACCCCATCGACGTGGGGATATAAGTATGGTATTGATGCCATGTGTCAAATTGGCTTCCAAATGTTCCGCGTCTTTCATCCTGTCCGTAAAGAATCTTCCCTCTACAGCCTTACCGAAAACAAAAGGATTCTCTTCCATATATCTTCTCTCCTTTAATATCAATTTTTATTGTTATTCATGAAACATGGTGCAAAGATACAAAAATATTTTTTAGTAAAAAACATTTTAGTAAAACATTTGTTACTTGTGCATTGTTTTTATTATTATTTGTCCTTAGCTTTTCGTGAACCCGTAGGTAAGAATGCTGATTCGTATGCCTTCAATATGCTTGATGGCGTCTGCACATGCCAGGAGAGTTGATCCGGTTGTACAGATATCGTCGATAAGTAATACGTGCTTGTTCCTGAGGTTGGTGGCATCTTTTATCAGGAACATATCCGCAACATTCTCCTGGCGTTCATGACGACTTAGCTTCGTCTGGCTTTGGATGAAATGTTTGCGTTTCAAGGCTTTAGTGATAATGGGCAATCCTGTTATCTCGTGTATTCCGTGGGCAAGTTGTTCACTTTGATTGTACCCACGCTGTCGCAGTCGCTTGCTGGACAGAGGAACGGGTAACAAAGCATCTATCCCTTCGAAATAGCGGGCATATCCCATCTCCACAGCCATGAGTCGTCCCATGTCTTCTCCAATATCCGGACGTTGACCGTATTTTAGTTGATAGATAATCTGTGCCATTTCCGAGTGTGGCTCATAATACACATAAGCCGCAGCACGCTCAATGGGTGCCAGATGCCAGAACAGCTGAGCCATCGGATTGTCCTCAGGCGTAAACTGAAAGGTGGTCCGGGGAAAATGCAGTAGGCAGGCGGAGCATACAGACCGTTCGCTGGGAGCCAGTCGTTTACCACAGACCACACACAGTCGTGGCGAGATAAAGTCAAGCAGTCTTGTCCACCAGGTCATAGAAGGGAAAAGGGAAAAGTGAAAAGTGAAAAGTGAAAAGGGAAAAGTGAAAAGTGAAAAGTGAAAAGTGAAAAATCATTCTTCATCGGGTTCTTCTTCAACGTCTATACACTGTCGGATGATGTCGAACGTGAAGCCTCGTCCTAAGGCAAAACGCATCAGCTTCTGGTTTAGTTCATAATCGTTTTGAGCCTTTGTCGATTTACGCTTCTGTTTTAACAAAGGGCGCAAGACGTTGAGATATTCCTCGTCGTCAATTTCGTTTAGCACATTTTTTCTGATATCCTCATCAATATGCTTTTGCCATAATGCCTGATCCACCTTCCTGCGTCCCCATTTGTTATAGCGTATTTTGTCATTGACAAAGGCACGAGCGAAGCGCTCGTCATCAACGTAGTGCTCCTTGACCAATCGTTCCATGACACGGGCCTGAGCCTCTTCGGGAATTTCCCATTTCCGCATCTTCTCCAACATCTCATGTTGGCAGTGCTCTGCTTGTGCACATAGTGCAGCCAGCGTAAGGTAAGCTTCATTTTCCGTCTTCATATTCTTCACTTTCTTGCTCTTGTCATTCTGAGTTTGCCATATTCGTCTTTTCTCGTTTCAATGTCGTGGTATGACAGCGAATCCAGCATCTCCGTCATTTCTTGCGCATAGAGTGGGTTTATCTCAAAATAGAGCCATCCGCCTTGTCTTAATGCTTTCTGTCCGTATGTTGCGATGGTGCGATAGAACAGCAGCGGGTCGTCGTCAGGAACAAACAAGGCCGTGTGTGGTTCGTAGTTCAGCACATTGGCTTCCATCCTCGCGCGTTCCTTATTTTTAATATAAGGGGGGTTACTGACGATGACGTCAAAGCCATTTGCTGTCTGCTGATAGCAGGTTGATGTTATATGGAGCACATCCACTTGCTCGAATGCTACGCTGACGTTCAGTCGTTCGGCATTTTCCCAAGCTACCTCCAATGCGTTTTCCGAGATGTCCCATGCCGTGACCTTCGCTTTTTGCATCTCAGCAGCTAAGGTAATGGCGATACATCCTGATCCCGTTCCGATGTCAAGAATGTTAGTGGCGTCCATGAGGGAGGTGTCTCCCTGTGATACTATCCAGTGGCATAGCTCCTCTGTTTCTGGACGAGGAATCAGCACGTGCTTGTTGACACGGAAGATTCTCCCGCAGAAATCAGTCTGCCCCAGTACATACTGCACCGGTTCCTGTTCCAACAGCCTATCTGCAATTCCTTTAAGTTCTGCTTGGCAGTTTGCGGATAATTGTGTATCTTTGCCGATGCAAATGTCCGACAACGACAAGCCGAAACGCACGTCATAGACCATCCGTGCTATCGCTTTTGCCTCGCTATCACCATAGAGCGGAGCTAACAGGTGCCACAGTTCATTGTAAGTCATACTGCAAAGGTACGAATAAAAAGTGAAAAGTGAAAAGTGAAAAGTGAAAAGTGAAAAATGAAAAGTGAAAAATGAAAAGTGAAAAGTGAAAAATGAAAAGTGAAAAGTGAAAAGTGAAAAGTGAAAAGTGAAAAGTGAAAAATGATATGAGTGAAGACGAAAAATACATGCGGCGCTGCCTGCAATTAGCAGCCAACGGCATTCAGGGTGCCAGACCCAATCCGATGGTTGGGGCTGTGATAGTGGCAACTCGACCTTCCGACATCCGCCATCAGCCATCAATTATTGGTGAGGGGTATCATGTCCGTTGTGGTGAGGGACATGCCGAGGTGAATGCTTTTGCCAGTGTAAGTCGCGAAGATGAGTCGCTATTGAAAGATGCCACGATTTATGTTTCGCTCGAACCTTGTGCGCACTACGGCAAGACGCCCCCTTGTGCAGAGCTGATCATCCGTAAGGGTGTGAAGCGTGTCGTTGTTGGCTGCATAGACCCGTTTGCCAAGGTGCAGGGTAGGGGTGTTCAGATGATTCGTGAGGCAGGCATAGAGGTGACAGTCGGTGTGTTGGAGCAGGAGTGCCAGTGGCTCAATCGTCGTTTTTTCACTTACCATTCCAAGCATCGTCCTTACATTATCTTGAAGTGGGCTCAGACAGCCAATGGCTTTATCGACGACCATTTTCAACCCCTACAGATTTCCAATGAACAGACTCAGATGCTCTCGCACCAGTTGCGTGCTGAGGAGGATGCCATTCTGGTAGGACATACCACCGATGTCCGTGAGCATCCTCAGCTGACCGTCCGTCATTGGCACGGTCCCAATCCCAAGCGTATCGTACTGACCCATAACCGTCCGCTTTCCCAACTGATGGACGATCTCTATCAACACGTCATTCAGTCACTGATTGTCGAAGGTGGTCGTCAGACCCATGACTCATTCCTCGCTGCCGGTCTTTGGGACGAGATACGGGTGGAAACGTCTCCCATCACCGTTAGTGATGGTACACGGGCACCTCAACTTCCGGCTGATGTGCAGCTATATAATACGGTAGAATATGGCGGGAATATAATTACTTCCTACCGAAGTCAGCAGGCACTTCGCCCCACTTCTGCGTCTCCCATTTGATGATGGGGTTGCGCCATGTGTGGGTCTGTAGCCAACGTTCTGCACGGGCAATAATCTGATAGAGCTGCTCTGTTTCAGGGGTACGCTCTAATTTTGTCTTACATTGGCGTTTGGTAACCCAAAGGATTGCATTGTAGGAATCTGAATAGATGGTTTTTTCGTATAGTCCCTGCTGTTGCATCAGCGCCAAGGCATGCACGATGGCCAGGAACTCCCCGATGTTATTCGTTCCCTTCATGGGTCCGAAGTGGAACACACGTGCCCCTGTCTGCAGGTCTATGGCCTGATACTCCATCGGTCCCGGGTTGCCACTACAGGCAGCATCCACAGCCCATGCGTCTGCCTTTACCTCAAGGGGCAAGGGCAACACGGTGTCGTTGCGATATGTCGGGGGATTTTCTATCGTCATAATTCAGCCGCGAAATTATAAAAAAATAATGAACAGACCAAAACATTTTATCTTTTTTATTTGTTTTGTTCAAGAAATATACCTACCTTTGCATCAATACAGAAATATGACGACGTCAACAACCACCTTATGTCTCAGTGCTCACGACGAGCTCTACATCATCGACCTGAAGAAAGTCATCTACATGCAGGCCGACGACCACTACACCCATGTCTTCTATTCCAGTACCACCCACTTCATGGTTCCCTACGGACTGGGTGACATTGAGTCGCGGCTGATGAATATCCCCCGGGCCAAGTCGCAGTTCATCCGTCTTGGTCGCAAATACATCATCAACCTCAAGCTCATTTTCCGCATCAGCACTATTAAGGAGACGCTTTCGCTCACCGACGGCTACAACGGCACCATTGAGATACATGTTTCCAAACCTGTTCTGCGTAGTCTCATCGACCTGATGAAGCAATAAGCCCTCTTTGCTAATTATTTTTGTCGATAGTTTGGACGATTCGAAATAAAATTGTATTTTTGCCCCCAAATAGTACAGAGATGATGACAGCCAGACGATACCCAGTAGGAATACAGACCTTTTCGGAGATAATTCGAGGAGGGTATGTTTATGTTGACAAGACAGATTTGGTATGGAAACTAAGCAAGGTGAGTAAGTACGTTTTCATGAGTCGCCCCCGACGTTTCGGCAAATCGTTGCTGTCAAGCACTCTGAGGACCTATTTCGAAGGACGTAAGGAACTGTTCCAGGGGTTAAAAATGATGGAACTGGAGGAGGAATGGACACAATACCCTGTCATTTATTTGGATCTGAGCGTATGCAAAAGCCAGGAAGACGCAAAAGAACTTCGTCATGCTTTGTCTTTGCTGATAGAACCTTATGAGAGAATCTATGGGGCTAATCCTTCCGAACTGACACCAGGACAGAAGCTGAAGGGAGTTGTCCAGCGTGCCTGTGAACAGACAGGTCGTCAGACTGTGGTCCTTATAGACGAATACGACGCTCCATTGCTTGAAGTCCTGCATGAGGAAGAGAACCTCGCGCAGTTCCGCAAGGTGATGCAGGAGATTTATGCACCACTCAAGGCATCAGACCCTTACCTGCGTTTCTGTTTCATCACAGGCATCACAAAGTTCTCGCAACTCAGCATCTTCTCGACGCTCAATAGCATGGTAAATGTCACGATGAATCCTGCCTTCGCTGCCATCTGCGGCATTACAGAAGACGAGTTGTTGAATGTAATGGCTGAAGACATCAAGCTGCTGGCTAGGGAATATGAATGCACACCAGAGGAGATGCAGCATAAGCTGAAGGACAGATATGACGGGTATCACTTCTCGGAGAAATCTGCTGATGTGTACAATCCCTACAGTCTTTTGTCTGCTTTCCTGCAAGGTCGCATAGACAACTATTGGTTTAACACAGGTACCCCTTCCTATCTGATACGTCAGCTAAAGCTCTTGAAGGCTGATATCACGGATATGGAGGTACAGGAGGTGCCGGCCTCGGCCTTTGACCAGCCTACTGAGAACATGACTACGGCTTTGCCCCTGCTCTATCAGAGCGGCTACCTGACCATCAAGGACTATGACAGGGAGTCGTTTATCTACACGCTGTCACTGCCTAATCAGGAGGTTCGCTATGGCTATGCAGAAGGCTTATTGCCCATCTATACAGGACTGGAGCCAAAAGACGTCCAGATAGGCTTTGCCCTGAAGTTCTGGAGAGCATTGAAGAAGAACGACCTTGACCTGGCCCTGCGTGAGATGCAGGCCTATCTTGCCGGCATCCCATACGTGGAGGGCTTCAGGCAGAAACTGGCCGAGGCTGCAACGGCCGAAGGTTTCTACGAGTACACGATGTACCTGATATTCTCCATGCTCAACGTCTATGTCCGTACGCAGGTGAAATGTGCCGGAGGCAAGATGGACATGGTGGTCTGGATGCCCGACACCACTTACGTCTTCGAACTAAAAGTGAATGGCACGGCACAGGAGGCACTGGAGCAGATTGACGCAAAGCACTATGCCATGCCGTTCCATACCGAGGATAGAAAGGTCATAAAGGTCGGCATTCGCTTCAACAAGGACACCCGCACCATCGACGAGTGGGCTACTGATAACTAAGTAAATCGGGGTGCACATAACCGCGAGGTGAAATATTTCGCGAAAAAAATAGTGGTTTTCACGAAAATCAACTTTTCTTTGTATTTTCCTCTCATACATTTAACTTATCTTTGCAGGCGGTAGTCCTATGCGCGCATAGGTCATATTGTGTATGGAACTTATAAATAAATTAAGGTACGCATATAATTATTTAAACAATATTATTCACTAAAGACAAAAATTATGAGAACAGAATTTATCTACTCATTAGCTGCGTTAAGCGCTATCCCTGTGGTAGCCAATGCTGACGCAGAAGCTTACAAAGCAGACAAGGTTCAGACTGTTGGCACAGCTAGCGATGTTGAGTTGGCAGTTGGTACTTTGGAAAAAGGTAATTACACCGTGACAAGTGCCGCCATTAGTGGTGCAGACCTGACCGTCAAGGTTATGGCAGGTGAAACACAGATTGCAAGTGGTGAAACAAAGAATGGCAAAGGAATCAGCCTTAATTTCGTTGCAGAGAATCAATTAACCGATGTGAAGATTGTCCTGGTACATGGTACCACGGCTATCACCGTTCCTGCTCCTGTCGTCACGCTGAAGTTTGACTTTGCTGGCATAGCCAACAAGCTACAGATTGAGCACAATAAACTGACACAGGCCCTGGCAAGCTACGAGTATCCTGAAAAGACTACTGAAAATACTGCTGCAGTTGGTTATTACGATCGCATTGTGGCCATTTCCGCTGCTGACTACAAGTTCTATGTAGATAATACTGAAGGTGTGCAGGAATTGTATGCAGACCAGTCAAAGGTTACAGGCATGGCACTCTATAATGCTATTCAGGGAACGTTTAATACTGCTAAGGACAATGAGAAGGCTTATCAGGAGAAAACTCTCGGTGGTGGTAATGGTCTGCTGGGTCAGTATAATGCTATTTACAATGGTTTGAACACCCCAACGGTTACCTATGTTACTGACGCTTTGACTGATGCAAAGACTGCTGCAGAGACTGCATATAATACATATATCGCAGATGTAACAAACTTTGATAATCGTACCGCTGCAAAGAATGCCATTGCTGCCTATAAGACTGCTTTGGATGGCGTAGTATCTGTCAAGAACGACAACGAGGGAGCAAAGACCGAACTTCTTGAGGCTCTGAATTCCGTTTATGGTGCTGTCAACAGCTACTATGCACAGACTCTGACTGCCATCAATACCAACTACGATGGTGAGCGCTATGCAGAACTGAAAGGTGAGCTGACAACTGCATTGGAGGCTATTGTTGGTGGAAAAGACTATACAGATGTGCAAACTGCCATCAATACGGCTTATACCAACAAGACTGCAAAGGCAGATAAGAATACCCTGATCAATCAGATTGCAGCCTTCAAGCAGAAGATTACCCAGAAGACATCTGACTTCAATGCCTTGAAGGATCAGCTGGCTGCCGCTTATACTACTTATGATGAGCAGAAGGCATCTGCTGATGAGCTGATAAAGAATGCTCCCGATGACCTCGGTACAGAGAAGCAGGCTGTTTTGGATGCTGTTCAATCTCTGGAGACCTTTATCAAGGCTAACGATACAGAGGCTACCATTGGTAACTTGACACAGGATGCAATTGGCAATTTGGTTAATGACATTTCTGCTGCTAAGGTGGCATACAGCGACAAGAAGGCTAAGTATGACAAGTACACTGCTGTGATGGAATCTGTTGATGCTAAGGCAACAGCTCTGACTACTGCTGAAACTGCTGCAGACACCTATGCTAAGACTACGAAGAAACTGGATGAGAATGTTTACAAGCCTTCTACCATCTGGGCTTCCACGACTGGTGCTATTGGCTTCTTGATTAATCAGTTGAAAGGTGCAGTGGAAGAAAACGAGTGGACTGCAGCTGAATTCGAGACGACGGAGGAGTTCAAGGACGCTATGGCTGAAATCCAGACGGCTATTGACGACTTCGCATCTAATGCCCAGGCAGCTACCGATCTCTATGCTACTATCGCTGGACAGGTGGCTACTGCTGGAACAGAGAAGACCAAAACGCTCGCTATCTCTGGTATCGACCAACTGAATGTTTGGACCAGCCAGGTGACAACCGATGAAGCTATTAAGGCTCGTACACCTTATGAAACTGTTATTGGCCAGATTGGCGGTACCGATCCCGAAACGCTTGATGGTAATATTAAAAACTGGTTTGACAAACTGACAGCTGCTGTTGACAAAACTGAACCATACAATCCCGATCCAAAGGCAGCTGGCTACAAAGACAATATCCTGGGTTATCTGCTGTCTGAGCTGAAGGATTTCAGCGGTGATGCTTCTAAGGTATTGGCCGACGACATCGCTACGCTGAAGGCTATCCAGTTAAACTATCAGAAAGACGAGGAGGCATTCCTTGCTCAGGTGGATCAGCAGCAGATTGAAGGTATTAAGACCATGATCAATACCAAGGCTACTGAATTCGGAGAGTTAATTGCTCTATTGCAGAAGGACATTGATGATGGTAAGTTAGGTAAGATAAAGGGTGGCTTGCTGCAGACCGAAATCAATGCCATTAGTAAGAAGATTAACGATGCTACGGCAGTTGCTGCAAAACAAGATGCTACAAAGGCAGAAGTATCAGCAGCATACAACGCTATTAAGGTTCTGAACGATGCCGGTAAGGATATCCCGACAGCTCAGCAGCACGCAACTGAGTATAAAGCCGCATTTGAAACGTTCACTGAAAATTACAATACCCTGAATGGTACTGAAGAAGATTCTCAATATGCTGGAACTGTTTATGGATTGAAGGCAAAGGTTAAGGTCCAGAAGGATGCTATTGATGGTTTGGCAAATCTGTCTGCCGACCAGAAGACTGCTCTGAAGGGTAAAGTGGATGCCGTTAAGGTGGTTAAGCAGGAGGGTGAGCCTGCTGTCGATGTAACCTATACGATTGCTACAATCGATGACTTCATCAAAGAAGCTTGGCAGAATGAAGAACTCACTAATGCAGAGGTTACCAAGTATCAGGGCATTATATCGGATCTGAAGACAGCAACCGGCACTCCTGTTACCCAGGCAACCCGTTTGAATGTGCTGGAGGGTAATCTGGCAGCTATTGACTTTAATGCCGCTAAGACAGCAATCCTTGCCAAGGATCCTAACACAGAGGGCTTCTTCGTCGTAAATAAGCTTCTTGGTAATGAGAAGGCTGGTCAGTGTACCTTCGACTTTAATAAGCTCAAGTCAACCATCGAGGCTGATGAAGACATCACTGAGGCTGATGTGACTACGTATGAAGGTCAGATTAATACTCTGAAAGGTGTTATTAATGGTCTTCCTAAAGCTGCTGAGGATAACCTGAATGCATTGAATGCTGCCAAGAAGGCTTACAGTGATAATAAGCCTGAGAAGATTGAGGAGCAGGGTGCTGTTCAGAGGTACGAGAATTATGTAGCAATACTGAAGGCTGAGCGTCAGACCACTGCACTTGAAGGTCAGCTGGCTACTCTCGCTACTTTGAAGGAAGCTTTGGATCAGCTGATGGCAGACGCTGAGGCTCACTATGCTGCCGGTACTGCAAGTGCTACAGACGCAACCAACATCAATAACAAGGCTAATGAGATTAAGGGTAAGTTCGACGAGTATTATAATGAGGTGAACTACAACGCTCAGGTTGCTGCCGACAATTTGGCTCAGTATAATCTGATTAAGGATGCCAAGACTAAGGTTCAACAGACATACGACGATGTAGCTGCTTCTGTCATCAATGCTTATAAGAACTTCAAGAGCGAGGAACTGCAGTCAGCTACTGCTCAGGCTCAGGCTGAGCTGGAGAATCTGCTGGATTACCTCGTTGGCTATGACGAGTTGGTTAATGGCGACCAGGGTATCTGGACTCGTGCAAACGCAGCATACAATGCTGTTGTTTCGCCCGAGAAGTTCGATGGTGCTCCTTATGTTGCTGAGTTCGAGGTTGTAAATGGTCAGATTCAAAGCTTGACGACGGCTCTAACCGATAAGATTGAGCCTCTCTTCGCTGAAGCCGTGAGCAATTCTGTTAACAGCTACAGCGAGGCTATCACCATTTCTAAGGCTAAGGTTGCTAAGTTCTCTGCAACAGACAAGGATCTGACTGAGGCACAGTTGAATGCTCTCTATGCAGCAATTGACGGCAAACTGAAAGCTATCAATGATGTGAAGGATGATTCTGAAAAGATTGCCGATCTTGATGCTGCTTTGGTAGCTGCTGCCGATGCAGATACTGGTATCAAGGTTTCGATTACTAACGTTGAGCAGGAACAGGCCCAGACTGCTTTGGCAACGTTGCTCAATGCTATTCCTGATCCAAATGTTAACCTTCAGGAGGAGGCTGATCAGAACTCTTATAATACACTTAATACCAGAATTAACAGTACAACTGAAAAGAACAAGCAATATCGTGTTAACAACTTCTCAACGATGAAGGCTGAGTTACAGAGACTGAAGGCCGTAGCAGAGAAGTATGCTGCAGATCAGGCTGCTATTGCTGAAACGACAACTGCCATCAATACGGCTGCCGCAGCAGTTAATGGCCTTGTTGCTGATTACGGCACATTCGCTGCAGGTTTCGAGGTGAAGGCTGATGTTGAGGCTGTTAAGGCAGAACTCGATAAGTATCCTGTTGCTAAAATCACTGCTGAGAACGCTGAGGCATGGAAGACCGCTGCAGAGGCTATTCCTGGTGCAGTAACTGAGGTTTACAATAAACTGTTCGACAAAGAAGATGCAGCTATCAAGGATCTCATCAAGCAGGCTAAGGAAGAAAACCTGACTTACAAGTATGAAGGAGAGAATCCTAACTTGACGAAGGAGGCACTTAGCGCTAATATTACTGCTGAGGAAGGAAAGCTTGCAGCTGCCGAGACAGACGTGGCTCGTGATTCTGAGGATGCTCAGTACAAGACTAAGAAGGACGCTCTGACGGATGGTACTTATGCTAATAACCTGAAGGCTATCGAGGGTAAGCTGAATAGCTACATCCTGACGATGACCACTGGTAATGGTACGAATATCAATCAGGCTATCCTTGCCAACTTGGAGGCTACCACGGACGCTCAGTATAGTAGAATGACTACTTTGTATAATAGTATCAAAAATGCAAAGTATAAGGATGTAAATAACACTAAAAAGCCTTACTCTACAACTAAGGTGAATGGTGCTAGAAATGAAATCCTGAATTCAATTGGTGATGTCCAGAATTACATCGGTGCTCATGAGTTGGAGATTGCTGCATACGAGAGCAATGTCGAGGCTATGCAGGCTGACATCAATACCGCTCTTGATAACTTCGAGACTCTTGTGAATACAGAGAAGGAGAAGCAGTACCTCGCATTTGTTGCTGCCGACGAGCAGGCAATTGCTGCTGCATGGAAAGTATCTGATGACGCGATTGCTACAGCCCAGACTTCCATCAGCTTCATGGATAGCCAGTTAAGCCAGTATGGTAGTGCTGATAAATATGTAAACAAGGTTGGCAAGCTGAAGGATCAGATTACTGCTGCGAATGCTGTTCTTGCTGATGCTAAGACTGCTGCAGAAAGCTTGACTACGCTCAGAGATAAGTATGTTGAGGCTGTCAATACCCAAGGTGATGTAGACGCTCAGTTGGCTGATGTAGCTAACAACTGCGCTGATATCATTGCTATGGCTAAGCAGGATTACATTGATGCATTCATTGCTGGTCTGAACGCTCAGATCATTGCCGATACTTGGACCAATAGTTCAAACTACACGGCTACTGATAAGGCAACTCTGACAAATGAACGGAATGATCTTAAGCAAAGTGTAGAAGATCTGAAGGCTGATGCAGAGCTACGTAACCAGGCTGAGGATATTCATTATGAGGTGGCTCCTTGGATCAATAAGGGTGTTATCACAACCTTGAATGAGGGTGCAGAGAAGTTCGCTACTGATCTGGCTAAACTGAAGCAGGATCTGAAGGATATGTCACTCGCTGAGGATGTCAAGGGTCACATTGTTCCTGGTAAGGAAGAGATTGATACCGACGACATGGAGGCTCTGGCAGACATCATCCTGAATGGTGAGGAAGCTACAGCTGACAATGCTCGTTGCGACGTCAACGGCGATAACGAGATTGACGTTACCGACCTGGTATGGCTGCGCTACTTCCTGGTACACGGCGAATGGCCCAATGCACAGGCTCCTGCTGGTGCTCCTGCACTTCATACGTTCGGCAACGGTGGCATTGATAACGTCACTATGGAGGCTACAGCAAACGGCAACATCACCCGTGTGGCTATCAACCTCACCAACGAGACGGTATTCAAGCACTTCCAGTTGAACCTGCAGTTGCCTATGGGTGCTAAGGTTGTCGGTCAGAGACTGGGCGAGCGCGTAGAAGGTGCTAACCTGCTGATTGCTCAGAACGATAACGAGGTACGCATGCTGGCTGTATCTACTGCCAACAACGTATTCGCTGGTAATGAAGGTGCTGTTGTTTACCTCGACATCGAGAACCTGACAGGTGACGTTAACATTGAGAAGGTTATCTTCGTTGATACCGCACTCAATAGTCACCGTCTGAACGCTGGCGAAACAACTGGTATCGCTGATCGTATCAGCAACGCTATCGAGAACGCTGGTCAGAAGATCTACGACCTCGGTGGTAGGCTGATGAACGGTGTGAAGAAGGGCATCAACATCATCCGTAATGCCGACGGTAGCACGAAGAAGGTTATCAATAAGTAACCTGACATTCAGTGACTACTGATTCTGAATAGGAAAGATGTGTGCGTGGCTCCCACGCGGGGGTTGCGCACACATTATAATAAAAGAGACTTATACACAACAAAACAATTAATTCAATATGAAGAGTAAGTACTATTCTACATGGATACAGCGAATGGCTGCGCTGATGTTTGTCCTGTTAGGCAGCATTAGCACCTTGCTGGCAGAAACGAAGCTCTATATCGAGGACTTCAGCATTTCTGCAGGTGAGACTAAGAAGGTAGCTGTTTGTCTGGATACGGACGAGGAGACAATCTACTCTGTTAGGATGACTCTGGCCCTGCCTGCTGGTCTGCAGCTTGTAGCTGACGGTAACAAGATAAAGACTGAGATTGCCAGTGAGCGTACTGGAGCATTGACGATGGAGTCTTCTATTGCTAATGGCAATATCATGTTCTCTGACCTGATGAGAACTTCTGCCATTAATGCTGGCAAGGGTCCCATCTTCTACGTTTTCGTTAAGGAGAATGGCCTGGCCGATAGTGGCGTCATCAATATCTCTGGCGTCGAGTTGAAGCGTCAGGACAAGTCAAAGGTTGATGGCGTTGTCGTTACCGGTCCTACGGTTACGAAGAACGGTTCTGCATCTGGCGGTGTTTCTATCGCTTTCGATAATAGCGAAGTGACCATGGGTGCTGGCGAGACCAAGACCATCTCTGTTTCTATGGACAACACAGGTAAGGAGATTCAGGGCTTCCAGGCTACGCTGGTTCTTCCCGACGGATGGACTGCTGAGGTGACTGGTCCCCGTGGTACTGTTACCTATCAACCTGCTACGGGTAAGATTGTCAATATGACTGGTTTTACCGGTATTTCAGGTGCCGTGCTGAACATTACGCTGACATCACCCTCTACTTTCGTAGCTGGTTCTGTTCCCGTTCAGCTGACTGGTATTAAGGCAACCGTTAACTATGCAACAGTGAACCTGTCGGATATTACCTCTACAATCAACGCAACTTCTTCTGTTGCCGAAAAACCAACAGTGGCTTTTGCTGCTGAGGAATCGGTGATCTATCCAGGAAAGACTGCTAACATTGAGGTCAACATGACTAATAGCGGTATTGTTGTTGATGGTTTCCAGGCTGACCTTGTCCTTCCTACCGGATGGACTGCCAATGTATCTGGCTTGCGTGGCACTTATCAGTATAATGCCAATAATGGTCGCATCATGAATTCCGTAGGTGTGCCCGGTGATGAGGGTGCA
The DNA here is from genome assembly GCA_902770195.1 of uncultured Prevotellaceae bacterium. GTDB lineage: Bacteria > Bacteroidota > Bacteroidia > Bacteroidales > Bacteroidaceae > Prevotella. The sequence goes on from CACXSA010000008.1 coordinate 24,780, forward strand.
TTGTTTGCACTGTCTCTCACTGCTCCTGCCGACTTCGAGGGTGAGGCTACTGTTCAGCTGACCAATGTGAAGACTACCATCAACATGGCAAGTGTCAAGTTGGACAACATTACCATGAAGGTACTCGCTAAAGATGCAGATAAGGAAACTGCCCTTGCTGCCCTGAAGGACGAGATTACCGCTGCTACAACTCTGTTGGGCGAGGCTGACAAGACTGTTGAGCCAGCTAAGAGCCTGAGCGACGCCATTGTTGCTGCACAGGGTGAGGTTGAGGCTGCAGAGGCTGACATGATGGTTGCAACTGTTGAGGGTCTCAACACTGCTACTGAAACACTGAAGGCTGCCGAGCAGACTTATCAGGATGCTGTGAAGGCTGCAGAAGAGAAAGCTGCTGCCAAGAAGGCATTGGCTGACGAGATTACTGCTGCTACCACTCTGTTGGGCGAGGCAGACAAGACAGTTGAGCCAGGTAAGAGCCTGAGCGACGCTATTGTTGCTGCTCAAGCAGTGCTGGACAACGTAGAAACTACTACTGAACAGTATAATGAGGCTGTTACAACCCTGAAGGCTGCTGAAGAGGCTTACGATGCTGCTGTCAAGGCTGCTGAGAAGGCTGCTGCCAAGTCTGCTCTGACCGATGAGATCTTGGCTGCTAACACCCTGTTGGGCGATGCAGACCAGACTGTCGAGCCAGGTAAGAGCTTGAACGACGCTATCGTTGCTGCTAAGGCTGTACTGACCAGTGACGAATCTACTACTGAGCAACTGAATGCTGCCATTGAGACGCTGAAAGCTGCTGAGCAGACTTATCAGGCTGCAGAAGAGAAGGCTGCTGCCAAGAAGGCATTGGCTGACGAGATTACTGCTGCTACCACTCTGTTGGGCGAGGCAGACCAGACTGTTGAGCCAGGTAAGAGCCTGAGCGACGCTATTGTTGTTGCTCAAGCTGTGCTGGACAACGTAGAAACTACTATTGAACAGTATAATGAGGCTGTTACAACCCTGAAGGCTGCTGAAGAGGCTTACGATGCTGCTGTCAAGGCTGCTGAGAAGGCTGCTGCCAAGAAGGCATTGGCTGACGAGATTACTGCTGCTACCACTCTGTTGGGCGAGGCAGACAAGACTGTTGAGCCAGGTAAGAGCCTGAGTGACGCTATTGTTGCTGCTCAAGCTGTGCTGGACAACGCAGAAACTACTACTGAACAGTATAATGAGGCTGTTACAACCCTGAAGGCTGCTGAAGAGGCTTACGATGCTGCTGTCAAGGGTGCTGAGAAGGCTGCTGCCAAGAAGGCATTGGCTGATGAGATTACTGCTGCTACCACTCTGTTGGGCGATGCAGACAAGACTGTTGAGCCAGGTAAGAGCCTGAGCGACGCTATCGTTGCTGCTAAGGCTGTACTGACCAGTGACGAATCTACTACTGAGCAACTGAATGCTGCCATTGAGACGCTGAAAGCTGCTGAGGAAGCTTTCTCGAAGGTAGTTAGTGAGGAGGAAGCTGTCAAGGCTGCTAACGAAAAGCTGGCTGAGCTGAAAGCTGCTGCTGAGGCTCTGAAGGTTTCTGAGGAGGCTAAGGCTTACGACGACGAGACTGTGAAGGCTGCTGTTGCAACTGCTGAGCAGGCTATCGCTGACGCTAACACAGCTGTTGCTGCTGTAGAGGCTGTCATTGCTGAGGGTAAGCTCGCAACTGATAATAAGGAGGCACTTGCCGCTGCTATCGCTGCTGCTGAGAAGGCTATCGGTGACGCTAACACAGCTATCGCTGCTGCTGAGAAGGCATACAATGACGCCAAGGCTGCATCATCCACATTTGCTGCTATCGTTGAAACTGCTCTTAACTCAGTAGAGCCCGGTCAAGAGGCTACTGTAACTCTGGACAAGGACTATGACGTTACGACACCGATTGTCGTTCCTGCTGATAAAAAGCTGGTTATCGATGGTGCAGGTAATAGCCTGACACTGGGCGAGAACACCAACTTCACCGTGGCTAACGATATCATCATCAAGAATGTGAACATTGACGCTACAGCCCTGAAGGGTAACTTCGTTGAGCTGGCTGTCATGAATGAACCTGAGGCTTGGGTTGAGAATAACGTCAAGTTCGACGCTGTTAATGTGAAGGGTCTGAAGAAGGCACTGTTCTATAGTGCTGGCAAGAACTACCTCGTTAAGGAGTTCATTGTAAACAACTCTGTCATCGAGCAGGCTGGTGACGCCACCACCTTCGACTTCACGAAGGGTAGCGCAGCCGAGAAGTTCGAGATTAGCAATTCTACTATCTATGCACTCACTACGACTTCTAAGTCTCTCTACAGTTCACAGAGTGGTCAGAAGGTTACTGATGCAGGTGCAGACCTGACGCAGACATTCTCTCTGCAGAACTCTACGTTCTACAACTTGGCCAAGGCGAAGAACTTCTTCTCTCATCGTCAAAGCAACCAGAAGTGGCTGATCTATGACGTGAAGAATAACATCTTTGTTGACTGCGGTAAGAGCGGTCAGGTTATCAAGGGCTTGAACGGCGGTCAGAATGGTAAGAACCCCACTTGGATTGTTGAGAACAATGCCTTTACCTTCGATGGTGTTAGCACTGCTGCAGAAGAGAGTACTGGTGATGCCGATGAGCCTGTGAAGAACAGCATCATCGAGGCTGTTAAGTTTGCTGACGTTGCCAACGCCGACTTCCACGTAGAGGCCAGCTCAATGGTTGCCCGTGAGAAGACAGGTGATGCCCGCTGGCTTGTTCCATACGTAGCTCCTACATTGAACACGAACGGTCTGCTGTTGGAAATCAACAAGGCTACAAGGGTTATTGAATTGGCTACGGCTGACGAAGCTCCTGAGGCTCTGAAGGCCCTGAAGGACGAGCTGGAGAAGGCAGAGGAATTATTTGCTAATCCTGTTGGTAAAGTTCAGGCTGAGATTGATATCGAGACTAAGGCTCTGAAGGCTGCTCGCGAAGCTTATACTATGGCTGTAGTTAAGAATGCTCTGGATAAGGAGATTGCTGCTGCTACTGAGCTGCTGGGAACGACTCCTACCGACGTTGATCCTGGTAAGGCTCTGAACGACGCTATCGAGGCTGCCAAGACAGTTTCTGCTAAGGCTGATGCTACCGCTGAGGAGGTGCTCGCTGCTACGGAAGCTCTGAAGGCTGCTGAGGAGGCATTCCACACAGCTACAGGTATCGTAGGTGTGAAGGCAGACGACTTCACGAAGGACGGCGCTGTTTACGACCTGAACGGTGTACGCGTGATGAATCCGACGAAGGGTCTGTACATCAAGAATGGTAAGAAGTATATAGTTAAATAATACTATCCGAAAATAGTAATTTGATTATATAAAAAGAAAATGCCCCGGCTCGCAAGAGTCGGGGCATTTACTTATTGGGGTAATCAAGCGAAAGTGAATAAGTAAAAAAATAAATTTTTAAAAACTGCTGCCACCCTGCCACCAAATCGCGTCAAACGCCCTATTTAAAGGGAAAATTGGTGGGAGCAGGGTGGCAGCAAAACCTCGTTTTTCTTTAAAACCTGTCCAAAAACCCCTCAGATTATTCTCAAATACTCTCGGATTATTCTCAAATACTCTCGGATTATTTCAAATTTCTCTTGGAGTAATTCAAATTTCTCCAAGAGTATTTCAAAATACTCTTGGAGTATTGAAAATTAAGGCAGGGTTATTTCGGAATAAGGCAGGGTTATTTCGGAATAAGGCAGGGTTATTTACATGCGCTCGGGCACCTCGATACCCAGCAGTGCCATGCTGTTCTTGATAATCTTGGCCACGTTCTTGGCAAGCATCAAGCGCACAGCTTTTTTCTGTTCATCGGGCTCGTTCAGAATGGAGTAGTCGTGGTAGAACTGGTTGAACACCTTCGTCAGCTCATAGCAGTAGTTGGCTATGCCGGAGGGCGAATAGTCCTTGCCTGCCTGTTCTACGGCAGCGCCATACTCGCTCATCTTCTGAATGAGTTCTACCTCCTTGTCGGAGAGTGAAGAGTCAGTGCTTGCACTCTGTGCGGAAGCAAATGGTTCACTTTTCACTTTTAACTCTTCACTCTTTCGCAGGATGCTGCGGATACGTGCGTAGGTATATTGGATGAATGGACCTGTGTTGCCATTGAAGTCAATACTTTCCTCGGGGTTGAACAGCATGTTCTTGCGGGCATCAACCTTCAGGATGAAGTATTTAAGTGCTCCCATACCTACGATGCGGGCTATCTCGCGACGCTCCTCCTCAGTCATATCAGCGAACTTGCCCAGTTCCATGGATGTCTTATAGGCATCGTCCACCATCAGCTGCATCAAATCGTCTGCATCGACAACGGTGCCCTCACGGCTCTTCATCTTTCCGTTAGGCAGTTCCACCATGCCGTAAGAGAAGTGCGTCAATTCCTTGCCCCACTTGAAGCCCAGACGGTCCAGCAAGATGCTAAGCACCTGGAAGTGGTAGTTCTGCTCATTGCCTACGACATAGATCATCTTGTCGATGGGGTAGTCCTGGAAACGCATCTCGGCAGTACCGATGTCCTGCGTCATATAAACACTGGTGCCGTCGCTACGCAATAATAGTTTCTGGTCCAGTCCCTCGTTAGTGAGGTCAGCCCAAACCGAGTTGTCTTCATGGCGCTCGAACAGACCTTTAGCCAGTCCTTCTTCCACTTTAGCCTTACCCTTCAGGTAGGTCTGGCTCTCATAGTATATCTTGTCGAACGATACACCCATCTTCTGATAAGTCTCGTCGAATCCGGCATAAACCCACGAGTTCATCTTCTCCCAGAGGGCGCGCACTTCAGGGTCGTTGTTTTCCCATTTCACCAGCATTTCGTGTGCTTCCTTGATGAGTGGAGCCTCCTGCTTGGCCTGTTCCTCGTCCATGCCCTGAGCCACGAGTTCCTTGATTTCCTCGCGATAGTGCTTGTCGAAGGCTACGTAGTAGTCACCAATCAGGTGGTCGCCCTTCTTGCCGGATGTCTCGGGAGTCTCCCCGTTACCCCATTTCAGCCAAGCCAGCATAGACTTGCAGATATGGATGCCACGGTCGTTCACGATGTTTGTCTTTACCACCTTGTTGCCGTTGGCTTGCATAATCTGAGCCAGCGACCACCCCAGCAGGTTGTTGCGAACATGTCCCAAGTGCAGGGGCTTGTTGGTGTTGGGTGAAGAGTATTCTATCATCACGAGTGGGCTCTGGTCAGTAGCCTGCTTCTCGCCATAGTGTTCCTCCTTATCGATGTCCTGTAGTAGTGAGAGCCATGCCTGGTCGGCAATGCAGAGGTTCAGGAAACCCTTTACTACGTTGAATTTGCTGATGGCTTCACAGTTCTGTACCAGGTATTCGCCCAGTTCCTGTGCGGTCTGCTCAGGACTCTTGCGAGCCATCTTTACAAACGGGAAAACCACGAGGGTCAGGTTACCCTCAAACTCACTACGTGTCTTTTGCAGCTGTACCATCTTTTCAGGCACCTCCTGTCCATAGAGTGCCTTTACGGCAGCTTGTGCAGCTGCCATTATCTGTTGTTCTATCTTCATATACTTAAATAACTGTTTTTTATTGTCTGACTATAGTGTTACCTGAATAGTTCAGAATGGGAGCCTAAACGAACTAATTCTATTTGAACATTTCGTTCACATCCGTATATAACTCCTCTGCAGGATAATTCTTGCGAGACATAGCTTCTTTAAGGGCTGCCTTAGTCTCGCTGTTTGGTTCATGATAAACTATATCCAACAACACACTCTCAACATAATTGTTGAGTGTCCTGTTCTCACGAGCTGCATTTCTCTTTAACCCTTCTAATAAATCTGCTCTTAAACGGAAAGAAGCAGGCTTTCTAATTGTTGTAGTTGCCATATATTGTAAGTCGTTTGTAATACTTTCGCATGCAAAGATAGAGATTATTTCCGAAACGACAAAGAAAAAGGCGGAAATCTTTCGATTTCCTGTTACTTGATGTCGTAGGTCTGGTAGACCAGGTAGTAACCGTCGGCCTGAAGAGAGAAGGAGTCGCCGAGGGATTCGTTGAGGGTGCCCTGCCACCACTCGGAGAAGTTGTAGGCATCCCAGCGGAGACCTGTGGAGGTGAGCTGATGGCTGCCGAAATTGAAAATGCTCACCTGTTGCCCTTTTAATGAGGAGAAGGTATGGTCACCCTTTGCAGGGGTAAAGGAGCCGTGGTTGGTGAACATGATTCCTTCGATGTTCATCTCGCGGTAGTAGCGCATGAGGAGCGAGATGTTTCCTAAAGTGTGGTCCTCACGCTTGCCCGTACAGCCCAGGTAAGCGATGCGTTTCCATCCCTGAGCCAGACAGTAGCGCGTGGCTTTGGTCAGGTCGTTGTCTTCCTGTTCGTCGATTTGTATAAGTCGATGATGGAATGCTACAGGTACACTGTCACCATCACCGATGACGATATCTGCCTGGGGCACGCGCTTAATAGCTCCGTCGCAGGCAATGAGATGCGCTGCGTCGTGGAGGATGTTTAACGGAACGGCATGAGTAGGAAACGCTCCGTTAGCTATGATGACTGCGTCGAAAGTTTTTTCCATTTGAAATATCCTGCTATAGCAATGATTACATAGAGTCCGTAGAGACCAGCCTTGAAGGGAATACCTTTCTGTACGTAGAGCACGCAGCAGACGATATCGACAACAATCCAGAAGAACCACTGTTCCAGATACTTACGGGCCAACGCCCACATGCCGACAAACGACAGGGCATTGGTGAACGAGTCGAGCACGGGAACGGTAGAGTTAGTCCAGGTGGTGAGCACGTAGTAGGTGGCGCCCCATGCTGCAAAGAAGAACAAAGTGGCGGGCAGATACTTGCTGAGAGGCATGTGGGTGATGGAAAGCGGCTCCTTCTTCTTGCGTGTCTTCACGAACTTCCACACAAAGAGTCCGTAGCAGGCTGCAAGGGTGTAGTAACAAGCCATTGCAGCGTCACCATACAGTCCGTGCTGCCAATAGAGGATGATGTCCAAAGCAGGCATCACGATACCTATGACCCACAGGGCGATATGAGCACGATACTCCAGCCAGATATAAATCAAGCCGAGTATCGTGGTCAATATGTCCAACCAGTCAAGCGTCATTCTTCACTCTTCATTTTTCACTTTTCACTTTTCACTTTTCACTTAAAAATTCACCGACAGGTGTGCCATCACGTTAAACGGTGCTGAGGGTGCAAAACCTGCTGCTCCGCTGTCACGGACACCCCACTCATTGACAGCCTTGATGCTGCCGTCGCTGTTCTGGGCGAGCTGCGGTGCTGCCCAACCGTTGTTGTCGTACTTGGCAGAGAAGAGGTTGTTGAGCGTCAGTCCCACCGTGACCTCCTTGATGCCCTGTGGCTTTAGAGAGAAGGTATAGGAGAGGTCGAGGTTGACGTTGAAGTGACGCTTGAGAAGTAGCGTCTCGTACGTCGTGTTGCCGTGTTCGTCCTTGCACTCCATCTCGCTGAACCCCGTGTTCGTCAGGTGCTGATCGCTGATATACTGTCCCTGTGCACTGGCCTTGAAGCCCTGCCAGGTGAAGGTCAGGATGTGGTTCATGATAAAGGATGGCGAGAAGGCCAGCGGCTGGTCGCCGATGTTGACGTTGGTCTGACCGTCATTCAGCGTCACCACCATATCCTGCACACGGTTGCGGCTCCAGGTGGCGTTGGCATCCCAGCGCAGGAAATCGAAAGGTTGCCAGGCAGCCTCCAGCTCAAGCCCCAAGCGGTAGCTCTTGTCGAGGTTCTTGGTCAGTGCCTCGCCAATGGCATTCAACTCGCCCGTCAGCACCAGCTGGTCTTTGTAGTGCATCCAGTAGAGGTTGGCACCTGCCGAGAAGCGTTCGCTCTGAAACTTGTATCCTGCCTCCAGATCGCCTAACCGCTCGGCCTTAGCCACACAGTCGGGACGTGTGGGATTGGCTACCTGCTGCATGAAGTTGTTACGGACGGGTTCCTTGTGACCGATGCCGTAGGACAGATAGACCTTGTGCTGGCGGTTGATGTCGTAGTTCAGGCCAGCCTTCGGATTGAAGAAATCGTAGCTGTTGTCGATAATCCATCGCCCGTCGGCATTGGCGCCATACTGTACTGTGGGGTTCTGCATCTTATAGCGAACATGACGATACTGCAGGTCGATGAAAGCACTCAAGCCATGCAGGAACTCGTAGTTCACCTTGCCATAGATGTTGAAGTCGGTCTTCCGCGAATTGTTACGATAGTATTCGAAGTCGGGCGACAGGGCCTCCGGCGTGGGTACAGTGGTTTGTACGTTGGGCTTTACCCACACGATGTGACCGAACTGCGCACCGTTATAGCGGTTCCAGCCGCCGCCTAAGACGGCCTGCAGACCATTCCGGTTATCATAGAGCAGCGAAGCTACGGCCCCGAAGAAGTCGTTGTCCATCTTCTGCTGGTCAACGAGATCCTCGACGACGGTGTCGTCCGTGCTCAACCCGAAGTCCTTCCACGACTTGCCGTAAAGATACTGCGTCTCTGTATTCTGATACTGCTGATAGTAGCCTTTTCCTTTGGTATAGTGCAGTCCGACGTTCATGTTCAGGTTGCCCGTCAGGCGCTGGTTCCACAACAGCTGATAGTTCTGCTGGTGGTAGTTGTCCGTCTGGTCGTTATAGTATCCGGTGGGATTGCCGTTGGCATCCTTGCTGATGAGACCGCAGGAGTTATACGTGCGACCGTAGCGGTCCTGCTCATACTTCGACGTGTAGTTCCAGGCGTGATAAGTTTCTTCTATGCCGTTCCATGTAATCAGCTTCACCACCGTGTTCTCGCCAAAATACCCAGCCTGTAGCAGATAGCTGTTCAGCTTGGTAGAGGCACGGTCCAAGTAGCCCTTCGACCCGATGTTCGACAGACGTCCCTGCAGACCCCAGTGTCCCTTCAGCAGACCCGTGCCGAAACGCAGCGTCTCCTTATGACTATAGTAAGAACCGCCACTCACGTCAATTCCCACGAAAGGCTTGATGCCGACATTCTCCGTCAGCATGTTCAGCGTAGCACCAAAAGCACCTGCACCATTGGTCGATGTACCTACACCACGCTGAATCTGCATGGACTTCACGCTGCTGGCAAAGTCGCCCATGTTCACCCAGAACACCGTAGAGCTCTCGGCATCGTTCAAGGGGATGCCGTTCGCCGTAATGTTGATACGACTGGGGTCGGTACCACGGACGCGCAGCGAGGTATAGCCGATGCCGTTACCTGCATCGCTGGTCATCGTAATGCTGGGTGTCAGCGACAGGAGATAGGGCACGTCCTGTCCGAAGTTCACGGCCTTGATGGCCTCTTGGCTCATGTCCGTAAAGGCCATAGGCGTCTTCTTCGTGGCACGTGTCGAAACCACCTGCACATCCTGCAGTGTGTAGGTTTTCATGCTGTCTGCTTCCTGAGCCTGGGCTACCATACCGACAGCCAGACTCACCATCACAAAAAATTTTCTCATTTCTTTTACCTTATTTGTTAATACATTAAAAATAAGGGGTTCAGTTACTCTGTCATCCCTACGTCGGCATTACCCGTATCAGGTTTGGAGGGTATCATCTCAGCCCACACCTGTGAGCACCCCTTGACAAGCACTATCTTTGACCTAAAGGTACAAAGTGTGGCATTGCAAAATCGGCTGCAAAGGTAGTGCAAATTGAGCGAAATACAAAACAAAAACCATTTTTTTTGTTTTTATTTCCGAAATGCAGCCTACTTTCGACGTAGTCAAAGGTAGTAAAAAAAGTGAAAAGTGAAAAGTGAAAAGTGAAAAATTTGCTGCCGCAATAGAAAAAACTCTCAACTTTCAACTCTCAACTCTCAACTTTTTTGTACCTTTGCGCCAAAATTATAGTGAAATGGATACTATCAAGAAACTTTTTGCACAGAAACTGATGGAAATAAAAGCCATCAAGTTGCAACCCAACGAGCCTTTCACTTGGGCTTCTGGTTGGAAATCGCCTATCTATACCGACAATCGTAAGACCTTGGGTTTTGCTGATGTCCGCTCGTTTGTCAAGTTAGAACTTTGTCACGCCATTCAGGAGCACTTCCCTGAGGCTGAGGCTGTGGCTGGTGTGGCAACGGGTGCCATTGCCCAGGGCGCGCTGGTGGCCGATGAGCTGGGCTTGCCCTATGCCTATGTCCGTCCGAAGCCCAAAGATCACGGAATGGGCAATCAGGTGGAAGGTGAATTGAAGAAGGGCGCCAAGGTCATTGTTGTCGAGGACTTGATCTCTACGGGTGGCTCTTCGCTGAAGGCTGTTGCTGCCTTGCGTGAGTATGGTGTGGAGGTAATCGGAATGGTGGCTTCTTTTACCTATGGGTTCCCTGTTGCTGAGGAGGCTTTCCGCGAGGCTGGTGTGAAGCTCGTCACTTTGAGCGACTACAATGCTGTCTTGGAGCAGGCTGCTGAGACGGGCTATATCAAGCCCGAGGAAATTGAGGTGTTGAAAGAATGGCGCAAAGATCCCGGCGCTTGGGGTGTATAAGTCCGTGTCCATCCGTGTAATTCCGTGCCAAAATATAGTGTTATGACAAAGTTTGAAAGTAGCATCAAGCAGATACCCTATCCCGTAGAGGATGTGTATCGTAATATCAGCGATTTAAGCAATCTGGAGCGTGTGCGCGACCGTATTCCTGAGGACAAGCTCAACAGTTTTTCTTTCGACCAGGATTCCGTCAGCGTCAATGTGGCTCCTGTGGGCGACTTGAAGCTCCGCATCATCGAGCGCGAAGAGAACAAGTGCGTGAAGTTCGAGGGTGTTCAGACCCCTCTGCCCTTTAACCTGTGGATTCAGGTGTTGCCTGTCAGCGAGACGGAGAGCAAGATGAAGGTCACCGTTCAGGCCGACATCCCCTTTATGCTGAAAGGTATGGTTGCCGGTCCTCTTCAGGATGGTGTCGATAAGATTGCCGACGCCTTGTCAAAAATTCCTTTTGTGTAATAACTCATAAGACTTATAGGCCCTATAAGTCCTATAGGTCCTATATGATAAACAACTATGGCAAACAAGCTTTGGGAAAAGAACTTCGAGGTGAATGCTGAGATAGAGCGGTTCACCGTAGGCAGAGACCGCGAGATGGACCTCTACCTCGCCAAATACGATGTGTTGGGCTCAATGGCTCATATCACCATGCTGGAAAGTATCGGCCTCATTGGGAAGGACGAGCTGCCCCTGCTGTTGGCAGAGCTGAAGAACATCTACCAGATTTGCGAGCGAGGTGAGTTTGTGATAGAAGATGGGGTAGAGGATGTCCACTCACAGGTGGAACTGATGCTGACTCGCAAGTTGGGCGATATGGGTAAGAAGATACACTCTGGACGTTCACGTAATGATCAGGTGTTGGTTGACCTGAAGCTCTTCACCCGTCACGAACTGATGGAGGTGGCTGATGATGTGAAGGTGCTCTTCGACGAGCTTATCCAGAAGAGCGAGCAGTATAAGAACGTCTTGATGCCTGGCTATACCCACTTGCAGGTGGCTATGCCCTCCAGCTTCGGTCTTTGGTTTGGTGCATACGCCGAGAGTCTGACGGACGATATGCTGTTCCTGCAGGCGGCTTATAAGATGACCAACCGCAATCCTTTGGGTTCAGCAGCGGGCTATGGCTCTTCGTTCCCCTTGAACCGTCAGATGACGACAGACCTGCTGGGCTTCGACTCGATGGACTATAATGTGGTGTATGCCCAGATGGGACGCGGCAAGATGGAGCGTAATGTAGGCTTTGCCATTGCTTCCATTGCAGGTACACTGGCTAAGATGGCTTTCGACGCCTGCCTGTTCAACTCGCAGAACTTCTCGTTTGTCAAGTTGCCCAAGGAGTGTACCACTGGTTCGAGCATCATGCCTCATAAGAAAAACCCTGATGTCTTTGAGCTTATTCGTGCCAAGTGTAACAAGCTGCAGGCCCTGCCTCAGCAGGTGATGCTTATCATGAACAACCTGCCTGTGGGCTACTTCCGCGACCTGCAGATTATCAAGGAGGTGTTCCTCCCTGCTTTTGACGAGCTGAAGGACTGTCTGCAGATGGCTGCTTATATTATAAATAAAATAGAGGTACGCGAGGACATTCTCGACAATCCCATGTACGACCCGATGTTCAGCGTGGAGACGGTGAACAAACTCGCTTCTGAAGGATTACCCTTCCGCGATGCCTATAAGCAGGTGGGCTTGGAGATAGAGGCAGGCACTTTCCGTCCTGACAAGAACATCCACCACACCCACGAAGGCTCCATAGGCAATCTCTGCAACGACCGCATCTGCGACCTGATGACCCATGTGCTCGACGGCTTTGGCTTCGAGCGTATCATCAATGCCGAAAAGAATTTGCTGAAATGAAAAACTTTCTCATAGCCTTCTCCGTCGTCTTGCTGTTTGGTGCTTGTAATGCCCAGGCGCCGATCAGTAGAGAAAACGCCTGCTGGTTCCTCTTCGACCAGACCTACCATCCCACCTCCTTTCTCTTTGTGGCGGTGCAAAGTCCAGGCAGCTTTGCCTATGTCACCACCTATGGCGATGGAAAGCAGGCTGCACGCCATGTGGTAGTTGCTCCCAACAATGGTACTGGGGTGGAGGATAACATCATCCGTAATGCTCCTGAAATTAATCTGCGCTACGACCTGGGTGTCAGCAACGACATAGGACTGATCATTGGCTGTACCAATTTCGACGGACCTCGAGCCTACGACGGCAGCTGTCCTAATTGTGAGACGCCACGCCCTATGAGTTGGGGAAAGAAAAGTCCTCAGCAGGTGACTTGTGGCAGGTGCAATCGTACCTATTCACTCGATACCGGCAATATTTTGGAGGGCGAGGATGGCAAGACTTTGCTTCGATATAACTGTGCTTACGATGGGATGACGGTACGTGCATGGAATTAAAATAAAAGAAAAATTGCATTTTCCTTTGGTTCTTTGCTCACTTATTCTTTGACCTAAAGGTACAAAGCGACAAGTCGATTACGTAACTTTGACTGACGTCGAAGGTAGGCTGCATTTCGGAAATAAAAACAAAAAAAATGGTTTTTTGTTTTGTATTTCGCTCAATTTGCACTACCTTTGCACCCGAATTCTGAGATTTGGTCTGCCGCGATGGTGGAATGGTAGACACGAGGGACTTAAAATCCCTTGGCTATTGCAGCTGTGCGGGTTCGAGTCCCGCTCGCGGCACCCACTAAAAAGGATTTGCTTACTAAAAAGCAAATCCTTTTTCTGTTCGTCCGGAGTTACAGACATGGTGTGACGAAAAAAACGGTTACGTGGTAACAACAGTTACCGTAACCGTTTTTGGTCTCTAGGACTCGCAAGGAGAAACATTAATGCTCGCAAGTGACAACATTAATGCTCGCAAGTGACAGCATTAAGTCTTGCAGGGGAATTCCCCTTTTTCCTTTTACATATATCCCAGTGCTCGCAAGATATCGTTGAGGTTTGCCACCACCATGAGTAGGATGAGAATGCCGAAGCCGACGTACTCGGCGCGTATCATGAACGTCTCGGAGGGCTTGCGGCGCGTTATTATCTCGTAGAGCAAGAACAGCACATGACCACCGTCCAGGGCAGGGATGGGCAGGATGTTCATGAAGGCGAGGATGATGCTGAGGAAGGCGGTCATCTTCCAGAACATGTACCAGTCCCACATGGGCGGGAACAGGCTTCCGATGGCTCCGAAGCCGCCCAGCGACTTGGCTCCTTCGGCGGAGAAGATGTACTTCAGGTCGTCAACATAGGAGGCGAGCACGTGGAATCCGTACTTGATGCCGGCGGGGATGCTCTCCAGGAAGCCATACTCGCGGGTGACGGGCTTGTAGAGTCCCAGCACGCTCTGCACGGTGAAGCCCAGCTTCAGGTCGGGAGTCAGCACGGTGTTGACGGTGTCAACGGATGTCTGATGTTTGATGTCTGATGTCTGATGTTTGATGACCAGGGTGACGGTGCGCGCCTTCATGCTGTCAGCAGGCGTCTCAGCCACAGCCAGCATGTCGGCACGGCGACCCAGCAGGTCAACAAACTCGTTGTACGAGTCCACGGGCTTGTCGTTGAGCGCCATTATCTCGTCGCCCTTTTGCAGTCCTATCTGGGCGGCAGGTGTCTCGGGCAGCACGCTGTCAACCTTGGCAGGTAGCAGCGGACGCACAAACGAGGGGTCGGCCTTCATCATGTTCAACAGGTTCAGCTCGCCGGGCAGCGTGATGCTCATGGGCTTGCCCTGGCGGATAATATCTACACGCGTGGCCTCGGAGATGTCGCGGTAGAGGTCGGCGGAGAAGTCCTTGAAGGCACCCTTCTCGGTGCCGATGAGGATGTCGCCGTCCTTGAATCCGTACGACTTGGCCTCCTGGTTGAACTTCATGCCCAGCGTCATGTCTTTGACGGGGATGTAGGTGTCGCCCCACCAGAAGAGTATCTGCCCGTATGGCTTGGCGCGGAATTCATAATTCTGTACGGGTTGCTTCATTTGCTCCGTGTCGAAGCTCTCGTCTATCATGCCCGCTATCTTGCAGTAGCCACCCAGTGGTAGCCAGCCGATGCCGTACTCGGTATCGCTGTTCTTGGGCTTGAACTTGAACAGGCTGAACTTCCAGTCGAAGAAGATGTAGAACTTATCGACCCTCACTCCGAAAAGCTTGGCGAAAAAGAAGTGGCCTCCCTCGTGTAGCAGTACGAGCAGCGAGATGGCCAGAATGAATTGTAATACTCTGATTAAAAATATTTCCATAATTTTAAGGTATAAGTGAACAGTGAAAAGTGAAAAATTTGCTTCCGCTCTCCAAGTTCACTATTGTTTTATTTTGTTTGATTGTTATTCTTTGTTGTTTTGATTGACGATATTAATATTGCAAGGACTTCTCTACAGTCTTTATCCATACTCTCAAATTCCTTTTCAGAAATATAATCTGTATCTTTTAAGAGGTTAATCCAATAAATGGTCTCGTTACATTCTTTTAGTGCGATGGAAAGTTTGCTGATGAAATCTGCTGGGCTTTGGGCAAACACCGCTTCACTAACCAGGGCGCCGATGGCTGTACCAGAACGAAAGACCTGATTCAACATGCCGTATTCTTTCGGGCTGCATTGTATATGTTTAACCATATTGACAATCCTTACAGCCAGATGGTAGCTTTTCGTGTTTAGTGGAGATTGCTCATTGTGGAGTATTCGCTTCATATTCGGTAGCCAAATTTTTCACTGTTCCCTTTTCCCTTAAAAGCGGTAGCAAATTTTTCACTTTTCACTGTTCCCTTTTCCCTTAAAAGCGGTAGCAAATTTTTCACTTTTCACTTTTCCCTTTTCCCTTAAAAGCGGTAGCAAATTTTTCACTTTTCACTGTTCCCTTTTCCCTTTTCACTTCATTAGTTCTTTGGCTATGCGACGGGCTTCTGCATCCGTTGCGATGTACGTGTCGTAGTCGGGTGTGGCGGAGAATGTGCAGCGCTGCATGGTCTCGGCAATGATGTCGCTCATCTGCAGGAAACCGCAACGGTCCTCCAGGAATCCGCGGTTCACTATCTCGTTGGCGGCATTGACAATGCAGGGCATGTTGCCACCCTTCTGAATAGCCTCGAAGGCGAGGGCGAGACAGCGGAACTTCTTCAGGTCGGGCTCGAAGAAGTCAAGATGCTGCGTGGCAAAGAGGTCCAGGCGGTCGCCACTCAGCGTCAGACGCTGGGGGAACGAGAAGGCGTACTGGATGGGCAGCCGCATGTCGGGCACACCCAACTGGGCCTTCACGGCACCGTCATGGAACTGTACGGCGGAGTGGACAATGCTCTGGGGATGAACCAGCACCTGTATCTGCGAGGCCTTGACACCGAAGAGCCATTTGGCCTCGATGACCTCGAAGCCCTTGTTCATCATCGTCGCCGAGTCAATGGTGATCTTTGCACCCATGTCCCAGGTGGGATGACGCAGGGCGTCGTCCTTGGTGACCTTGGCAATCTGCTCCATCGTGAAATTGCGGAACGGACCACCCGAGGCCGTCAGCAGGATCTTCTCGATGGGGTTGTTGTCCTCACCCACCAAGCTCTGGAAGATGGCAGAGTGCTCGCTGTCAACGGGCAGGATGGGGGCGTGGTACTCGGAGGCCAGGTCGCGAATCAACTCGCCAGCCACCACCAGCGTCTCTTTATTAGCCAAGGCTATGGCCTTATTGGCCTTGATGGCGTGGATGGTGGGCGACAGGCCGGCGAAGCCTACCATCGCCGTTAGCACGATGTTGATGGGACCGGCCTCCACTATCTCGTCGAGAGCCTGGGCACCGGCATACACCTTCACGTCGGGCAGGTCGCTCATTAGCCGCTTCAACTCGTCGTAGCGTGCCTCGTTGGCAACGACAATGGCTGCGGGCTTGAAACGGTGAGCCTGCTCAGCCAGCAGTTCTATACGGTTGTTGGCAGTCAGACAATATACTTCATAGAGGTCGGAATGCTCGGCAATGACCTCCAGTGCCTGGGTTCCAATAGAACCTGTGGAACCTAAAATGGCTATTTGTTTTTTCTTCATATTTTTCACTCTTCCCTTTTCCCTCTTCCTTTTTCACTATTCACTCTTCACTATTCCCTTTTCCCTAGCGTAGCGATAATAATCCTTCGGGAATATGCATTATGATGGTTTGCTGATCAGTATCGATATTCTCTATCAGGTCGTCACTGGCAGGAATAAGCATGCCGTCCTCCAGCTCGAAGAGAATGTTCTGTGTGGTGTCGTCAATAGATGCAATCTTTCCTACGACCTTGTTGTCGGACGCATCCACGATGTCGAAGCCTACCAGCATGGCTAGCGACGGACCTTCCGTGTCCTCGTCGGCTATGGAACGGGGGAAATAAACGTCGCAGCCAGTCAGCTCGGAAGCCCTTTGCAGGGTGTCTATGTCGCAGAACTTCACCAGTGCCAGCGCATCGCTACGGAAACGGTATTCCTCCATGAAGAAAGGTACCAGGATGCCGTCAATCTCCAGAATGAGGTAGTCGGCATCAGTCGTATCAAAGATGTCGTCGTCAAACTGGAACGATACCTCGCCCTTCACGCCGTGCGCCTTGCCCAAACGGCCTATCTTGTAAACGTCCTCTCTCTTAATCATCTATAGCGGTAGTCGCTCGACCTTTGGTCGCTTCGCACCTTTAGGTCGAAGAATTTTTCACTTATCACTTTTCACTTTTCCCTTTCAATGTGTGCTCCGAGCGCATTGAGTCGGCTTTCGATGTTCTCATAGCCACGGTCTATCTGTTCGATGTTGCTGATTGTGCTGGTGCCGTTAGCGCTCATAGCAGCTATCAGTAGGGCGATACCTGCACGGATGTCCGGACTGGACATGCGTTGGGCACGCAGCGTCTTCTTACGGTCGTGACCTACCACCACAGCACGGTGTGGGTCGCACAGGATAATCTGGGCTCCCATGTCAATGAGCTTATCGACGAAGAACAGGCGGCTCTCGAACATCTTCTGGTGGAACAGCACAGAGCCACGCCCCTGGGTGGCTACCACGATGAGCACGCTGAGCAGGTCGGGGGTCAGTCCGGGCCACGGGGCATCAGCCAATGTCATGATGGTACCGTCAATGAAAGAATCGACCACATAGTGCTTCTGATGTGGGATATACAGGTCGTCACCATCCTCCTGCACGTCAACACCCAATCGGCGGAAAGCCTCAGGGATGATGCCCAGGTCTTTCATCGACACATCCTTGATGCGGATGCCATTGCCACACATGGCTGCCATTCCGATGAACGAGCCTACCTCAATCATATCAGGAAGCAGACGGTGCTCCGTACCTCCCAGTTTGGAGACACCTGCTATGGTGAGCAGGTTGGAACCGATGCCACTGATTTGGGCTCCCATGCGGTTGAGCATGTGGCAGAGCTGCTGGACATAAGGCTCGCAGGCAGCATTATAGATGGTGGTGATGCCTTCTGCAAAGACTGCTGCCATGATGATGTTGGCAGTACCTGTCACGGAAGCCTCGTCGAGCAGCATGTAGGTGCCCTTCAGACTATTGGTCCTTGGCTTCTTGCCTTTGGCAGATATCTCATAGACATTACGGTTTTCCACGCGATGGAACTTAGCACCCAGGTATTTGAAGCCTAAGAAGTGGGTGTCCAGACGGCGACGGCCTATCTTGTCGCCACCAGGCTTGGCAACCACAGCCTTGCCCATACGGGCCAGCAGTGGACCAATCATCATGACGGAGCCACGTAGGTCGGCACATTTCTCCACGAACTGGTCGCTCTCCAGAAATTTCATGTTCAGGGCGTCGGCTTGGAATGTGTAGCTGTTGCCAAGGGTCTGCCCACTATCAGCTTTCGTCACCTTGACACCGATGTCACACAACAACTTAATCAGGTTGTTGACATCACGGATGTCTGGGATGTTGTGGATGGTCACCTTTTCGTTGGTGAGCAGCGTGGCACAGATAACCTGTAGCGCCTCGTTCTTGGCTCCCTGTGGGGTGATGGTGCCACTGAGCAGATGTCCGCCTTCGATTTTAAATGATGCCATAGGGATATCTTCAGTTAAACGACTAACTCAATGCTTATTTCTTACGTTTTCCCTTCTTTCCTTCGTTCTGGGCAACGGGAGCGACACGCTCAAAGCGGAAGGCCTGTAGGTCCAACTGAATCTTGCCATCGGTAAAGCGGGCAAGGTCGTCAGCCACTTTCTCGTCATCCATAGAACCATGACCCCATGCTGCCAAGTCACGCTTCATCTGGTTGGCAGTGATGCGTACCAGCTCGTCGCGCTCGTCACCAGCAGGCATGGTTTTCAGCTTCTCAAACATCTCCATCATCAGACGTCCATAGTGGCGCACCCGACTTTGGGGACTGGCGGTGGGATGCTGCATGGGCTGCGGTTTGGAGAGAATCTTCTCGGCACTAGTCACGTCGAAAGGCCAGTCGATATCCAACTGCTTCTGACTCATGAGATAGAGATGATCCCACAGCGTCTGCTGGTAGTCAGAACTGTCGCGAAGCTGAGGCGTCTTGTTCTCCATCTGGTGGATGATGGCCTGGGCACACTTCATGCGCTCCTCCTTAGTGGGAAGGCTGATGGCCAAATCAACCATCTTCTGAATCTCACGACCATATTCGGGCATGATCAGTTTCTCACGCTGGGTGTTATAGTCTAATCCTTTTATTTCCATATTTTTAAGGTATAAGTGAAAAATGAAAAGTGAAAAATTGGCTTCCGCTCTTCATGATTCACCATATTATTTACTTATCTTTTTATTTTTCACTTTTTAAATCAACGGTTTGGGCTTGATGGCCACGAAGTCCTTCAGGTAGAAAGGAACGAAGTAGGCCACATCCTCAAACTGCTCCATCAGGAATCGCTTCTCTGCTAGCGGCTGCATCCATTTTGCCAACGGCTCGATGTTGTCGATGAAGTGGGCGTTCGGGTGGTTGATGGTCTCCATGCATTTCTTGGCACCATTGCCGAAAAAATAAACGGGACGCTCATCGAGATATTGCCTGTAGGTATCTTCCGTCACCACATCGGCACTCACCTCACGGATGGTCTTCAGCGAACGGTCGTAAAGTCCGGCATAGACCTCCATGCGACGGGCATCAAGCATGGGACACAGCAGGGCATCGTCCTCTTGAATCATTTCTCTTAACAATACAGGAACGCACATTAGTTCCAAGGTGGGTACGCTGATAAGCTTCAGGTCGCGACCATAGCAGAGGCCTTTAGCCATCGACACTCCAATGCGCAAGCCCGTATAGGAGCCCGGACCGCAACTCACGCTGACTGCATCGAAAGGTATGGCGTGGTTGTCGGTAAACGACAGGGCCTCGTCAATCATGGAGCCTAGCCGTTCGGCACCAGCCCCCTTTTCTCCTTCTGCCTTCTGCTCGAAAATGCATTGTCCGTCTTCGCTGACCGCTACGGAACAGATGTTAGTACTCGTTTCTATATGTAGAATGCAAGCCATATACTTCTTTTTAATGTGCAAAGGTACGAATAAGCGGGCGAAAAACCAAATTTATTTCTTGCTTTTTGCAAGCGAACAAAGTTCGAGCGGAGTTTTTCAGAACGAAAGAACCTTCGATGCAATCAAAGGCACAAATTTTCCCGTCATTCTTAGCATGTTTAATAGTTTTTTTGTACCTTTGCCGTCAATATTAAAGAAAAGCAACATTATGATACAGTCAATGACAGGCTACGGAAAGACCGTTGTAGCCTATAATGGAAAGAAAATCAATGTGGAAATCAAGTCGCTCAACTCCAAGCAGCTTGACCTTACCACTCGTATTGCTCCATTATATCGCGAGAAGGAAATGGAGATTCGTCAAATGATAGCAGATAAACTGTTACGCGGAAAGGTGGAGTTCTGCATCTGGATAGAGAAAGATGCTACGACGGAAGCCGCTCCCGTCAACACGGTGCTGATGCAGTCCTACTACAACCAGTTGCATGCCTTTGCTGAACAGAACCAGCTGGAGGGTATCGACTGGATGATGACACTCACCCGCATGCCTGATGTCCTGACTAAGACTGAGGTGGAAGTGCTGAGCGATGAAGAGTGGGAGGTAGCCCGTCAGGGTGTCAGTGAGGCTATTCAACATCTGGTGGACTTCCGTACGCAGGAGGGTGCAGCTCTGGAGAAGAAGTTTGGTGAGAAGGTTGACAACATCGAGCAGTTGATGCTGAGCATCGAACCTTACGAGAAGGCCCGTGTGGAGAAGATTCGAGGCCGTATCGTGGAGGGACTGAAACAGATTCCTGAGGCGGAGTACGACAAGAACCGCTTGGAGCAGGAGCTCATCTATTATATCGAGAAGCTGGACATCAGCGAGGAAAAGCAGCGTCTGGCGAACCACCTGAAATACTTCCGTGAGACGATGGCAGATGCTGCCGGACAGGGCAAGAAACTTGGCTTCATCGCCCAGGAGATGGGTCGCGAAATCAACACCACCGGTTCGAAGTCGAACCAGGCAGAGATGCAGAACATCGTGGTGAAGATGAAGGACGAGCTGGAGCAAATTAAGGAACAGGTGCTGAATGCGCTTTGATTTCTAACCACGAATTTCACTAATTTTACGAATTGAGCAATGAGGAAAGGCAAAATGCTTATCGTGTCGGCTCCCAGTGGGAGTGGAAAATCGACCATTGTACAGTGGTTGATGCAGGAGCATCCAGAGTTAAAGCTCTATTTCTCTATATCTTGTACATCAAGAGCACCTCGTGGGAAAGAAAAGGACGGGGTGGAGTATTTCTTCCTGACTCCAGAGGAGTTCAAGGATAAGATAGCCAAGAACGAGTTTCTGGAATATGAAGAGGTGTATGAAAACCGCTTCTATGGTACGCTGAAACAACAGGTGGAGCGCCAGCGTGAGGAAGGCCAGAATGTGGTGTTCGACGTGGATGTGAAAGGAGGTGTGAACATCAAGAAATACTATGGTGACGAGGCATTGAGCCTGTTTATCCAACCCCCATCGGTAGAGGAACTCCGCAAGCGCTTGATAGGACGTGCTACAGATACCCCCGAGGCCATCGAACAGCGTCTGGCAAAGGCGGAATATGAGTTGACGTTTGCTTCTCAGTTCGATCAGATAATAGTGAATGACGATTTGGAGGAAGCCAAGCAGGAAGCACTACAGGTGGTAAAAGAATTCCTTGGATGAAGAAAATAGGCATCTTCGGTGGCTCGTTCAACCCCATACATGTAGGACATGTGACCTTGGCAAAGGCTATCCTTGAAAGGAGTGACTTGGACGAGGTGTGGCTGATGGTATCGCCTCAGAACCCTTTAAAGCGCAATGCCTCCGATTTGTTGGATGATCATCTGCGTCTTGAAATGGCACAAAAGGCTTTGGAAGGAGTTGAGGGTGTCAAGGCCTGCGACTATGAGTTCCATCTTCCTAAGCCTTCCTATACTTGGAACACGTTGCAACACCTGAGTGCAGACTATCCAGACCGCGAGTTTGTGTTGTTGATAGGAGGTGACAACTGGGCTCATTTCCAGCGGTGGCGTCATTGGAAGGACATCTTATGGCATCATCGCATTATAGTCTATCCTCGCGACCAGTATTTGGGAACCATTGATGTCCCTCTGCTGGATGTGTCGAGTACAGAAATCCGTGAGCGTGTCCGTCAGGGTCAAAGTATTGATGGACTGGTGCCTACAACCATAGAAACGCTGGTGCAGACCTACTACCAATAGTTAGTGACTGGCTCTGTAGGCATCAATCATGTCCATCAGTTGGTCGCTCTTGCCCGTTATTGTTTTCCTACAGAAAATCTTATCACTCTTGATAAGCAAGTCAAAGTCTTCCTCAGTGAAGATTTTGATGCCGTTGGTGTAGTCGATAAACGTCAAAGGAGTGATGCCTTCCAGGTTTTTGAACTGTCCTTCTATGTGGATAGCTCTGTTGGCAAAGTCGGAATAAGCTGTAAGGGTGGGGATGAAAGTCTCGTCAGGTGCAAAGCCGTCGTAGAAATAACGCACGTAGGCAGGATTGTTGTCCCAATAGTTGAGCGCCAGTGATGCTAACTCTGGTGAGATAGCCCACCACATAGAACCTTTGTGAAGCGTGTATTCGCGCCCAGAAGCCTTGAAGCGAAGTGATTTTCGAATACCTAAGGCATAGCTGATTTTCCGTAATGAAACACGAAACTTGCTTCTTAACGTTCCATACGGCCATGAGTAGTAGTTGAAATAGCGATGCTCACGATAAAGTTTCTCGGCCTCGCCTTGTCCCTCCATACACAGCGTCACGATAAACTCTCGCCCCTTTTGGCTTTCAAAGAAAGAGGTGATATGCTTGTTGCTCCATAGCGGATAGTCGAGTCCACTGAGTGATATCAAGTAGTCGATAGGTTCTTGCTGGTGTAGCATGAGGGCTTTCTTGATCATCTTCATCTGGGCTTCTACGACTCCGATGCTGCCCCACATAACATCAGTACGGTCTTCGATGAAGTGAACACGAGGGTTGTCTGCCAACAGACTGGTAAACGATGACAGGTCAGACTTGGCATCAATATGTACAATGAAAAAAGATGATGGGGGCAGACTCTCAATCATTCGTTTCAGGTGAATGGGGTCGTTATGTGCGGAGATGATGAACGCAAACTTCATGATGACTGTTTTTTTGCGACAAAGATAATGATAAAAAATGAGATTCTTTCTTTTTTTCTTAGTAACTTTGCACCGTCAACAAAAAAGAAACGAATATGCAAGAAATAACTCCCCAGGAGCAACCCAGATGGAATGCAATCATACTCGGCATCTTGAAAAAGCTGATTTCCATCTGTGAAGAGCACCATATAGACTATTATTGTTGCGGCGGAACAGCCATCGGGGCAGTTCGCCATCATGGCATGATACCATGGGATGATGATATTGATGTCTTTATGCCCCGTCCTGACTACGACCGTTTTATCGCTGTCTGTCAACAGACGGACTTGGGAGATTTCGAGTTGCTTACTCCTTATAATAAGGACAATTACTTCATGTATTTTTCGAAGCTATGCAAGAAGGGAACCACTATCTTGGAACGACATGATACACCTTGTGTCTTTGGACTGTTTGTTGATATATTTCCCCTCGATGGTACGGCAGAGAATATGGAGGAAGCTATTCGCTTGAAGCGACGCTTTACCAAAATCCAGAATCGTCTGGCGGCCATCTCGGCTCATTATACTTTTGGTGAATACCTACAATTACTGCTGACTCCTCATGAGTGGGGACGCTTCTGTCATAAGACACGCGGATTCATCGGACGTAAGAGTTACCGTAAGAAGCTGCTCCGCATGATGGATGAGATATGCTATAAGCATCCCTTTGGCTCAACCAGTCGGGTGGTAGTGTATTGTGGTATCTATGGCGATAAGGAAATCTATCCCCGTGAATGGGTCAGCAAAGCTGTGAAGTTTCCGTTTGAGGGCTTGGAGGTTTGTTTGTCGGGTGGCTATGACCATTATTTGCGCCATTTCTTTGGCGACTACATGCAGCTGCCTCCTGTCGAGAAGCGAGAGTCGCATCATTTCAAGGAGTATTTTAACATGGATGCGGAAGAACCTGTAGCAGAGGTTATGCGCAAGATTGGCCGTCACTACTATCCAAAGTGTGACTAAGGCCCTCATCTATGGAGAAGAGGGGGCGCCAGCCTAATTGCTCGATTTTCTCCGTCGAGAAAACGGCTTTGGTGATAGGTGTCGTATTGCCATCCTCTGTAATTTGCATGACAACCTTTCTGCCACCGATTCCTGCTATCTTCTCCGCCAACTGGCGGATAGTGATATTGGAGTCAGCATGGGCTACATTGTATGCTTCACCACTTTGTCCTTTTGCTAATAGTAGTAAGATGGCAGCAGCACAATCTACGACATAGATCCATGACCTGTATTGCTCTCCCTTACTTTTCATGACGATGTCTTCACCACGTAGGACATTGCGGATAAATTGTGCATAGACGCGATTGTCGCTCTCTGTGAAATAAGGTCCATAGGTGTGACAGGGACGGGCTATTACGATGGGTGTGTCATACTCTTTACAATAGGCTGCACAAAGTGTTTCCGCAGCTCGTTTGGACGAGGGATAGCAGGCTCGTGGGGAGAGAATGTCGATATAGCCGCTGCTTTGTTCTGTGAAGATGCTGCCGTCGCCTTCACCGTATATCTCGCCAGAAGATACATAAACCATCCGTTGCAGGTGGTGCTTCATCCCGTATTCTACCAAATGACAGAGTCCGTTCAGGTTGGCTTTCATGACCTCTACGGGTGACTGCTGGAAGAAATTGGGACTGGCATTACTGGCAGCATGAATGATGTAGTGAAAGTCTGTAGTCCATGTTAGAGGCTCACAGATGTCATGCTGCAGGAAGTGGAAACGCTTATCGTCCTGATATAGCCTAAAGCGTGTTCTAGCCCGATCTATGTTACGCCCCATCGCATAGACATGACACAGGCTATGCTGCATCAGCATATCAACCAAGCATCCTCCAATCAGTCCTGTGGCTCCTGTGACAAGGATGTTGCCTTGCTGCGGTAAGGTCAGGTGCTCCGTTGCCTTCTTGATGTCTTGCTGGTAGGATGTCATTTCAGCCATGATTCTGCTTTTATGTTCATAAGGGCTTTCAGTATCTCAAGGTCCTCGACGGTGGTAACCTTGATGTTCTTCTCGGAGCCTGGCACAATGTGCATCTCCCTACCACCCAGTTCTGCCATCAGTGTGCAGGATGCAACCGAATTGGTAATGCCTTTTTCCTTGGCTTCCTCGTGGGCGGCTATGATGTTCTTCAAACGGAAGGTCTGGGGGGTCTGTGTACGAACCAGTTTGTCACGGGGAATACTGGTGGTGCTGGCAAATCCGTCCTCACTTTCCAAGATGGCTTCGCGGCACTTGATACCTGTAATGGCATAACCGTATTGCTGACAAGTGGCGATATTGGAGGAAATGATATCCTGTGAGAGCAGCGGACGTACAGCATCGTGAATCAATACTAGATCGTCATCTTGGCAACCAGCCTCTTTCAATCCGTAGATACCATTATGGATAGACTCCTGACCGTTGCTGCCTCCAGGGAATATCCATTTCAGTTTGTCAATGCAAAACTGGTTGGCATACGACTGTACTACGGTTTCCCATCCGGCCAGACATACTACTGCGATACCATGGATGTCGGCATGTTGTTGGAAAGCCCGCATCGTGTGAATGATAATGGGACAGTTGTCCACATGCATGAATTGTTTGGGAATGTCTTGTCCCATCCTGTTGCCAGAGCCTCCGGCTATGATCAGTGCATAATTCATAATGATGGTTTTATAGGTTACTTTCTGCTACTTTTCGGGTTATCTCTTCCATCTTATCAGCATACAACTGGTAAAGCAAATGTCCGTTGCGCTCTGCCTGTTCTTTGGTGAACTCCGTATTCCAGAGACGCATACCTCCTGCTGTTAGCGAATGGAACTTCGCGTCATACCATCCTACTTGCAGCCCTTGCAGCCATGAACGCAGGCATAGCTCGTCGTCATCGTATTGGAAGGGAGCGAAGCGGAAGTCTATGTGATGAAGATACTGATCGTAGAGGTCTTTTCGTACCCACATCGGAGCACGGTTAACGGAATGCACAAACTGGAACTTACCATCGCCCATATCCTGACGGATTCCGTATCTTTTCTGCTCCTCTGCATTGAATATCAGGTTGACCGCCCAGTTGCCGCCAAGGATGACCATCTTGGGATGCCTCTCGAAAAGAGCGACAGCCTCGGTAACCCAACTGACATCCTCGAAGTCGTCATCGTCTTGCATCAGGGCGACAAATTTTCCGTTGGCCAGTCGTAGGGCTTTGTCGTAGGTGACATTCTCAAAAAGGTCGTTGGCACGCAGTAAGAACTCGTTGGCACCCGTCAATGCTTCCGTGAGCCGTTTGGTGTGCTCCATGCTGGAGCCATCGTCTATCACGATGATTTCCGAATCGTTGTATTGGCGAAGCTTGGGAAGAATATGACAGATTTGCAGACTCTTGTTATGAGACTGGATGACAAAGCTTACGGAAGGCTCGTTGCGATAGCCTTTCGCTTCCCATGAGGCATGGTTCTTCTTCTGCTGAACAGCTCCTGTTCTCTTAAACAGGGCCAGTTTGATTTTCTCAATGATTAGTCTCATGATGCTTGAATAGGAATTGAATACATTCTTGGAATATCTTCACGTGGGCTATCTTCATGATGACCACGTAAAGCAGGGCTGTTATAACGATTCTCGAAAGGATAAGACCTATGGTGTTGCTGATGGCTAACGTGGCAAAATAGGCTACGGCAATAGAGGACAGGGCAGCCAGCAGGAATGGACATACGTCTTTGAGCAAGTCGAGAAAACGAAGTTGTATCAGTCTGTTGGCCAACACCTGCCAAACACCCGTCCATAAGACAAGTATTGCTACGTATGCTGCTATCATGACTTCAATGCCCCAGTGTGCAAATATCATCACCACGACAATTTGTGTGATGACGAGTTCTATCGTACACCACATATACGTGTCTGACCTTCCATGACTGATAAACAGGTTTTGATATAAGGTGTGAATGGGCAGGAAAGCACCGCTGATGCACAGCAGTCGCAGTAGTGTCACACTGTCAGCCCATTGCTCTCCTAACAATACCACAATGAAATCGGCTATGAAAGCCAGTCCCAGCATGGCAGGCATAGAGAGTAACGCCGTAAACCGTAGCATCTTACGGAATACGTTCAGCTGCCTGTTCTCCTCCTCGTTGATAGATGACAGCACAGGTTGCGCTACCTGTTGCATGGTTCCAGAAATCAGCGAGTGCCCCATGGTGTTCCATTTGGCAGCCTGTGTGTAGTTGCCTACGGCACCGGCAGTAAACAGTCGTCCGAAGATAAACGACAGGATGTTGTTGTTTACCTGATTGATAATGTTGGTAATCAGTATCTTGCTGCTGAAACCAATCATCTCGCGGATGGGGGTAAAGTCAATGTGGAGGGAAGGCAGCCATCTTACAAAGTAAAGTCGTCCGATGTTGATAATACAGATGTATGTAAACTGTTGCCAAGCCAGACTCCAGTACGAATAGCCGTTGAGTGCCAGCGTGATGCCCACTATACCACTGCCCACCAAAGCGAAGAACCCTGTAATGGCTTTCTCGCGGTTCATCATGTTTCTGAACATATAGGCAGCATGGGCTATGCCAATGCCCGCTAGCAGCAACGAGGCAAACACCAGTCTTGACAGACTCACCAATTCGGGCTGATGGAAGTAGCTGGCAATAAGGGGAGCACAGAAATAGAGCAGCATGTAAAGGAGAATGGAAATAGCTGTGCTGGCCCAGAATACTGCGTTATATTCCTTATGCGTAGCCTCTTTCAGGTTGGTGAGGGCAGCTGTAAATCCGCTCTCTTGCAGCGATCCCGCTATAGCCGAGAAGATTGCCAACATTCCTACCATACCATAGTCGGCAGGAGTAAGAAGTCGTCCCAGGATAATACCTATCAATGCCATCAACAGCTGGGAAGTCAGATTGTTGATGGCACCCCACAGGAGTCCTTTGGCTGTTCGCTGTTTGAGTCCTTCGCTCATTTTAAGTAACAAGGAAAGGTTATACAATGGTATTTCGCTGCATATCGTTTTGTCAGCGTCTCGAAATCAGCCATGTCTTTATACGCCAGTTTGACTTGCCGCCAAGGCTGTTCATGCTTCCTGCTGACAAAATGACCATATAGCTCAAACTCGGAGAACCCGGATGTTTCCGTACGGTCATAAGAGGCAACGATGGCTTTCTTCCATTCGCACCCGCCATTGGCTTGTTCTATCTTCTTGCGGAGTGCTGCCAGCTCTTTCTTGGAGAAGAGCATCTTGTGGTCAACAAAACTAAGCAGGGAATAATAGGGTTTTCCCGTCAGTCTGCGGATGTTCTTGTAATAGGCGGTATGACATTCGTCGCTCATATAAAAGACGGGTGTCTCGTCTTTGTCCAGGAAGACGTGAGGACGTATCAGGATGTGGTCTGCGTCAATGCAAAGGAAATAGTCACAGGTGCCTACCTTTCCTGACAACTTAACAAACTGCTGAAACAGCCATCCGCTTCTGTTGACAGTATGACCGTTAGGACTGGTGATTATCAGATTCAGCTCACGTGGCGAGAAATTGAAAATGGTGCTCTCCTCGACGAAGACAAGATGTTCCTTTTCACAGAAAGCCGTAATGGCAGGATCATTAGGAGCCACGATATAAATGTCCTTGACGGTATGGCTGACGTTCTTCCTGATGCCTTGCAGACAAAGTGGCAGGATGTCTAAATCTTTTCCGATGATGGGGATGACAATGTCAATAGGAACTTGCGATGGTGTCATTGGCTTTGATGGCATCATTTCCCATACCCGACTAATGGTTTGTCGCAACCATTGAATACCAGCATCTATCTTTTTCATTCTATTTTTGTGCAAAAATACGGATAAATATTTGAAGTTCAAAATAAAAAGATGTAATTTTGCAGAGGAAATAAGATATTTATGGAAATAGCAGTTCAACAGAGTGTACAAAAGAAGCCTCGTCTGGAGTGGCTTGATTCCCTTCGTGGGTTTACCATGATATTGGTAGTAGCGAACCATGTGTTAGGCCTTGGCTTGGGTATGTCTCCGAAGGTTTCATCATCCATGCAGTTCTTGGTCATGTTCCGTATGCCCTTGTTCTTCTTTGTCAGTGGTTTCCTTGCTTATAAGGCCGGTCTTCTGTGGAATGGCAAGACTTTAGGAACCCTTTTGCTGAAGAAGATACGTGTGCAGACAATTCCTACTGTGGTGTTCTTCCTCTTCGGAGCAGTTATCTTGGGCGATATGGCTTTTGGCGATCAGGTGCTCGAATGGTTATCCAGACCTTTGAAGGGAGGCTATTGGTTTACCATCGTACTGCTTTACATGTTTATTATCTATTACATATTCTGCTATTTTGAGAGCAAGTTAAAGGTGAAGTCATGGATTCCCATTACCATATTGTTCATCATCTCCCTGTGCTTTTACGAGACCTGCTATCAGCCAAAGTATTTCTCATGGGCTTTTGGATGGCGAGGCACCCCCAATGAGTTTATGAACACTTCCAGCATCAACCAGCTGTTCATGTATTTCCCCTTCTTCCTTTACGGCAATATGGTGCGCCGTTATTGGGATGGGGCACAGCGTATCATGGACAGTCGCTGGTTCTATCCCGTTATGGTTATATTGGTTATCTTTGCGGCCTTGGATGCCTTGCAATGGCATACCCTTCGTATGACATGGGCTATCATTCCTCTGACCTTGGCTCGCTTCATCCTGTTGACTATGGTATTCATGTATTTCCGCCATTATCATCAGTATTTCACGCAGCGTACCGTGGTAGGTCGCAGCTTTCAGTATATCGGACGCCGTACCTTGGATATATACTTGATTCATTATCTGTTCATGCCCAATCTGCCGACGTTAGGCTCGTTCTTCAGCCAGTATCGTCATAACTTCATACTGGATACTACGATATCTATTTTTCTGGCTTTATTGGTTATTGGTTTCAGTGTCATTACGTCGAACATCTTGCGTGTCAGTCCATTCTTCAAGAAATGGCTGTTTGGTAGAAGTTGACAAAATAACAAAGGCTGCAAATTTTGCAGCCTTTATTATTCACTCTTCACTTTTCACTTTTCACTTTTCACTTTTCACTTTTCACTCTTAACTATCCCACCTGACTTCCTGGCTTCACATCCTTCGTGGTGGTTACCACGCTGAGGCTTTCGTCGAAATCAACGGCAGAGAGTATCATACCCTGACTTTCAATACCCATCATCTTACGTGGTGCGAAGTTGGCAACGAAGAGGATGCGCTTGCCTACAAGCACGGAGGGATCTTCGTAGAAAGCAGCTATACCACTGAGGATAGTGCGGTCTGTTCCAGAGCCGTCGTCAATGGTGAACTGCAGGAGTTTCTTGCTCTTGGGCACGCGCTGACAGTCCTTGATAAGTCCCACGCGGATGTCCAGCTTCTCGAAGTCCTCGAAGGAGCAAGTGTCCTTGATAGGAGCCGCTTTGAAATTGGCAGCCTCGTTGGCTTTCTTGGTGGCTTCCAACTTGTCGAGCTGTTTCTGGATGACATCATCCTCTATCTTCTCGAAGAGCAGCGATGGCTCGCCAAGCTGGTGACCAGCCTTCAGCAGGTCTGTAGAACCCAGTTCGTCCCACTCAAAGGTCTCGAGGTTCAGCATGTCGCGCAGCTTCTTGCTCGAGAAAGGCAGGAAGGGCTCAAAGGCTATAGCCAGGTTAGCAGTCAGCTGCAAGCAGATGTTCAGAATAGTCTCGCAACGCTTGGGATCGGTCTTCCATACTTTCCAAGGCTCGCATTCCGTGATATAACGGTTACCAATGCGGGCGAGGTTCATAGCCTCGAACTGGGCATCGCGGAACTTGAACTGGTCGAGCAAAGTCTCTACCTTCTGCTTCACGTCCTTGAACTCTGCAAGGGCTGCTTTATCCACCTCCTGCAATTCGCCACAGGCAGGTACTATGCCGTTCCAGTATTTCTTGGTCAGTTGGAGTGCACGGTTTACGAAGTTGCCATAGACGGCTACCAACTCGTTGTTATTGCGATCTTGGAAATCCTTCCAAGTAAAGTTATTGTCTTTCGTCTCAGGAGCATTGGCAGTCAGCACATATCTTAATACATCCTGCTTGCCAGGCATATCCTCCAGGTATTCGTGCAACCATACGGCCCAGTTGCGTGAGGTCGAAATCTTGTCGTTCTCCAGATTCAGGAACTCGTTCGAGGGCACATTGTCCGGCATGATATACTTGCCGTGGGCCTTCATCATCACAGGGAAGATGATGCAGTGGAACACGATGTTGTCCTTGCCGATGAAGTGAACCAGACGCGTATCCTCGTCTTGCCACCATTTCTGCCAGGAACCCCACTTCTCGGGCTCCTTCTCACAGAGCTCTACCGTATTGCTGACATAGCCGATAGGAGCGTCAAACCATACATAGAGCACCTTGCCGTCGGCACCCTCTACAGGCACGGGGATTCCCCAGTCCAGGTCGCGCGTCATAGCACGGGGTTGCAGGTCCATATCAAGCCAACTCTTGCATTGACCGTAAACATTGGAGCGCCACTCTTTATGACCTTCCAGAATCCATTGCTTCAGCCAGTCCTGATATTCGTTCAGGGGCAGATACCAGTTCTTGGTCTCCTTCAAAACGGGAGTGGAGCCGCTGATGGTTGACTTCGGATTAATCAGTTCTGTAGGACTCAGGTCGCGTCCGCATTTCTCACACTGGTCACCGTATGCGCCCTCGCTGTGGCAATGAGGACATTCGCCTACCACATAACGGTCTGCCAGGAACTGCTTGGCCTCTTCGTCATAGAGCTGGGCAGTGGTTTTCTCCACCAGTTTGCCCTCGTCGTAGAGCTTGCGGAACCAGTCGGCAGCAAACTTATGGTGCGTCTTCGAAGTGGTACGGCTATAGATGTCGAATGAGATGCCGAACTCCTCAAACGAGTCCTTAATCATCTTATGGTAGCGATCTACCACATCCTGAGGGGTGATACCCTCCTTGCGGGCTCTCACGGTGATGGGTACACCATGCTCGTCGGAGCCACCGATAAACATCACATCCTCTTTCTTCAGTCTCAGATAACGAACATAGATGTCTGCAGGCACATACACACCAGCCAGGTGGCCTATATGCACACCACCATTGGCGTATGGCAATGCCGACGTCACAGTTGTTCTTTTGAATTTCTTTTCTGCCATTATTTTATAATCGTTTTTAATTTTGAGTGCAAAGGTAGTGCAAATCGAGCGGAATGCAAAATAAATCAGAATTTATTTTCATTCCCGAGATGCAGCCTACCTAAGAGACGAAGTCTCAAAGGTACGATTAAGTGAGGAAAGAGACATTGTCTCAAAGTTAGTGCAAATCGAGCGGAATGCAAAATAAATCAGACTCTATTTCCGTTTTTCTCGAAAGAAATCTTGCATCAGCTGACGACACTCCTCTTCCAATACCCCCTCAGTAACAACACATTTGGGGTGTAGCGCATGAGGTGCAAAATCGTGATACCCACGCTTCTCATCGCGACAACCATAGACAATACGGGGAATCTGGCTCCACCCTAAGGCTCCAGCACACATGGTGCAAGGCTCTACCGTGACGTAGAGGGTGCAATCGGTCAGGTATTTCCCTCCTAACTCGTTGGCTGCTGCAGTGACGGCCTGCATCTCGGCATGGGCAGTAACGTCGTTCAGCGTCTCTGTCAGGTTATGCGCCCTTGCTATCACCCGGTCCTTGCATACCACGATGGCCCCAATGGGAATCTCACCCTCATCGAAGGCCTGTTGTGCCTCTTGCAAAGCCTTCCGCATATACTGTTCGTCTTTTTTCTGTTGTTCTTCAGCTGTCATATTGCAAATAATATTCTTTTCCGTTTGCAAAATTACACATTTTCTATTAATAATAAGCAATGCACATGGTAATTTGTGAGGTGTACTGATTTAGGGTGATAGTTTTTTTTATCATTGCAAATCAATGGAAAAACAGGCAAAATTATGCGAAAACCTCCAATTCTCTAGAAAATAATGTGTTTTTGAGCAAAATGCCCGTCTTCCGTCTGATAGATCACAATATTTCTCTCGCAATCCACGCACAAGCTTCTGCGTCAGCTAGGGCATTGTGATGCTTCTCTAAACAGTAACCACATTCGGCGGCAACGGTGTGGAGTTGATGGTTCGCCAGATAGCGGAAAGCACGACGGGATGCAGCCAGCGTATCGTAGAACTCATAGTCAGGATAGTCCATCGTTGTTAGCCGTTTCAAAATCTATAGCTGCAAAATCTTGCATTTTTTACATTCCTCCTTATATTTATTCCACATTCTTCCACTTAAAGGTGGAAGTGTGGTGCTGCAATCTTCTATGAATTGCTAACAATGCGCTCGACCTATGGTCGCCTCGCTTGACGAAGAACACCCGATGATGAGTCACCAGCCGTTTTATTCGAGTCAGAGCGTCAAAGGTAATCATTCTTTTTGAAAGAACCAAATCTATTCATCTCTTTTTGTTCTGAGCTTGCTCGTCGCTCACATAATGATTGTGGCATCTTGTGTGGCACCTGCCCAAAAAGGTGCGTATTAGGCTACGTCCTTCTATCGAAATAATATGCTGATTTTTCTTATGTATCGAATTATTTTACTACCTTTGCACACATAATTCATAACAGATAGATTACCTATGGCAAAGAAGGATGAGATAATCGTTAAAGACATAGCCATTAAGACTATGACTAAAGACGGGATAGATTATATCTGCATTACTGACATAGCTCGTCAGAAAAATGTCGTTGACCCCAATGGCGTAATAGCAAATTGGATGCGCAACCGTAACACCATAGAGTTCCTTGGTATTTGGGAGACCATTCACAATCCCAGTTTTAACCCCCTCGAATTCGAGGGGTTTAGAAAGGAGGCTGGTTTGAATGCCTTCACACTTTCACCTACTCGCTGGATTGAAGCTACGAATGCTATTGGAATCATATCACAAGCTGGACGATATGGTGGAACATTTGCCCAAACAGATATTGCGTTCGAGTTTGCATCGAATGATCATGGGGTCGGTTCTACTGATCACTTTTTGAAGTTTCTGTATTACACATCGTTCTTAACTCCCCATGATCCAACATCCAAATTTTCAACGTAAAAA
>CACXSA010000009.1 GCA_902770195.1 uncultured Prevotellaceae bacterium
GGTCCCACCTCTTCCCATTCCGAACAGAGAAGTTAAGCCCGCTTGCGCCGATGGTACTGCAATGCAATGCGGGAGAGTAGGAGGCCGCCACTTTTTTCTTGAAGTACCCTGTTTCAGCAATGAGACAGGGTGCTTTTTCGTTTATGTACCTCTTCGTTTTTGTACCTCTTATTTTTGTAGTTTAAATTATTCTTGCTACCTTTGCAGGAAAATCAATGAAGATGAAAAAACTACTTACTATAATCTGTCTTTTCTCATTTGTTACATTACATGCTAAGCTGTTGACAAGTGAAGAGGTAATGGATATTATCAATAAGGTGAATACTTATTGGCAGACGAATAAGCCTGCAGAGGTTAGAGCATTTTGGGACAATGCAGCCTATCATACGGGTAATATGGAGGTTGTCCGACTTTTGTCGGAAGATAAACGTGACGAATTAAGCGTAAAACGTTTCCTCGATTACTCATTGCGATGGGCAGAGCATAATAAATGGAAGGGCGCAACAGAGGCAGACCCAGCCAAATGGAAATATAAGCAGTATGGGGAAGGACAGGACTTCGTACTCTTCGGTGATTGGCAGATTTGTTTCCAGACTTACATTGATCTCTATAACCTTGTTCCACAAAAGAAAAAAGTGGCCCGTGCTAAGGAGGTGATGGGTTATGAGGCCGACTCGAAGGTTCATGACTATTGGTGGTGGGCTGATGCATTGTATATGGTGATGCCTGTAATGACCAAGATGTATAAATTGACGGGTGATGAGAAATACCTCGACAAGCTTTACGAGAACATCTGCTATAGCGACAGTATTATGCTTGACAATGAGACGGGACTTTATTTCCGAGACGGCAAGTATGTTTATCCTAAGCATAAGACTGCCAATGGTAAGAAGGACTTCTGGGCTCGTGGTGACGGATGGGTGCTGGCAGGACTGGCCAAGGTGTTACAGGATATGCCGAAGACCTACCGCCATCAGCCGTTCTTTGCCGAGAAATATGTTCGTCTGGCCCATGCCGTCAAACAACTTCAGCAACCTGAAGGCCATTGGACCCGTTCGATGATGGACCCCAATCAGGCGCCAGGCTATGAGACCAGTGGAACAGCGTTTTTCTGTTACGGTCTCCTTTGGGGTATCAACAATGGCTATCTTCCCAAAAAGGAGTTTGAGCCTGCCATCGAAAAGGCATGGTACTATCTGACATCTATCGCCTTGCAACCCAGTGGAAAGGTGGGCTACGTACAACCCATCGGCGAACGAGCCATTCCTGGTCAACGTGTAGATGCTAATAGTGAGGCTAACTTCGGAGTAGGTGCATTCCTGTTGGCAGCCTGTGAATATTATAGATACCTTCAGACGAGAAAAGCAGTTTTGACCTTCGACAACGAAAGCAATCAGCAACGCCAAGAGGTCGTGGAGCTTGACTATCAGGCGGTTTGCCGGCAGTTAGGTATCAGCACAGACGAGCAGATAGTCATTGAGAATGCTGCAGGGCAAGAGGTGTCCTATCAGAAGACTTACGACGGCAAACTGCTGGTTTACCTGTCGTTGCATCCCCATGGAAAGGCTGTATATACCGTCACGAAAGGTAAGCCGGCAACGCCCAAGACATACGTTACGGGCAAGGTTTACCCCATCCGCAAGGACGATATGGCCTGGGAGAACGACCGCGGTATCTATCGTGTCTATGGTCCTGCACTTCAGAAGACGGGAGAACGCTCGTTTGGCACTGATGTGTGGGTAAAGAACACTCCGGAATTGGTTGTGGAAGACCGCTATCAGAAGGATTATCGTGGTAATATGATGGAAGACTCGCTGAGGAAGGCAGGTCAGAAAGTGGCTCTCAACGCTATCGACCGCAGCACCTCGTTCCATTTTGATCATGGCTATGGGATGGATGCCTACAGCGTAGGTCCTTCGTTGGGCTGCGGTTCACCCGCCTTGCTAAAAGACGGCAAGCTGGTGTTTCCCTACTGCTATGAGACCTGCCAGATTCACGACAATGGTCCCTTGCGCTTTACCGCTGAGCTGACCTACGCTCCTAATGCCGACGGCATTACCGAGCATCGCATGATTAGCCTTGACCGTGGCTCGCACTTCAACCGCATGACGGTCTGGTATGATGGTATCAAGAAGCCTGTGATGCTGGCTGCTGGTGTCGTACTGCATGGCAATGACAACCTCGTGTTGGGCAGGAATTATGTGCAGTATACCGACCCTACCGACAATCCCCAATTCCATCAGTCGCAGGTGTATGTCGCAGTATTGTTTCCTGAAGGTGTCAGCGAGACCCGTCTGTTGGAGGGCGACGTGAACCACGGCATCGGTATCGTCAATAACTACCAGGGAGCTCCCTATACCTACTATTTTGGCTCTGCATGGAGTCAGTATGACATCCGTTCCCAGGCACAATGGCAACTGACCATTGACGAGTTTATGGCACGAACCCCCATTAAATACACTATCCAATGAAAAGAATCATCATCATGACAGCAGCCGTCATGCTGCTTCTGCCCCTTCAGGCAGCCAAAAAGAAACAAGTACAACAGTCAGACCGAGAATACTGGTGCACACTGGCCTACAAGATGGCTCAGCCCGTGCTGGAGAATATGGCGAAAGGCGAGTTGCGGAAGAATATGAAGACCGAATTCTCGCCCTCGTTCGACAAGCGCGACCGTAGTGTGGTCTATATGGAAACCTTCGGACGCCTGATGGCCGGTATTGCCCCGTGGCTCACACTGCCCGACGATGACACTGCCGAGGGACAACAGCGCCGCCAGCTCCGCCAGTGGGCATTGGCAGCCTACAAGAACTCCGTTGACCCCAATTCTGCCGACTATCTCTGTTGGGGCAGGGCAGGCCAGAATCTTGTCGATGCCGCCTATATTGCCGAGTCGTTCCTCCGTGCCTGGGATGTGCTGTGGGTGCCACTCGACGACGTTACCAAACAACGCTATATCAAGGAGTTCCAGGGCATGCGCAAGATAGATCCGCCCTACACCAACTGGTTCCTGTTCTCATCGACCATCGAAAGTCTGCTGGCTAAGGCCAAAGCTCCTTTTGACGAGTTCCGCGTGAATACCGCCTGCCGTAAGGTCGAAGAGTGGTATATGGGCGACGGCTGGTATGCCGACGGTCCCGTCTTTGCCTTTGACTATTATAGCAGCTACGTGTTCCATGCCATGTATCTGGAAACCCTGCAGGCCATGGTCGATTCCAAATACAATTCCCGTCTCGACTATAAGAAATACTATGACCGGGCCCTGAAGCGTGCCCAGAAGTTTGCCATTATCCTTGAACGCTTCATCTCGCCCGAAGGTACCTTCCCCGTCATAGGACGTTCTACGCCTTACCGTATGGCAGCCATGCAGCCCTTGGCACTGATGGCTTGGTATCAGAAACTGCCCGCCGACCTCAGCAACGGACAGGTTCGGGCAGCACTGACACAGGTCATGCACCGCATGTTCGACCACCAGCAGAACTTCAACGATGCAGGCTATCTCACCATTGGCTTCTGTGGCTCACAGCCCGAGACGGCCGACTGGTACACCAACAATGGCTCGCTCTATATGACCAGTCTTGCCTTCATGCCCTTAGGCCTGCCTGCCGATCATCCTTTCTGGACGGACCAGCCGCAGCCCTGGACACAGGTCAAGGCATGGAACGGTCAGCCTTTCCCCAAGGATCATCGCTGGGCTGACGACATACAGACCAAAGACAAATGGTGATTTTCCGCGAATTTTTAGAGCACGAATTTTTAGGTACGGATGGACACGGAATATTATATTTTTGCGCTGATGATTTTAAAAATCCGTGTCCATCCGTGTCCATCCGTGCCTAAATAATAAAAAACGTGTCCATCCGTGCCTAAAAACAAAAACAGGGAGCGTCGTGCTCCGCTATGGTGATCACAAGGTAGGCCTCATCCTAGCCGCGGCATTCTGATAGGTATTAATCGTGTTCGCCAGCCTTGCAGGCGGATTGACGATTTGCAACAGGCGCTCCAGGAATCTCTTCATCCACGAAATGTGGCGGATGTGCTTCTGACGAGAAATCAAACGGGAAATCTCAGGAATTTGAATGTAAATCATACTCTTAGATTTTTGGTTATACATATATTAGAATAAAAAAAGACTTTGTCAGACTGTCAAACTGCTGCCGAGGGTCGCGGGAAGACTTTGTCAGACTGTCAAACTGCTGCCAAGGGTCGCGGGAAGACTTTGTCAGACTGTCAAACTGCTGCCAAGGGTCGCGGGAAGACTTTGTCAGACTGTCAAACCGTTGCCAAGGGTCGCGGGAAGACTTTGTCAGACTGTCAAACTGCTGCCGAGGGTCGCGGGAAGACTTTGTCAGACTGTCAAACTGCTGCCAAGGGTCGCGGGAAGACTTTGTAACCGTTACAAACCGTTGCCAAGGGTCGCGGGAAGACTTTGTAATCGTTACAAACCCTTGCCGGGGGAGGTCGTTCGCTGTTTTTATGGTTTGACATGTTCTTCATTGCTATTCCTTTCATTATGTATGAAATGTTTAAGCGAAAAATTTCAAAAGATTCTGCAAAAAACGTTCAAATGTAGGCAGATCTTATACAATTTTAGCATTCTGGCATTGATGTGCGCCGTAGAACGTCCGTCCGTCGGCAGACGATTGGTGGTTTTTCACAAAAAAAATATCAGGGAAAATGCAGGTATCTGTGCGATTATTCGTATCTTTGCAACTGAAAATACCAATTATAAAAACTGAAATAGCAGATGGAAAATAAGAAAAGTTTTAATAGCGGACGCCGCGAATTCCTGAGACGCTTAGGCATGGGAGTTGGGGCGGCAGTATCCATGACGGTGATGGAACCCTTCCAGGTGTTTGCCCAGAAGAAGGAAGAGCAGGGTGGGGTAACGAACCGCATGACCTACCGTGTACAGCACGGGTCGGGGGAGCAGATTTCGCTGCTGGGATTCGGCATGATGCGACTGCCTAATAACCAGGACGAGGTGGACAAACTGGTGGACTATGCCATAGCGCACGGGGTGAACTATTTCGACACGGCACCTATGTATATGGGCGGACAGTCGGAGGTGCTGACGGGCAACACGCTGAGCCGTTATCCTCGCGAAAAATACTTCGTGGCTACGAAGATGTCGAACCAGAACCAGCGTCTGTGGAGCTTTGCAGACTCGACGCGGATGTATGAGCAGTCGTTTGAACGGCTGAAGGTAGATTATATCGACTACTACCTGCTGCATAGTATTGGCGGCGGTGGTATGGACACCTTGAAAGGCCGCTTCCTGGACAATGGCGTGCTGGAGTTCCTGCTGAAGGAGCGTGAGGCCGGCCGCATCAAGCATCTGGGTTTCTCCTATCACGGTGACATTCGTCCTTTCGACTACCTGCTGGACCATAACGACCAATACCATTGGGACTTCTGTCAGATTCAGATGAATTTCCTGGACTGGCGCCATGCTTCGATGAAACAGGGCCGACGGGTCGATGCCGATGCGGAATATCTGTATAATAAGTGTGAGAAGACGGGTGTGCAGTGTGTCATCATGGAACCTCTGCGCGGCGGTGCCTTCGGACGCATGGCACAGGAACTGGTGGACAAGCTGAAGGCGGTCCGTCCGTCGGACAGTCCCGCACGCTGGGCCTTCCGCTGGGTAGGCTCCTATCCGAACATCCTGACCACGCTGAGCGGCATGAACCGGATGGATCACCTCGTGGAGAATGTGCAGACCTTCTCACCGCTGGAGACATGTACCGAGGCCGAGAACCGCTTGCTGGCCGACATTGCAGACGAGATGGCAGGATTTCCCACCATCCCGTGTACGACGTGCGGATACTGCATGCCGTGTCCTTACGAGGTGGATATTCCCGCCAACTTCGCCTATTATAACGCTGCGGTGAACGAACACATATTGCCGCTGCCCGACAAGCAGGCTGCTGACTATGCGGAAAGAAAGGAAAAGTTTGCAGCAGGGTTAAGGAAAGCATTGCCCGATGTACAGAAATGGGCTCGTAGCTGTCAGGATTGCGAGGAATGTCTTCCCAAATGTCCGCAGCAAATCAGGATTCCTAACCAGATGGCTCGTATCGTGGAACTTCTGCGCCGTCGGTAAGATACACCAAGAAATCCGCTGACCCGTAAGATACACCAAAAAAACATGTTCGAGTCCTGCCACAACAACAAAAAAAAGAACGCCGAAGCGTTCTTTATAGTTGCGGAGGCAGGACTCGAACATGCGACCTCCAGGTTATGAGCCTGGCGAGCTACCAACTGCTCCACTCCGCGATGTTATTTCTTAAAAGCGGATGCAAAGGTAAGACTAATTTTTGAAATATGCAAATCTTTTGCAGAAAAAATGAGTAAAAAGCGTATTATTTACAATTTAAGAGAAAAAGATTTGGCAATATCAGAAGTATTATCTAATTTTGCACACCGTATTTGTAATGTGCAAAACGGAAAAGTTTGGGAGGACTGAAATTATGTCTATATCGAAAACGCGACAGAAATTAGTTGATGTAGCCCGTCAGTTATTTGCCAAGAACGGTTTGGAAAATACGACGATGAATGATATTGCGCAGGCTTCTGATAAGGGTCGTCGCACATTATATACTTATTTCAAGTCGAAAGAAGACATCTATTATGCCGTTATCGAGAGCGAGTTGGAACGTCTTTCCGACCAGCTTGACGAGGTGGCAGCCAAAAAGATTCCTCCCCAGGAGAAAATCATAGAATTGATTTACATGCACTTGAGCATGATTCGTGAGACGGTGGTACGCAATGGCAATTTACGTGCTGAATTCTTCCGTAACATCTGGATGGTGGAAAAGGTCCGCAAG
Organism: uncultured Prevotellaceae bacterium; assembly: GCA_902770195.1. Taxonomy (GTDB): domain Bacteria; phylum Bacteroidota; class Bacteroidia; order Bacteroidales; family Bacteroidaceae; genus Prevotella. The sequence continues at coordinate 6,831 of CACXSA010000009.1, forward strand.
AATTTCGATGACGCCGAGATAGAACTGTTCCGGAAAGTGTTCCGCGAGGGCAAGGAAGACGGCGAGTTCGATATAGATAATGTAGAACTGGTGGCCGACATCACCCATTATTGTATCAAGGGACTTGAGGTGCCATACATCTACGGGCGCATCGCTCATGGAATGACCGAGGAGGCTACGAAGCCCCAGGTGGCAAAGATTGTCTATAGCGCTTTGGGAAAGAGGAGAATGTGAGAACAATAAACAATAAAAAATAAATAATAAAAATTAAGTATTATGGGATTATTAGAAGGTAAGACAGCACTGATTACGGGTGCTGCACGCGGTATCGGAAAAGCTATCGCACTGAAGTATGCCTCTGAGGGCTGTAACATTGCATTCACTGACCTCGAGATCAACGAGGACACTGAGAAGGAAATTGCTGCATTGGGCGTAAAGGCCAAGAGCTACGCCAGCAATGCCGCAGACTTTGCCCAGACCGAGGAGGTGGTAAAGGCTGTGAAGGAAGATTTTGGTTCCATTGATATTCTGGTTAACAATGCCGGTATCACCAAGGACGGACTGATGCTCCGCATGAGTGAACAGCAGTGGGACGCTGTGATTGCCGTAAACTTGAAGTCGGCTTTCAACTTCATCCACGCTTGTGTGCCCGTGATGATGCGCCAGAAGGGTGGTTCTATCATTAACATGGCATCGGTAGTAGGTGTTCACGGCAATGCCGGACAGTCTAACTATGCCGCATCCAAGGCTGGTCTGATTGCCCTGGCAAAGAGTATTGCGCAAGAGATGGGTCCTAAGGGCATCCGTGCCAATGCCATTGCCCCTGGTTTCATTGAGACAGCCATGACTGCCCAGCTCTCTGAGGAGATTCGCGAGGAGTGGAAGAAGAAGATACCCCTCCGTCGTGGCGGTCAGGTTGAGGACATTGCCAACGTGGCTACCTTCCTGGCTTCTGACATGTCAAGCTATGTAAGCGGTCAGGTCATCCAGGTAGATGGTGGTATGAATATGTAGGATGTCTGATGTTGGATGTCTGATGTGAGATGTCTGATGTTGGATGTCTGATGTGAGATGTCTGATGTGAGATGTCTGATGTAGGATGTAAAAAGTAAGAGGTATGGAGGTCGTTTACGAGGACAACCATATTATCATAGTCAATAAACAGAGTGGGGAGATCGTGCAGGGTGATAAGACTGGCGACCGCCCCCTTTCTGATTTGGTGAAAGACTACATCAAGGAAAAGTATGCCAAGCCCGGAGCTGTGTTTTTGGGAGTGGTACACCGCTTGGACCGCCCTGTTTCAGGTCTGGTAGTCTTTGCCCGCACATCAAAAGCACTCACGCGGCTTAACAAGATGTTTGCCGAGGGTGAGGTGCACAAGACCTATTGGGCGATAGTCAAAAGAGGTGAGAGAGGAGAAGTGAGAGGTGAGAAGAAATATAGCGACGATGGGGAGTGGCACACCGTTGAAAACTGGTTGGTGCGCAACGAGAAACAGAACAAGAGTTATGCCTACGACCACGAGGTGCCCCGCTCGAAGAAGGCCGTACTGAAATACCGCACCATTGGTCGGTCGGACCGCTACACGCTGGTAGAAGTGCAGCTGCTGACCGGTCGTCATCATCAGATTCGATGCCAGTTGGCCGCTATGGGTTGCCCCATCAAGGGCGACCTAAAATACGGAGCAGCGCGCAGCAATCCCGATGGCAGCATATCGCTGCTTTCACGTCGTGTGACGTTCACGCACCCCGTATCAAAAGAAGACATTATAGTAGAAGCCCCCTTGCCCAACGATACATTGTGGCAGGCGCTGACCCCTAAAAAATAGAATACATGAAGAAGGCGTTTTGGTGGATATTGGGCATCCTGCTGAGTCCCGTCCTGCTGTTTGTCCTGCTTACCATCCTGATTTATCTGCCACCTGTGCAGAACTGGTTGGTAGATAAGGTTGCAGCCTACGCCTCCGAACAGACGGGAATGGAGGTTACGGTTGACCACGTGGATTTGTCGTTCCCTCTCGACTTGGGTGTCGATGGCGTCCGAGTCATCCATCAGCCAGATACCATTGCCGACGTAGAACGTTTGGTTGTTGACGTCCAACTGTTACCGCTTTTCGGTAGTAAGGTTATTATTAACCAGTTGGAGATTGGAAAAACACAATTAAATACGAACGGATTTGTTGAAGCAGCAAAAGTGAAAGGTCGCTTCGGTCGGCTGTTCGTCAAGAGCGATGGTATAGACCTCCATCGGGAAACCGTTGAACTGAATGGTGCCCGGTTGGAAGATGCCCAGTTGGACATAGCACTGAACGACTCTGTTCCGGAAGATACCACCACCTCCCAGAACCGCTGGAAGATACATATCGACGAGGCTCGGGTGCAACGCTCCGATATCGCGCTTCACATGCCCGGCGACACGATGAGTGTCCGTATGCACATGGGTTCGCTGACAGCCCGTGAGGCACAGGTTGATTTGGAGACAGAGACCTACACCGTTCAGCAAGTAGATTGGGACAACGGTGCCCTGCAATATGACCAGAATTTCCAGCCTCGCATAGACGGCTTGGACTATAACCATCTGGACCTGTCACACATCAGCATCGGCATAGACTCCATCTATTACCACGACCCCACGTTGCGCCTCGTGATGCGTCATGTGGCTTTGCATGAAAAGAGCGGTCTTCAAGTGACCGACCTGACGGGACCCGTAGAGATGGAGAACGGTGCGCTACGACTGCCTAAGTTCCATCTGAAGACACCCGATTCGGAGATAGCCGTTGAGATGGATATGCCCCTCAACCTGATGGACTCCATCGCTCCCGGACAGTTGCAATTACGACTCCGTGCACAAGTAGGCAAGAAAGACGTCATGCTGTTTCTGACCGACATGCCCCAGGGCTTCTGTGACCGCTGGCCTGACAGCCCACTACAGGTGCAGGGAGCACTCAGTGGCAATATGCAGCACATGGAGTTCAGCGACCTGGAAATGACGCTGCCCTCTGCTATCCACGCCACTGTGACGGGCTATGCCGACCACTTGGATAATCCCAAGCAGCTGCGTGCTGACGTGCGGTTCCAAGCACAAGGGGATGATCTTAGTTTTCTGATGCAGATGCTGCCTCGACAGATGCAACGCGACTACCGCATTCCCAACGGCATCCGTGCCGAGGGGCGTGTGAAGGCCGATGGTGCCAACTATACTTTCGATGTGACAGCCAACGAAGGTAAGGGTGGGGTAAAGCTGCAAGGACTGCTGAACGCCGACCTGATGCGCTACGATGCCACCCTGCATGTCGATCAGTTGGACGTTCATCACTTCATGCCTCGCGACTCCATCTATACGGTGACAGCCGATGTGAAGGTAACAGGACAGGGTACCAACTTCCTGTCGCCACGTACCCTGCTGACAGCCGATGCACAGATCCAACATCTGCGCTATGGTCATTGGAACCTGGACAACATGACAGCACAAGCCACTATCCGTAACGGACATGCCCTGGTTGATGTGCTCAGTGACAATCCCTTGGTGAATGGCCGGTTGAATGTCGATGCCCTGCTGAACACCAAGAAGCTCAATGCCACCATTACGGCAGACCTTAATACGGTGAATCTCTATAAGATGCGACTGGTTGATAAGCCTTTGTCCCTGGGACTTTGCGGTCATGTGGATGTCACTTCCGACATGAAGCTGACACACTATGTGAGCGGACTCATCAGCGATATCACGGTGCGTGATTCCAGCAAGGCACTCCGTTCAGAGTTTGTAGGACTGCACTTGAATACCACCACCGATACCACTATCGTCAGGGCACAAAGTGGCGACTTCATTGTGAAGCTGGATGGCAGCGGCAACTACGAACAACTGCTCAAACAGCTCACCGTTCTGAGTGATAGCGCCAGTGCCCAGTTCTCCAACAAAATCATCGACCAGCCTGCCTTGCGTCGCCTGTTGCCTGTTATGAAGGTTCATGTGGAGAGCAAGCGCGACAACCCGTTGGTGACGATTTTGAAGAGTCAGGGTGTCGATTTCACGCAGTTGCTCTTTGATATGGCTACCTCGCCGGAAACGGGTGTCAATGGCAATGGCTATGTTCACTCGCTGACCTATGATGATGTGCGCCTGGACACCATCAATTTCCGATTGACACAACGCAAGAACCACCTGTCGTTTGGTGGTCAGATACGTAATAACAAGAAGAACCCGCAGTTCGTATTCAATGCCCTCTTCGACGGCATACTGCAAGAGCGTGGAGCCACCTTCGGCGTGCGCTATTACGATTCCGACAATAAGTTGGGTGCTCGTATCGGTGCGCAGGCAGAGATGTTGGACAGCGGTCTGAACGTCCGTCTGATGCCTGAGACGCCAACGTTAGGTTATAAGTTGTTCAAGCTGAATGCAGACAACTATATCTTCCTGGGTAACAACAAACGGGTGAAAGCCAATATCGACCTGTTGGCGGAAGACGGTATGGGTGTGAAGATATATTCAGAGGAGAGCGATCCCACCGCATTGCAGGACGTCACTATCAGTTTGAACAAGTTCAACCTGGATGAAGTCACGTCGGTTATTCCATATATGCCCCGTATGACCGGTATGTTACATGGCGACTATCATGTTGTGCAGGATGCTGAAGGACACATCTCCGTAGCCAGTGATATGTCAGTCCGCAACATGACCTACGAGCGTAGTCCGATTGGTAATGTCAGCACCGAACTGCTCTACCTGCAGCAGGGTGATTCGGCTCATGTCGTAGAGGCGCGTCTGATGAAGGACGATGCCGAGATAGGGCTCCTGTCAGGAACGTATTATCACGTTGGCGGAGGTTCGCTGGATGCCATGTTGCAACTGGAACGCATGCCATTGAACATTGTCAATGGCTTTGTCCCCGACCATCTCTTCGGGTTGCAGGGCTATGGCGATGGAAAGATGACCGTTCGCGGACCATTGTCAAGACCTCAGGTGAATGGCGAGATATACCTCGACTCCTCGTATGTGGAGAGCGTGCCCTATGGGGTGTCGCTCCGTTTCGACAACGACCCCGTGCGTATTGTCGATTCCAAGTTGCTGCTAGACAACTTTACCCTCTATTCCTACAATGAGAATCCTTTGAATATCCAAGGTTCTGTAGATTTCTCCGACCTCGACCGTGTGATGGTGGATGTTCGCATGAGAGCCCGCAATTTCCAGATTATCGGTGCCAAGGAGAATCCGCACAGTGTGGCTTACGGTAAGGCTTTCGTCAATGTCTTTGCCTCGATGCGAGGACCCGCTGACAATTTGAATATGCGTGGACGGTTGGAAGTTCTGGGAACTACCGATATGGCATATATCCTTCGCGATTCTCCGTTGACTACCGACAATCATTTGGACAATCTGGTGAAGTTTAAGGATTTCAGTGATACAGCTCAGGTGGTTGTACATCGCCCACCACTTAATGGCTTCACAATGGATATGACGCTGGATGTGTCCATGGGTGCCCATATCATGGCCTACCTCAATGCCGATCACTCCAACTTTATAGACCTGATGGGAGGCGGTACGCTGCGTATGCTCTATACGCCTACGGACAACCTACGCCTGACGGGTCGCTATACTCTTTCCAATGGTGAGATGAAATACTCGCTGCCCGTCATTCCACTGAAGACTTTCGTAATCCAGAATGGTTCTTATATTGAGTTCACGGGCGATCCGATGAATCCTACCTTGAATATCACAGCCACCGAGCGCACCAAAGCGACCGTGACGGGAAGCAATGGGGCAGGGCGCAGTGTGGATTTCGACTGTGGTGTCATCGTCACCAAGACCTTGAAGGATATGGGCGTGGTGTTCACACTGGATGCTCCTGAGGATATGCAGCTGCATAGCGAGCTGCAGTCCATGAGTGTGGAACAGCGAGGCAAGTTGGCGGTGACCATGCTGACAACAGGCATGTACCTTGCCGATGGCAATACCCAGCCGTTCTCCATGAACTCCGCATTGAGCTCATTCCTGAACAGCGAGATTAACAATATCACGGGTAATGCCTTGCGCACCCTTGACCTCTCCTTCGGTCTTGACCAGTCGTTGGATGGTACCGGTCAGACCCATACTGACTACTCTTTCAAGTTTGCCAAGCGTTTCCTGAACAACCGTCTGAAGATAGCCGTAGGCGGTAAGGTGTCGTCCGGTGCTGAGTTGCAGCAGCGTAATAAGTCGTTCTTCGACAATGTCAGCCTGGAGTATCGTCTGGATGATACTGCCAATAAATATCTCACGCTTTTCTTCCAGAATAACTCCTACGACTGGCTCGACGGCTATACACAGAAATACGGTGGCGGCTTTATCTGGCGTCGCAGGATACAGCGTTTCACCGATATCTTCCGTTTCAAGGACCCCGCTCCCCAACGGCTTATGAGACCTCAGTCCCTGCAACGTCCTCAGCAGACTGCTACCGACTCCCTAAACACCAGACAAAACAATGAAACGAAATAGCATCACATACCTTCTGCTGTCAGCATCCCTCTTCTTCGTCTCCTGTTCCATGACGAAGAACATTCCCGAGGATGACCAGCTTTTCACGGGACTGGAAAAGATAGTCTATAACGACTACGAGCAGAGCGACAATTTCATAACCACCCAGGAAGAGGTGGAGGCCGCCCTGGCCACCGCTCCCAATGGTTCCCTGTTCGGCAGCAGCTATCACCGTTTGCCTTTCTCTTTTGGTGTCAGCGTATGGAACCGCTATGCCGACAAGCCCGGTGGCTTTGCCAAGTGGATGACGAAAGCCTTTGGCAAACAACCCGTGCTGATGTCGTGGGTCAATCCCAGTCTTCGTTCGCTGGTGGCCACAAATGTGTTGCGTAATCACGGCTATTTCAACGGAAAAGTGACATACCAGACCATTACGCAGAAGAATCCCAAGACCGCCAAAATACAATATACGGTACAGCCGGGACGCCTTTATATGCTTGACAGTGTAGGCTACTTCGGTTTCCCCGCAGAAGCAGACAGCCTGATTCACAGCACCCTCTCACAAGCATTGATTCACCGTGGCGACCCCTTTGTGGTGGCTAACCTCGATGCCGAGCGAAGCCGTATCAATGCATTGTTGCGCAACAACGGCTATTATTTCTTTCAACCCGACTATGCCTCTTACCTTGCCGACACCATTAAGGTGGACGGTAAAGCACAGCTACGCTTCCAACTGGCCAACGACGTGCCAGAGGTTGCCAAACATAAATGGTACATCGGACGCATCAATATCAACATGCGCAAGACATTCATGGAACAGCCCACGGACTCGTTCCGCGGTCGCTTCTTCACCATCCGTTTTGCCGGCAAGAAACCACCTATCCGTCCGCGTGTGCTGATGGCCGATATGAAGCTGCGCCCCCGCCAGCTGTATAGCTATAACGACTATCTGGAGTCTATTGGCAAGATCAATGCGATGGGCTTGTTCTCCATGACGGAATTCAAGTTTGCCCCACGCGATACCACCGCAACCTGCGACACCCTCGACTTGACGCTGAACTGCACGTTCGACAAGCCCTGGGACTTTTATGTGGAAACCGTTTTCAATGCGCGTACCATCGGACGTATGGGACCGGAGTTGCGTATGGGTATCACCCGTCGTAACGCTTTCCGTGGTGGTGAGAAGATAGACGTCAATCTGCATGGCTCCTATGAGTGGTCCACCAGCGGCGGTTCCAGCATGAACAACTATGAGTATGGTGCCGATGCTTCCGTGGAGTTCCCCCGCATCATTGCACCCTTCTTTGGAGGAAACCGCATCCGTCGTGACAAACAGGGACATATCATCCGTCGCCGTCGTTTCTATTCTACACCCTCCACACTAGCCAAACTCTCTACGGACGTCATCTATCGTCCCAGCTATTATAAGATGCATGTCGTGTCAGGCGAGTGGACCTATCGCTGGCAGACCTCTGCACAGAGCCGTCACGAATTCTCCCCACTGACGGTGAAGTATCAGTTCATGAACAGTCATACTGCTGCTTTCGACTCCATCGTTGACAAGAATCCCTATCTGAAAGTCACCATGCAGGACTACTTCGTCCCGCAGATGCGCTATACCTATACCTACACAAGTCCTGCCAAACAGCTGCATCCCATCCGTTGGGAAACGACCATCGCTGAATCGGGCAACGTCACCTCTCTGGGTATGATGATTGGTGGCAAGAGCTGGAACGAGAAGGACAAGCAGCTTTTCAAAAATCCCTACTCTCAGTATGTGAAACTGGAGACCGACTTTACCAAGACGTGGACAATCGGCGCTTTGTCACGTCTGGTGGGACATGTCAATGCCGGCATCATCTATGCTTATGGCAACAGTGATTGGCTGCCTAATTCCGAATTGTTCTATGTGGGCGGTGCCAACAGCATTCGAGCCTTCCCCGTTCGCGGACTGGGTCCTGGCCGTTTTCCCGGTTACGAAGACAAAGCCATCTCTTACCTCATGCAGAATGGCGATGTCAAGTTTGTGTGCAACCTGGAGTATCGTCCGCAACTGTTTGGTAATCTCTATGGCGCCCTTTTCCTGGATGCCGGTAATGTGTGGAGGCTCAAGAATCATAACGACAATTTGAATAAAGAGATGAACCGCTATGAGGACACCAAGTTCACTCTGAAGAATTTCTTCCGTGATATGGCATTGGGAACAGGTATCGGACTGCGTTATGACCTCGACTTCCTCATTCTCCGTCTTGATTGGGGCTTCGCACTGCATGTGCCTTACGAGACAGGTAAGTCGGGCTTTTTTAACTTCAACAGCTTCAAGGACAGCCAGACACTCCATTTTGCCATCGGTTATCCCTTCTAAAAAAATCTTACCTCTATTGAGTTAAAGAGTTGTAAATATTCTCGAAACTAGAAAAATATTCGTACTTTTGCATCCAGTAATAACGAAAACATATATTTAGACTATGAAACCAACTTTATTTCTTTTAGCTGCTGGTATGGGCAGTCGCTATGGTGGTTTGAAACAGCTTGACGGTCTGGGACCCAATGGCGAGACCATTATGGACTATAGTATTTATGATGCCATTCAGGCTGGATTCGGTAAGATAGTGTGGGTTATCCGCAAGGATTTCGAGGAACAGTTCCGCACCCAGATTCTCTCGAAGTACGAGGGTAAGGTGAAGTGTGAGCTTTGTTTCCAGGCACTCGACGCACTGCCCGATGGATTCAGTGTTCCCGAAGGTCGTCAGAAGCCTTGGGGCACCAACCATGCCGTGCTCATGGGTAAAGATATTATCAAAGAACCCTTCTGTGTCATTAACTGTGACGATTTCTATGGCCGCGACTGTTTTATGCAGATAGGCAAGTTCCTGTCCAACCTTCCTGAGGGTGCCAAGAACCAGTATGCGATGGTAGGCTTCCGCGTATGTAACACACTGAGCGAGAACGGTAGCGTGGCTCGTGGTGTGTGCAGCTATGATGCCCATCGCCACCTGACGGATGTCGTGGAGCGTACCGAGATACTGCGTATGGACGGCGTCATCAAGTATAAGGACGAACAGGGCGAGTGGCAGGCTCTTGACGAGAATGCGCCCGTTTCCATGAACGTTTGGGGCTTTACTCCCGATTATTTCGACTATTCTGAGGGTTATTTCAAGGAGTTCCTGAGTGATCCGAAGAACATGCAGAACCTGAAGGCTGAGTTCTTCATCCCCTTGATGGTTAATAAATTGATTACCGAAGGAACGGCTACTTGTGAGGTGCTCGACACCACCAGCAAGTGGTTTGGCGTCACCTATGCCGCCGATCGTCAGGATACAGTTGACCGCATCCAGAAACTGGTTGACGAGGGTGTTTATCCCAATAAGCTATTCTAATGGATATAGATATCATGACTTCTGATCAGCTGGTCCATTTGGATCAGCTGATTTCTAATGCACAGACCGTGCTTGTGGTGTGCCATAAGAGTCCCGATGGCGATGCCGTGGGCTCATCTTTGGGCATGGCCGACTATCTCCGCCTGCGTGGTAAGGATGCAACGGTGATAGTTCCCGACCAGTACCCAGACTTCCTCCATTGGCTTCCTAACAGCGAGAAAATCATACGCTACGACAAGCATCGCGACAAGTGCGACATGCTGTTCAAGATAGCCGACCTTATTATTTGTCTTGATTTCAACGCTCCCAGCCGTGTGGATGAGATGGAGCCTGCTTTGGTTAACAGTGCTGCACGTAAGATACTTATCGACCATCATCTCAAACCCACTGTCAAGGCTGACCTGGTTATCTCGCACCCCGAGGCCTCCAGCACTTGCGAGCTGGTGTTCCGCATAGTGTGGCAAATGGGTGCTTTCGAACAGCTGACAAAGTCCTTTGCCGTTCCCATCTATTGTGGAATGATGACAGATACGGGCGGCTTCACCTTTAACAGTACCCGTCCGGAGATATTCTTCATCATCAGCGAACTGCTCACCAAGCGAATCGACAAAGACAAGATATACCGTAATGTCTATCACAACTTTTCTTGCGACCGCATTCGCCTTATGGGTTATGTCATGTACGAGAAACTGGTTTATCTTCCGGAGTATCATGCCTCCTATTATGCCCTGTGTCGCAATGAGCTGAAACGTTTTAACTTCATAAAAGGCGATGCAGAGGGGATTGTGAATATTCCACAGCAAATCAAGGGGCTGAAGCTTTCCATTTCTTTACGCGAGGATACTGATAAGCCCAACCTCGTATGGATATCGCTACGCTCTGTCGATGACTTCCCCTGCAACCTGATGGCCGAGCAGTTCTTCAATGGTGGCGGACACCTTAATGCCTCAGGCGGACGTCTTGACTGTAGTATAGATGAGGCCGTCAAGATAGTGAATCAGGCCATTATTGCCTTTGCCGACAAATTAAAATAATTCATAATTTATAATTCATAATTATAATTCATGACACATTTTTCATAATTATTTTGTAATTTTGTGGCCGAATTTAATATAGACTCAATAAAGATGAAGAGATTTTTTTATCCATTGTTGCTATTAGTGCTCGCCTTGTCGTACACCAGTTGTAATAATTATGAGACTTATTCCGACAAGAAAGAAGCCGAGCGCGATGCCATCAATAAATTTATAGCTCGCGAAAACATCGAGGTCATCAGCGAAAACCAGTTCAAGGAGCAGAATTATAAGACCTATCTTCCGCAGAACCAGTTCGTTTACTTTGACCGCAGCGGTGTTTACATGCAGATTATCCGTGAAGGCTGCGGCAATCCGTTGGAGGAGGGTAGGACTGTGAATATTCTCTGCCGTTTTATGGAGAAGAATATCAAGACAGACTCCGTGCTTGTCCGCAACGACATGCAGGCGTGGCTTACCCGTAATGGCGTCAGTTACGACACATCGCTATATGTCGATAAGTTGAGTGTTATACGTAGTGGTAAAACCATCACGGCATCGTTCGTTTCCGGAATGATGCTTATGTTCCACGGCTCCGCATCCGTTCCCGCAGGGTGGCTTGTTCCTCTGAACTACGTCAATGTCGGTCGTCCTGACCCAGGAACCGATACTGATGAAGAGGTTGCCAAGGTCCGTCTTATCGTGCCTCACTCACAGGGTTCTTCCGATGCCTCTGCCAACGTATATCCCTGTTATTACGAAATTACCTATCAACGAGCCTCTTCCGACAATGGTGAGATTAATGGAGGAAGCAAATAACGATTAATAATTTTTATACGTAGAATATGACACTTATAAAATCTATCTCAGGTATTCGCGGTACCATAGGCGGTCACACCGGCGATACCCTTAATCCTTTGGACATTGTAAAGTTCACCTCAGCTTATGCTACCTTTATACGCCGCAACGGCAAGGGAACATCCAACAAAATTGTCGTAGGTCGCGACGCCCGTATTTCTGGTGAGATGGTGAAGAACGTAGTGTGTGGCACCCTGATGGGTATGGGCTATGATGTGTTGAACATCGGACTCGCCTCCACACCAACCACCGAACTGGCTGTTCGCATGAGCGGAGCCGACGGCGGTATCATTATCACCGCATCCCACAACCCCCGTCAGTGGAATGCCCTGAAGCTGCTCAATAGCGAGGGCGAGTTTCTGACAGCTACCGATGGTGCAGAGGTTCTCGCCATTGCCGAGCATGAAGATTTCGAGTATGCCGATATTGATCATCTGGGTAAATATATCGAAGACAGCAGCTATGATCAGCGTCACATCAACAGCGTGCTGGACCTCTCTCTGGTCGATCCCGATGTGATTCGTCAGGCCCGTTTCACGGTCTGCGTGGATAGCATCAACAGCGTTGGCGGCATCATCCTCCCCAAGTTGCTGGAACGTCTGGGTGTAGGCTCCAAGTTCCTGAATGGCAACGCCAATGGTAATTTCGCCCACAATCCAGAGCCACTCGAAAAGAATCTTCAGGGCATTATGAAAGAGATGCGCTCTGGTCGCTACGACCTTGGTATCGTTGTCGATCCCGATGTGGACCGCCTGGCCTTTATCTGTGAGGACGGTAGCATGTTTGGCGAGGAATATACCTTGGTAAGCGTGGCCGACTATGTTTTGTCCAACACTCCCGGCAATACCGTCAGCAACCTCAGCTCTACGCGCGCCCTGCGTGATGTCACCCAGAAGCACGGAGGCACCTATACCGCTGCCGCTGTGGGTGAAGTGAACGTCACCACGAAGATGAAGGAAGTGAATGCCGTGATTGGTGGCGAGGGCAATGGCGGCATCATCTATCCCGAGAGCCATTACGGTCGCGATGCCCTCGTAGGCATAGCCCTCTTCCTTACGGCACTGGCTAAGGAAGGCTGCAAGGCCAGCGAGCTGCGCAAGACCTTCCCCGACTACCAGATTGCCAAGAACCGCATAGACCTCACCCCCGATACCGATGTTGACGCTATTCTGGTAAAGGTCAAGGAGATGTTTGCCAAAGACCCCACGGCACAGGTGAACGACATCGACGGCGTGAAGATAGACTTCCCCGACCGATGGGTACACTTGCGCAAGTCGAACACCGAGCCCATCATCCGCGTATATAGCGAGGCATCTACCATGGAGATTGCCGATGAGCTTGGCAAGCGTCTGATGCAGGTGGTTTATGACATGCAGAAATAATCTTCATTGATTCTCAAAAACTTTAATAAGCATAAAATCCCATACGGTGAGTGTCATCGTATGGGATTTTTTTGTATTCGCCTCGATTTAAGTCCGATTGACTGAAAAGGATTTCATATCGGCTCGATATAAGCCGATTAGCTCTTAGTGAGTTCATATCGATTCGATATAGTAACATTCATTAACATCCGACTTCATATCGATTCGATATGATAACATCCATTAATAACTGACGTTATATCGGCTCGATATGAGCCCAAACGTTAAAAATATTAACTAAAAATGGCAAATGATGGACATCAGTCGGTGAAACCAACTAATGTCAATGGAAGGAAATGAAGAAGCGGAGCAACCGAAAGGTGCTCCGCTAAAAAAAATTCTCTTACCTCATGATTTTCCCGTTTGCGGGATCGCTGCTAATCGTCCTCGGTCACAAAGCAGGCCACGAGACCGTAGGTGATCGTTGGACGAATCCATATCTCCGTCATCAGATAGGGCTTTTCTTCACCAATGGTTTCAATCAAGATGTCGTAGTTGTAGAATGCTGCGATGGCGACATCGACGATGAAAATAAACCATAGATTGGACTTGGAATAGGTCTTCCACTCCTTGCGGGCATAGAAATAGGTGAGCATGAGCAGAAGCCAGACGGAGAGCGTAAGGCACGTCAGCTGGAGTGTGTAGGTTGCCAACGGTGGCTTAAAGAGTATGTCGCGCAGCAGGATGGTGATGCCTATGCATAGCGAACTCCAGTAGTTGAACCGCTGGGTGTTGAGGCGATTGAAGAAGTACATCCACATCATCACAAGGCAGGCGATGTAAAACATATTAAGGATGAGCTCGTCCCATGCCTGGTCCAGTCCAAAATGGCCAACAGCATACAGCATAACACCAACAGACAGCATTCCTGACACGGCTGTCAAGACCACATTATAGATATTGGCTTTCTTTTTGAATCTTGTTTGCATATTGTATTTTGTTATTGATTTTGCAGATATACTTCTTCCAAAAGAGAGGGGGATGTCGGTTTACTCGTAGTGGGTGTCGAGGTAGGTGACGTGCGTTACGAGGTATTCCTCGATGCCGTGCTTGCCGTCGGCACCACCTATGCCGCTCTTCTTGACACCGGCATGGAAGCCCTGCATGGCCTCGAAGTGCTCACGATTGATATAGGTCTCGCCGAATTCCAGTTCGCGCGACACACGTGTGGCGGTGTCGATGTCCTTGGTGAAGACGCTGGAAGCCAGACCGTATTCGCAGTCGTTGGCCCACTGGATGACCTGCTCGATGGTGTCGAACTCGACGAGGGGAATGACCGGACCGAAGGTCTCCTCATGGATGATGTCCATATCCTGGGTGCAGTTGTCCAGTACGGTAGCAGCATAGAAGTAGCCCTTGGTGCCTACACGGTGACCGCCGCAGAGCAGCTTGGCTCCTTGCTTGATGGCGCGCTCCACCTTCTCGGTGACGCTCTCCAAGGCGCGGGCCTCTACCAACGGACCCATGTCAACGGTGTGGTCCTGACAGACATCGCCCACCTTGACAGCCTCCATTTTCTGGACGAGAATCTTGGTGAACTCTGCCTTTACTTCCTTCTGTACATAGACGCGCTCGGCATTGTTGCAAATCTGGCCATTATTACCAATACGTGAATCGACAATCCATTGGGCTGCCTTCTCCAAATCGGCATCCTTGCAGACGATAGCAGGAGCCTTGCCGCCCAGTTCGAGGCTCACCTTGGTGATATTCTTCGAAGCAGCAGCCATGATGCTTTCGCCGGCACTTACGGAGCCTGTCACGCTGACAATGTCAATCTTGGGTGAGCCCGCCATTTCGTTGCCAATGACAGAACCTCTACCCGTCACGATGTTGATGACACCCTTGGGGAGTCCGACCTTGTCAACGACTTCGCCGAAGACGGTGCAGTTCTCCGGGGTGAGCTGAGAAGGCTTGACGACGATGGTGCAACCAGCTATGAGGGCAGCACCGGCCTTGCGGGCGATGAGGAAGAAGGGGAAGTTCCAAGGCAGGATACCGGCAACGACACCGATGGGTTTCTTGGCGAGGAAAATAGTCTCGTTAGGACGGTCGCTGGGGATGATTTCGCCCTCGATATGACGGGCGAAGGACGCCATGTAGTCGAAATACTCCGCTGTGACGTCAACCTCTATGGTTGCCCATGTGATGGTCTTGCCCTGTTCGCGCATGATGATGTCGATGAATTCCTCGCGGCGTTCGCGAATACCGTTGGCCAACTTTTTGAGCCAGGCAGCCCGCTCGATGGCTGGTGTCTTGGCCCACTGCTTCTGGGCAGCACGGGCAGCATCCAGTGCGCGATTGACATCCGCAATGGTGCCGTTAGGTTGGCGGGAGATAACTTCTTCCGTTGAGGGGTTCAACACATCAATCCACTGGCCGTCTGATGCTTCGCAGAACTGGCCGTCAATGTACATTTTTAAATTTTTCATACATGTATAGCTATTAGTAGTTAAGTAGTAAAATTACAAGGCACAAAGGTAAGGCTTTATCTCGAAAAACGCAAATTATTTGCTAAGAAATTTCGCGTCAATGTATTTTTGGAAAGTTTCCTTGTACATATCGCCGATGGGCAGGTATGTCTCGCTGTCCATGATGACGCGGTTTTTGTTGACTTCCTGAACCTTGGTCAAGTTGATGATGTAGGAGCGGTGGATGCGCATGAAATAGTCGGGCAACCGCTCTTCCATCTTTTTCATGGAGAGTAGGGTGACAATGGGTTTGGCGCCGCCCTCCAGATAGACCTTCAGGTATTCACTCATGGCTTCGACATAACGGATGTCGGAGATGGTCACTTTCACGATGCGATAGTCGGTCTTGAGGAAAATGATGTTGTCGTTCTCAGAGGTGAGAGGTGAGGGGTGAGAGGTGAGAGGGCGGAGAGGCTGGAGGCGTTCTTGGATGCGGTTGGCGGTACGCATGAAGTCCTGCAGACCGAAAGGCTTCAGGAGGTAATCGACGGCATTCACCTTGAACCCTTCAACGGCATATTCGGCATAAGCGGTGGTGAAAACGACGAGAGGGGGAGCTGCCAGTGCCTTGATGAAGTCCATACCGTTCAGGTCTGGCATGTTGATGTCGCAGAAGATGACATCCACCGTGTCGTGCTGCAGGAAAGCATGGGCTTCCAATGCACTTTGGCACTGGGCTGCCAATTCCAGGAAGGGGACTTTGCCAATATAGGCTGCTATCTGTTGGAGAGCCAGCGGCTCGTCGTCAATGGCCATGCATCTGATCATGAGAGTGGTATTGTTAGTTGTACTTGATAGGTGTCTGGATTGTCTTGTATATGGAGCGTGTAATTGTTGTCGTAAAGCAGTTTGAGGCGTTGGCGCACGTTGGTCAGTCCCACACCGCCTTTTTCCTGGTTGGACTTCTCGGCTTTGGAGTTGTTGCAAGTGAAGTGGAGCCTGTCATCCTGAACGTCCACCATAATGTCGATGAACGACGGGTGTTGATAGCTGATGCCGTGCTTGAAGGCATTCTCGATAAAGGTGATGAGCATCAAAGGGGGAATCAAACGGTCGGGAGCCTGCTGAGGCAGGTTAACGCGTATCTGCACCTTGTCCGTGTAGCGAAGTTCCATCAGCGTGATGTAGTTGCGGATGAAGTCGAACTCGCGTGTCAGGGGAACACCTTGCTTGTCGCCCTCGTAAAGGATGAAGCGCATCATCTTCGACAGTTCCAGGATGGTTGACTTAGCTTTCTCGGCATCTATGTCAACGAGGGCATGGATGTTGTTGAGCGTGTTCATGAAGAAGTGCGGATTAATCTGGTATTTCAGATATTCCAGCTGTTGTTCCAGGTTCTCCTTCTCCAGACGGAGCAGCTTCTTCTGGTCGTCGCGCGTCTTGAAATAAAACTTCACACCTAGGTTCATGCCACACATCAGGATGATGATGACAATGGATATGATATCTCGCTCACCCCAAAACATGGGTGGTCTATCACCGTGATGCCTGCGGAATTCGCCGCGTCGCTCCCAACGCGCATGTCGCTCCCAACGCTGTCCTCTGCGCTCCTCCATTCGTTCCCGTTCCTCCATACGTTCCCGTTCCTCCATTCGTTCTTTGCGCTCCAAACGTTCCAAGCGGTGTTTGCGACGGAAATCATCGGGACGCTGCCGACACTGATAAAAGGAGAACAGTCCTATCATGCAAAGCGTAAGCACACCATAGAGCCACCGCTTGTGCCGATAGATGAGTAGGGGAGCCAATATGAAATTGTGGACGAGGAAGAAGAGTAAATAGACCACTATATGGCGCCATACGATGAACACTTCCTGCCAGTTGAAATCCAGGCTGCTGTCGTTGGATGTGCGTATATACAGGCTCAGCAGTGGCGCTGTGAGGAGTAGTCCCCACAGCACCACGTAGGCTATGTTCTCATATTTCGACTGTTTCTGCATCCACATAAAGAACGGATTTTGTCGTGATTTATTGTGTTTACCAGCCATGGGGATGTCCACCTGGTTGTCCTCCACCCATCCCACCGCAGGAATAAAATTTGTTGTTATTGAATTTTGATGGGACAAAGGTAGATGAAAAAAGCCAGCTCGTCAAAAACAATCAACGAACCGGCTAATTTATTCAATAAAATCAGAATCTCTTAAAGAATGCTTATCTTAGAGACCAAGTTTCTTCTTGGCAGAGGCAGCAGCATTGTCGATAGCCTCATTAGCCTTTTCCTTGGCAGCGTTCTTAGCTTCCTCTGCTTTCTGGTTAGCGGCTTCCTTAGCCTCTTCCACCTTTTGGTTGGCAGCATCCGCAGCCTCTTCCAGCTTTTCGTTGGCAGCCTCCACTGCATCATCCTTCACATCTGAAGCAGCATTGCCAACCTGCTCCAGCAAACCATTTACCACAGCGTCGGGGTCCATCTCTGTAATGGCAGATACGGCAGCAGCTGCAGCCTCACTGTCACCAACAATGGCCTTCACCTTGTCGGCATTCTCCTTCAGGAATGTCTGCACCTTAGCCACGTACTCCTTGGCAACACCGGGGTTTTCCTTCAGCAACTGGGCAACAGAAGTCTTGATGCTCTCCAGGGTAGCCTGCAACTTAGAAACATCTCCAGCTTCAATGTCTGCACTCAAAGCGTCGATGGTCACCTGTGCTGCTCCCGTAGCCATAGAGTCAACGATAGCCAATGAGTCAACAGCTTCACCCTGCTGGGTCTTGTTTCCACATGATGTGAATCCGATGGCAGCAATTGCCATTACTGATAACAGAATCTTCTTCATAATTTATTTCTCCTTTTCAATTTAAATTATACATGTTTGTTAAAACGGTGGCAAAGATACGTTTTTTCCCGTTTCGTTGTACCTTTTTTTAAACTTTTTAACGATAATTCTACCGGACAGTGGTCGCTGCCGAGTACTTCCGTGTGAATTTTAGCATCGGAAATCTGACTGCGCAGACGCTCGGAGGTCACGAAGTAGTCGATACGCCATCCGGCATTCTTCTGACGCGCCTGGAAGCGGTATGACCACCATGAGTAGGTGACCTGTTCGGGATAGAGTGTTCGGAAAGTGTCTATGAAACCACTATTTAATAAGGTGGTGAACTTCTCGCGTTCCTGATCCGTGAATCCGGCATTCATGCGGTTGGTCTTGGGATTCTTCAGGTCTATCTCCTCATGGGCTACGTTCAGGTCGCCACAAAGGATGACGGGCTTCTGCTGGTCAAGGTTCAAAAGATACTGACGGAAGTCGTCTTCCCACTGCATACGATAGTCCAGACGCTTCAAGCCGTCCTGAGAATTGGGCGTATAGCAGGTGACGAGAAAGAAATGGGGCATCTCCAGTGTAATGACGCGACCTTCGTGGTCGTGCTCTTCGATTCCTATGCCATAGGTAACACTGAGGGTCTTGTGCTTGGTGAAGATAGCTGTTCCGGAGTAGCCTTTCTTCTCGGCATAGTTCCAATAGGAGTCGTAGCCGTCAAACTTCAGGTCCAGTTGTCCGGCCTGCATTTTTGTCTCTTGCAAACAAAAGAAATCAGCGTCCATCTCCTTGAAGATGTCGCTGAATCCTTTTCCTTCACAGGCGCGTAGCCCGTTGACGTTCCATGAAATAAATTTCATCGTCTATGGTTTTGGTTTTCTTACCTCTTTTTTCTCACCACTTAAAACTTTGCCATCTTGATGGCTACCACAGCGCACTCGTCGCCTTTGTTGCCCAGTCGTCCGCCGGCACGGTCTTGTGCTTGCTGCAAATTCTCCGTAGTTAGGAGTCCGAAGACTACGGGAATGTTGTTGGTGGCATTCAGACGGGCGATACCCTGTGTTACCCCTTGACAGATGTAGTCGAAGTGGGGTGTTTCCCCACGGATGACACTTCCCAGAACGATAACGGCGTCGTAGCCGTCGTTCAGCGTCATCTGACGGGCTCCGTAAATCAGTTCGAAGGAGCCGGGAACAGTTTTGACATGGATGTTTTCTGGCAGTGCTCCATGCTTCTCGAGGGTGGAAACACATCCATCGAGCAGTGCTCCCGTAATTTCAGGATTCCATTCAGCCACCACAATGCCGAAAATCATGTTCGACGCATCGGGCACCGTTGCTGAATTGTATTCCGAAAGGTTTTTGGTAGCCATTTTTACTTACAACGCTCAATATACTTGTCGATAGACTGATACTGCATGGACTGGAAGTACTTTTCCTTTACCTCCTCGTACAGCTTCAGTGCCTCGTCCTTCTTGCCCTGACTCTCCAGAATTTCACCAGCCTGGATGAGGAATGTGG
This sequence comes from uncultured Prevotellaceae bacterium, assembly GCA_902770195.1. Classification (GTDB taxonomy): domain Bacteria; phylum Bacteroidota; class Bacteroidia; order Bacteroidales; family Bacteroidaceae; genus Prevotella. Next base: position 26,691 of record CACXSA010000009.1, read on the forward strand.
GTGACAGTGAGTTGTTGTCTGCCATCTTGGCAGCAGAAGTCAGGTGCTTAACAGCCTCGTCGTACTGCTTCAGGTTGGCATATGCATTGCCCAGAGCACCTTCTGCTGCAGGACTGATCATCTGGTCGTCCTTGCCACTGAAGTTCTCCAGAGCATTGACAGCCTCCTGCCATTTTCCGAGGTTAGCCTGACACAAACCAATGTAAAGCTGAGCCAGATTGCCAGCATCAGTAGAACTGTATTCGTTGGCTACTTTCTGGAAGCCTGTCAATGCCTTGTCATACTGCTGGGCATCAAACAGCTCCTGACTCTTGGCGAGCTCGGTGCTAGCCTCGTTGCTGCGGGGCTCCAGATAATAGTTGTTCACAAGAATAACGCATACGATAATAGCTACTACTGCTACTACGCAACCAATGATTGCTTTCTTGTATTTCTCGAAGAAAGCTACGGTCTTGCTGACCTGCTGCTCCTCTACAGGAGCTACTTGAGGATTGTTGTTTGTCATTATAATAAGTTGTTTTTTTTTTGTTGTTCACGATTTAATCGGCTGCAAAGGTACGAATAAGTGAGTAAAAAACCAAATTTATTTTGATTTTTTCGAACGGTAGTACTATAGAAAGGATTTCAAAGTTCGAAATAAAAGTGAAATGTGAAATGTGAAAAGTGAAAAATTTACTTTTGCGATAGTAAAATTATATAAAAAGTTGTACCTTTGCACTCAAATGATCTTAAAGAAACTGTCTATACTTAATTATAAGAACATTGCGGAGGCTACTCTGGAGTTGTCGCCAAAGATGAATTGTTTTATTGGTCGTAACGGAATGGGAAAGACGAATGTGCTGGATGCTATCTATTACCTGTCGTTCTGCCGTTCTGCCAATAATCCTATTGACTCTCAGGTGATTCGTCATGAGGAGCCTTTCTTCGTATTGGAAGGGGAGTATGAAGGTAATCGACAAAGTAGCTTTCCTGCAAAAGAAAGCGTCACTCTTCAGGGATGCCTGACGGACGCCGGTCAAAGTAATGAGAAGGATGAAGATACACTTTTTATTTCCGTAGGCATGAAGCGAGGCACCAAGAAGCACTTCAAGCGTAATAAGAAGGAGTATAAGCGGCTTTCTGAACATATCGGACTCATTCCGCTGGTGGTGGTGTCGCCAGCTGACACTCTACTTATCGAGGGTACCAGTGAGGAACGTCGGAAACTGATGGATATGGTTATCTCGCAGTATGACCGAAGTTATATTGACGCTTTGACCCGCTATAACAATGCACACCAGCAGCGTAACACCTTGCTGAAGATGGAAGATCAAGAACCCGATCCGTTGCTGATGCAACTCTGGGAGGAACAGATGGCAGAAGCTGGCGAGATACTTTACAGCAAACGAGCCGCATTTGTCAGCGAACTGGTGCCTGTGTTCCAATCGTTTTATGAACAGATTTCCGGAGGTAGCGAACAGGTTGGTCTCCGTTATGTGTCTCATTGTCAACGCGGTCCGCTGTTGGATGTGATACAGCGTGACCGAGCGAAAGACCGTGCTGTGGGCTATTCGCTGCATGGTGTTCACCGTGACGATCTGGAATTCACGCTGGGCGGGCACCCTATGCGTCGTGAGGGCTCACAGGGACAAAACAAGACGTATGTGATTGCTCTGAAACTGGCACAGTTTGATTTCCTGAAACGTACGGCTTCACAGACCGTCCCGATGTTGCTGTTGGATGACATCTTCGACAAGTTAGATGCAGACCGTGTGGAGCAGATTGTACATCTGGTTTCCGGCAACAGCTTCGGACAAATCTTCATCACCGATACCAATCGTGACCATCTGGACCAGATACTCAGCAGCAGCCATCTGGATTATAGAATTTTCCATGTTGAGAACGGGGTGATAGAAGGCTAATAGGATAGATGAAAGGAGCAATGACAGATGTTTAGAAGAGATGTGCAATCGGTAAAAGACCTCATCATGCGGACATTGCGTGAACAAGGGTTAGAGACTCCGTTACAGCAGAAACGGTTGGTGGAAGCGTGGCCAGAGGTGGCTGGCGACCTTATCAAGCGCTATACCCTGAACACGTATATCTACAACCAGACGCTTTATGTGCGCTTGTCGAATCCCGCCCTGCGTGCCGATCTCTCCATGCGGCGCGAGGAGTTTGTACAGAAGTTGAATGCGGTGGTTGGCGAACAGGTGATTACTGATGTCAGATTCTGTTAATGGTGCATGGTTCATGGTTCATGGTTCATGGTTCATGGTTCATGGTTCATGGTTCATGATTCATGGTTCATGGTGCATGGTTCATGGTTCATGATTCATCTCTTACATCTCGAGATTACCTCGTCCATCATGATGTCGTTCGCATCGTGAGGCACCTCGTCTATCAGTTGCCATGAGAAACACAACCCAATCTTGTATGCGTGTGGAATCTTGGCAAGGAACCGGTCGTAATAGCCCTTTCCCCTTCCCAGCCTATGCCCCTCTGCGTCGAAAGCCATTCCAGGCACGATAGCCACCTCAATAGCGTTGTAGTCAGTAAATAGTGCACCCGTGGGTTCCATGATGTTGAAAGCCCCTTGCTGCAAGTCGGCTCTCCCCGTATAGCGGTGCAGCTCCATCTCTGTATCATTGATGACACGGGGCAGAAGCACCGTTTTTCCTTGTTCTGCTAAATGGTCCAGCAATGCCTGCGTCTGCACCTCGTCGGGCAGGGCACTGTAAAGTAACAAGGTGTGTGCCTTGCTGACGTGCTCGTTGCCCTTCAGCACAGCTGTCAAAGCAGACGATTCGTCTGTGGAATGCTGTTGTTTCCGCAGACGAATCATCTTTCTTATTTCTTGCTTGGTCATCATGACAGACAAGCTGTATAGGTCGCTTTCCGATGCGTTCCGTGATAGTCGAACGCTCTCTGTTGTGCCACTTTCTTCTCTTTCTTTTCAGGAGCCTGTGGGAAAGCCTTTCCCTCGCGGAAGAGTTTCAGCGTTTCCAGGATGGCGGGGTCGTCGCTGTTCAGATATTCCATCCACGACTGTTCGCTCTGCATATTATAGATGATGCGGCTCACAATGTAGCGCTCCAACAGCTTGTGCGACTTCTGTATCATCAGGTTGCGGCGTTTCAGTCCGTTTTTCTCTGCATAGGTGGCAAACTTATCCACCACGTTCTGCTTCTTGAGGTAGCCTGCCAGCTGTTCCATCGTCTCATATTCGCTCAGCTGTTTCCTGTTTTCATCCACAAAGGTGAAGGCATACTGGATAATCAGTCCGCTCATCGAAGCCTGCTTGTAATAAGAGGTCACATCCGTCGTGTCCTCAGGAATGAAGATGTCGGGGGTAATGCCACCGCCACCATAGACGGGACGTCCAATAGCTGTGTGGTATTCCTTTCCTTCGTGCTTGATGCTGTCCTGTGAGAAGAACTCACCATGCTGGTAGCGCGTCAACAGGTCTTCCTCGTAGTCCTTGTTGTCACCAGCCACATAAGGCTTCTGGATGCAGCGTCCGGAGGGAGAATAGTAGCGTGCTATGGTCAGGCGAATCATCGACTGGTCGTTGAAGGAAATAGGTTGCTGTACCAGTCCCTTGCCAAACGAGCGGCGTCCGATAATCGTACCTCGGTCATTGTCCTGAATGGCACCTGCCAGGATCTCCGATGCTGATGCCGACCCCTCGTCGATGAGCACTACCAAGGGAATCTGCTGATAGGAACCGCGTCCGTCGCTGCGGAACTCCTGGCGTGGCGACTTACGGCCTTCTGTATAGACAATCAGCTTGTTCTTCGGCAGGAACTCGTTGGCAATCTGTACGGCAGACTGCAGATAGCCTCCCGTATTGCCTCTCAGGTCGATGGTCAGGTTCTCCACCCGTTCCTGTGACAGCTTAGCCAGTGCAATGAGCAGTTCGGGATAGGTGTTCTCGCCAAAGTTTTTGATACGGATATATCCCGTCTTGTCATCCAGCATATAGACGGCAGTAACACTCTTGGTAGGAATCTCCCCGCGTGTCACCACCAGTGTACGTATCTTCTTTTCACCATAGCGCAACACACCCAGCTTCACCTTCGTGTCCTTAGGACCTTTCAGCGTATGCATAGCCACCTCGTTGGTCAGCGTTTTCCCCGTAAACGGCTTGTCGTCCACCTTCACAATCTTGTCACCGGCTATCACGCCAGCTTTCTCCGCAGGACCGTTGCTGATAACCTGTTGTACGTGCAGGGTGTCCTGACGGATGGTGAACTCAATACCCACGCCGGAGAAGGACCCTTTCAGGTCGTCGTTGGCTATCTGTACGTCTTTGGCAGCAATATAGACAGAGTGGGGGTCCAGTTCCGACAGAATCTGCGGAACAGCCTTCTCCACCAGGTCATTCACGTTGACCGTGTCCACATACTGTGCATCAATGATGTGCAACAGGTTGTTCAACTTGTTACTGCCGGAATTGATGATACTCAGGCGGTTGCCTGTAAAATGGTTGGCATAGAAAGTGCCTACAAAGATGCCGAACACCACGCAGAGTGCCATGATGAGCGGCATGTATCTGTTCTTTTTTCTCTCGTTCATGCTGATGTTTTTGTCGTTATTCCGTTATTCCGAGATTCCGTTAATCCCCCAGATATACCACCTCGATTCCTGCACGCTTCAGAAGGTCTATGCCGTCTGTCAGTCGGTATTTCTCTCCATAGACTACGCGTTTGATGCCAGCCTGTATAATCAACTTGGCACACTCAATACAGGGTGATGCCGTGATGTAGATGGTGGCTCCTTCCGAATTGTTCGAGCTGCGAGCCAGTTTGGTGATGGCGTTAGCCTCTGCGTGCAGCACGTAAGGCTTCGTCACGTTATTGTCGTCCTCGCAGACATTCTCAAATCCACTGGGCGTTCCGTTGTATCCGTCACTGATAATCATACCGTCTTTCACCACCAGGGCACCCACTTGGCGACGCTGACAGTATGAGTTCTGGGCCCAGATGCGAGCCATCTCCAGATATCTTTGGTCAAATTTATTTTGCTTCTCCATATTCTTATATCTCACCTCTCACCTCTTACATCATACATCTTACATCATACTTCTTACCTCTTACCTCTCCTTATCCCATTTCTCTTCAGCAGGGCGTCAATGGTAGGTTCTCCTCCTCGGAAACGTTTGTAGAGCGTCATCGGATGCTCCGTGCCACCCTTGCTCAGCACCTCGTCGCGGAACCGCTGTGCTGTCTGCTGGTCGAAGATGCCGTTCTTCTTAAATACGCTGAAGGCATCAGCATCCAGCACCTCCGCCCATTTATAGCTATAGTATCCTGCTGCATAGCCCCCAGCCATGATGTGCGAGAACTGCACCGTCATACAAGTGTCTTTCAGCTGCTCCCCAAGGATAGCCTTCTTCCAGGCCTTTTTCTCGAAGGGGATGATGTCGGCATCAAACTCCTTCCGCTGTGTGTAATAGGCCATGTCCAGCAGTCCTAGCGACACCTGTCTCAGACACGCTGTGGCAGCCATGAAGTTACGGCTTTTCACAATACGCTGTATCAGCTCGTCGGGCAACGGTTCACCCGTCTGGTAGTGGAAAGCGAAGGTACGCAGAAACTCCTTCTCGATAGCGTAGTTCTCCATGAATTGCGAAGGCAGCTCCACGAAGTCCCACCATACATTCGTACCGCTGAGGCTTTCAAAACGGGTATTGGCAAACATGCCGTGCAGGGAGTGGCCGAACTCATGGAGGAATGTCTCCACCTCACCCAGAGTCAGCAGGGCAGGCTTTTCCTCTGTGGGCTTCGTCAGGTTCATCACCACACTGACGTGCGGCCTGACATTGAGCGACCTCTCCTTCCCATTTCTTTGACCGAGGTCAAAGCGACTTTGTCGATTACTCCTTTCTAATTTCTCATTTCTAATTTCTATATGCTGTCCCTGGTATTCTGTCATCCAGGCACCGCCTTGTTTGCCCTTGCGCGGATGGAAATCAGCATAGAATACAGCCAGGTATTCTCCGTTCTTGTCGAATACCTCATACGCCTTAACGTCGGGATGATATACAGGAATGTCCTTGTTTTCTTTGAAAGTGATTCCGTACAGTTTGTTAGCCAGTCCGAAGACACCCTTGATGACATTCTTCAGCTCGAAATACGGACGCAGCATCTCTTGATCCAGGTTGTATTTCTTCATCTGCAACTGGTGTGTGTAGAAGGCGGAGTCCCACGGCTTCATTCCCCCCTCTTTTTGGATGGGGCGGGGTAGGGTTCTTTTCAGTTCCTCGCGCTCCTTGACGGCAGTGGGCTTATAGGCGTCAATCAAGTCGTCCAACAACTTATAGACGTTGCGTGTATTAGAAGCCATGCGACGCTTCAGCACGTAGTCGGCATAGGTCTTGTACCCCAACAGTTGTGCTATCTCGCGGCGCAGGTTAATCAGACGTTTGCAAATCGCCAGATTGTTTTCCTCGTTGTCGTGCGTACACACGGTGTTATGCGCCATGTAAAGCTGTTTTCTCAGCTCGCGTTGCGTGGAATAGGTCATGAAGGGCAAGTAGGAGGGCATGTCCAGGGTGAACACCCATCCCTGCTGTCCCATCTCCTTTGCTGTCAGGGCGGCGGCTTCGCGGGCTGTCTCAGGCAGTCCCTCCAGCTGTGCCTCGTCGGTGATGTGCAGGGTGAATGCCTTGTTCTCCTTCAGCAGGTTCTGCGAGAACTGCAGGCTCAGCATGGAGGCCTCCTCCGTCAGTTGGCGCAGTTGTTCCTTTCCTTTCTCGTCCAGCAATGCTCCCGAACGCACGAAGCCCTCGTAGCAGTTGTCCAGCAGCATCTTCTCCTCAGCTGTCAGTTTTCTGTGGTGCAGGTGTACCTGACGGATTCTCTCAAACAGGCGTGGGTTCAGCCTTACGTCGTTGGCATGTTGTGTCAGTATGGGTTGCATCTTCTGTGCCAGAGCGTCCATCTCGTCGTTCGTCTCAGCACTCAGCAGGTTGAAGAACACGGTGCTCACGCGCGACAGCAGGTCGTAGTAGCCCTCGTCCTCCTCCGTGTAGATGATGGTGTTGTCGAAGGTAGGCTTCTCCGGGTTGTTGATGGTCTTTTCTATCTGCTCGTTATCCCTACGGATGCCTTCCATAAAGGCTTCCTCGTAGTCCTCCAGTCGGATACGGTCAAAGGGCACGGTGTCGTGCGGTGTATTGTAGGGTTCTAAAAATGGGTTCTTATGTTCGCTCATACTAACGTTTCTTTTCTTTTTATCGTGCAAAATTATAAATTATTCCTGAAACAACAAAAGTCTATGGCGTAAAATAACTTATCTTCACATCAGCAACCTCTCCAGCATGGGGATGTCTATTCTTCCCCGGTACAGTGTCAGCAGTCCGTCGTTCTCCATTCCGTTCAGTTCCTTGCTGATGTCTAACCTGCTGTCGTTCAGTTCGTTGGCAATTTGTCTCATCAGTATATAGAATGTCTTGGCACCGGCAGGGTAGGTGCATCGTGAGAAGAAGAAGCGTATGATGCGTTCCTTCAGCGTCTTCGGCGCCGATTGCCACGCTCTGTGCCTCATGCGTTGTGCGTCGGCAGCCAGCACGTTCAGCAGGTTCAAGCGGAACACCAGCTGGGTCTCCAGCAGTAGCAGCACTTCCGTCTTGTCGATGGTGATGAAGTTGCAGTCACACATGGCTTTGAATGACGACGAGTATTTCTGCGTCATACCGAAGAGTCGTTCAGGCTGTATCATATAGGGTGCACTTATTTTTTCCAATACCCTGCATTGGTGGTCGTCGCTGATGGTCTCACACTCCAGTTCGCCATTCGTCATCAGTATCAGGAGGGAGCAGTCCTCTCCCTCCTTCACGATTTTCTTGCCTCCTTTTACCTTCATAAATCCCAGTCGGGTATGTGTCACCACCTCCATGAGGTCGGCTCGGCTCATGCCTTGAAACAGGGTGAATTGCGTCAGTTGGTCGTAGATGGTCATTGCAGTATCTTGTCTTTTAGCGAAGGCGAGAACCACACGTCGTTCTGTCCGTTCTTGTCGTAGATGAAATAGACCATCAGGTCAGGGTTTTTCTCCAGCACCTTCTTGGCCCTTTCCAGTCCCATCACCATAAAGGCGGTGGCGAAGGCGTCAGCGCGTGCACACTCATCGCACAGCACGGTAGCCGACAGGATGTTATGCTGTACGGGATAGCCCGTCTTGGGGTCTATGGTGTGGGCATATTTCTTTCCACCCTTATAGTAGAAGTTCCGATAGTTGCCGCTGGTAGCCATTGCCTTATCCGTCACGTTCAGCACTGTTTGCAGATCACCCGTCTCGGTGGGGTCCTCGGTAGGTTTCGTCACCCCGATTTTCCAAGGCACGCGTTTCTCGCTGATACCTTTCGTCACCACCTCGCCACCTATCTCTACCAGGTAGTTCTTGATGCCTTTCTCGTCCAGCAGGCGAGCCACCACATCAGCACCGTAGCCTTTCGCAATGGCTGAGCAGTCCAGCGTGATACGGGGGTCTTTCTTCACGATACGCTTTCCGTTGTAGCCCACCTTCTGATAGCCTATCAGTGCCTTCAGCGAGTCTATGGCATGCTTGCTGGGCTCTTCGCCCTTTTTGAATCCGAAGCCCCAGATGTTCACCAGCGGAGCCACCGTGATGTCGAAGCTTCCGTTGGTCTCCTGACTGATTTCCTGTGCCAGCTGGAACACGTCGGTGAACATTTCCGACGGTGTCACGTCCTCGTTGTTGTTGATTTTTGTGATGGTGCTCTTTTCGTTGAACATCGACAGGGCACCGTCCACTTCCTTCAGCTTGGCCAGCACCTCTTTATGCAGGTCTTCGTCACTCTGGTACGTGATGTTATAGGTCGTTCCGAAGATGAGTCCTGCGTTCTTCTGGTACGGCGTCACGTGCTGTTGCCTGATGATAAGGATGGTTCCCACTATCAGCAGGGTTAGGAATGGCAGTTGCCATATCAGTTTTTTCTTTCTTTTTTCATCCATAGTCTTAAGTTTTTTCTCTTACATCAGCCATCACACATCAGCCATCATACATCAGCCATCATACATCAGCCATCATACATCATTATATGTCGATAATCACGTTGAAGTTCGCAGCGAAGCCGTCCTTGTCGTTAATGCCGAATCCCGGAACATACCACGTGCCGCCCAGATTGCCGTCGCTATGCATCAGGCGTCGCTTGTAGCGTACTGCCCATCCCAGGTGCAGCGGACCGTATATCTTGGCGTCAATGCCGAACACACCCTCCAGCCAGTGCATGGAGCAACTCATGCCCGTTTCACCGAAGTCCGAGGTGTATCCCCATACAGGGTCGGGCAGGTTCGCGCGGGTGATGTCCACCTTATAGGCGGTGAAGGCATAGCGGAAGCCCGCATACAGACGGTTGGAAGCATGCTTGTTCTTCATGATGTTCCAGTCCATACCCACACGGAAGTAGGGTGCCGTCGTCTTGTACGTCAGGTGTGTCACCTCGTCGTCGTTGCGGTTGGCACGTCCTACACCGATTTCCACAATAGGGAACCACTTGTCGCGCAGGTTCACGCGCAAGGCTCCTTCTATCTCGCCGCGATCGCTGAGTGCCAGCGTGGCAGGTCCCACCAAGTCGAACGACAGGGCTAAACCCCTGAAGAGGGGAATGGTGTCTTTCTCCTCGACAGCCATCTTTTTCTTCTGCTGTGCATGGGTTGCCGTAGGCATTGCCACGAGCCACAGGAGACTAAAAATCAGGGTTGAGGTAAAGGCGGATATGTGCAGGCGTCTTTGTGTCATAGTTCACGTCAGGGTTGTTGATAACTACAGAGTCGATGAAGTGTTTCTTGCATCTCACACCGGTAATCTTATGGAAAAACGAAGGCTGGCAATCGACCGATTCAAAGTGTTCTATGTCTTCTTTCTCCACGATGATGCTGTCATAGTAATAGCCCTCTGTCTGACCTTCTTTCCTCATCAGCACCAGGAAGGCATCCTCGGGTTGAGTATGGCTGATGGGCAGACTGAATCCCGTAGCATTGCTGCCACACAGCCTGTTCAGCACCAGCGTGTCTGTTCCGTTCATTCTCGTGGTCAGCACCCACATGGTGTCCGCCAGCAGCGTGTCCGGTTTTCCGTCGGGCTTCAGCAGCTGGAATCGCGTTGCCACGTTATGGTTCAACGGACAGTCAATGTTCGAACATGAAATGAGTGCCGCGAACAGAGTGAGTATCAGCACCGTCATCAGGCCTTTTAAGCCTTTCATCTCTTTCATTTCTTTCATCTCTTTCATTTCAAATCGTTTCAGCGATTTGGTAGTCGTTGCGTCCCGCACTGTTCCGGCTGATCAGGTCGCCCAAGAATCCCGCCAGGAACAGCTGTGTACCAATCATCATCATGGTCAGTGCGATGTAGAAGAAAGGCGAATTGGTCACCAGTCGCATGGGCACCCCGTTATACAGGGCCCACGCCTTCTCAATGCCCAGGAAGGCTGCCGACAAGAAACCTATCATGAACACGATGGTGCCCAGGAATCCGAACACGTGCATGGGCTTCTTGCCAAACGTGCCCAGGAACCACAGCGTCAGCAGGTCGAGGTAGCCGTTCACGAAGCGGTTCCAGCCCATGAACTTCGACTTACCGAACTTACGGGCCTGATGGTGCACGGGCTTCTCGGCAATCTTGTCGAAGCCTGCATTCTTAGCAAGATAGGGCATGTAGCGGTGCATTTCGCCATACACCTCGATATTCTTGATCACATCCTTACGGTAAGCCTTCAGTCCGCAGTTGAAGTCGTGCAGGTTCTTGATGCCGCTCACCTTACGGGCCGTTGCGTTGAACAGCTTGGTGGGAATGGTCTTCGACAGGGGGTCGCCCTGCTTGCGGTTCTGCTTGTAGCCGCTCACCAGGTCGTAGCCGTCCTCCTTGATCATGCGGTACAGCTCGGGAATCTCGTCGGGCGAGTCCTGCAAGTCTGCATCCATCGTGATGACCACGTCGCCCTGAGCCTCCTTGAATCCACAATACAAGGCTGGCGACTTGCCGTAGTTCCTGCGGAACTTGATGCCCTTCACGTGCTCCGAGCGGGCTGCAAGCTCCTTGATGACGTCCCACGAATGGTCCGTAGAGCCGTCGTTCACGAAAATCACTTCATATGTGAACTTGTTCGCCGCCATCACGCGCTCTATCCACGCATACAGCTCTGGCAGCGACTCATCCTCATTGTACAAAGGTACTATAACTGATATATCCATAACTCTTCACTCTTCACTCTTCACTGTTCACTGTTCACTCTTCACTCTTCACTGTTCACTAGCAACGCAGTTGCGCCTCATGAGCGCAGCTATCGGCATACCCAGGAAGAATCCTGCCATGATGCCTATCGTCAGCGAGTTCAGTGCAAAATCTATCGGGCGCATGTCATACAGATCCTGTAAACCCTGCTTCATCTCGTTCTTCAGACCATACACCTCCAGCAGTTTCCTGCCCTCCTCCGAGTTGATCACCGTGCTATACACACGCAGCACGTAGCCATCGTCCATGAATTCGAAATACACGTAGATAGCTGCTGCCAGCAACAGTCCGGCATAGAAGAAGCTCATCACCGTGTAGGCATAGCCCCGCTTGAAGGAGATGATCCCCTCGCGGGCATAGTCGCGGAAGTGGCGCAGGCGGTTCGCAGCGTAAAACGGCGATATAATCATCAGCACCACCGCCGCCAACGCCAAGGCTGGGGAGGTCAGCCCCTGTATGTAACAGGCGAAACTTCCTATCCACAGCAGCGACAGCAGAGCACCGTCCTGTCGTGCGAACGCTTTCAGTTGTTTATACTCTATAGGTGTCATAATCGGGTGCAAAGGTACGATTAAGTTATGAGAAATACAAATAAAAATGGTTTTTTATTTTATTTCCATGACGTAGTACCTTCGACAAACGTCAAAGGTACTGATAAATAATGAGAAATGAGAAATGAGAAATGAGAAATGAAGCCGCAATCCGCTAAAAAAAGTTAAATGCGCGGCCGCTGATGCTAATTTCTCATTCCTCATTTCTCATTTCTCATTTATTATGCCTACCTTTGCACCCGCAAAAACGGGCAGTCCTGTACGGCCAGCTCCCTCGGAATCCCCCAGGATGGGAACATAGCAAGGGTACTTGGTTGTAGCGGCGCGATGCAGACAGCTGCCCACCCGCCTCTTTAGCTCAGTTGGCCAGAGCACGATTTGTAATCTCGGGGTCGTTGGTTCGAATCCGACAAGAGGCTCAACATAAAGCGGAGCAACCATCATTGGTCACTCCGCTTTTCACTTTAACCTTTAACCGTTAACCCTTAACCCTTAACCGTTAACCCTTAACCCTTAACCGTTAACCCTTAACCGTTAACCCTTAACCGTTAAAACGGTCCTCGTCCCATGCAACTGGTCGTCCCCAGTGCCGTCAGGAAAGCTGTGAGGGCGGCTACTACAACCTTCACCACTACCTCAATAATCCGATTCTTCTTCATACGCTACTTCTTACTTCAGCCTTCCGCTCGACCCTCAGGTCGCTTTGCACCTTCAGGTCAAAGAGCCTTCAGCCTTCACTTTTCACTATTCACTTTTCACTTTTCACTAGAAAAGAGGCCCCTTGTGGGGGCACTCTTTTCGCCTTAGGCTTCATCGCCTCCGCTGCCGCCACCGTTGTCGTCACCGTTACCCGTAGTTCCGCCCTGGCTTTGGTTGTCGTTAGAACCACCGGGGTTCTCGTTGTCCTCCACCTCTGCGTCGTCGTCACTGGTCACGCGCTTCACCTCCTTGCCGTCGCGGTCGTAGCAGGTGATGACGATAGCCGTGTTCTTCAGCTCGTCCTTCAGATCCACGTCGGGAGTGAAGATGATGCGGCGACTGGTAATCAGCGAGCTCTTCACCTTGTTCACGTCCTCCACCGACTTCGAGCGCAGTCCGAAGCGCATGGTACCC
>CACXSA010000010.1 GCA_902770195.1 uncultured Prevotellaceae bacterium
GCTGAATAAGATTGACTCCCCGCTGACCGGACAAAACCGGTCAGCATAAAAATAAGCCCCGCAATTAACACTGCGGGGCTTATTATTTGTCGTTATATTCTTGGGCTTATTGTGTTGTTATCCTTTTGGGGCTAATTATTTGCCGTTATGCTTATTATTTCACGACCTTGACAACGACGTTGGTCTTCTTGATATTCTGGCAGTTGGTGAATACAGCGTCCTTCTTAGCCTGAATCATGACATTCTCGAGGGTGATACCGTCGATAGGCATCTCGGGAAGTCCGTTGAACTCCATGGCGCGACCGGCATCATTGCAGACAATGTTCTTGATGTTGATATTGCGGAAGATGGGGGTTTCCTCATTGACGGGCATCTTGGTCTGATTGTCGGGGTTGTCGCCATCGGCAAGCATCTCAGCAACCGACTTGCCACCATAGTACATATTGAAGGTGATGGCATCGGTCTTGATGTCGGTCATAGAAACGTTGTTGATATTGATATTCTCAACGATACCGCCACGACCGCGAGTGGATTTGAAGCGGAGACCGACATCGGTGCCGAGGAACTGGCAGTTCTCCACGAGGATGTTACGAACACCGCCGCTCATCTCGGAGCCTACCACGAAGCCGCCATGACCGGCAAAGACGGTACAGCCATCGACAACGACATTCTCGCAGGGACGACCGCGACGGCGACCGTCCTTGTCCTTACCGCTCTTGATGCAGATGCCATCGTCGCCGGCATCGAACTTGGAATTGACGATGAGCGCATTCTTGCAGGATTCCAGGTCGAGGGCATCGCCGTTCTGTGCGTAGGCAGGATTACGTGCCAGTACATTGTCGAGGATGATGTTCTCGCACATCAGGGGGTGAATGTTCCAAGCGGGTGAGTTCTGGAAGATGACACCCTGGAGGAGCACATTCTTACAGTTGACGAGGGAGATCATGACAGGACGGAGGAAACGCTTGATGGCATTCCACTCTTCTTCGGTCTGGGCATTGGGCACATTCATATTGGCACCCTGCTCTCCCTGTACGTAGCCCTGGTTGGGAACCCAGTAGCCTTTCTTCATCTCGACACCACCGGGACGGCTCATGATTTCCTTCCACTGGGCATCGGTGACCTTCGACTTCTTAACGGGACGCCAGTATTGTCCGTTGCCATCGATAACGCCATTGCCGGTGATGGCTATGTTCTGGGCACCATTGGCACTCAGCGGCGACTGACAACGACGGGTGTCGAGTCCTTCGAAAGAGGTCTTAATGATGGGATAGAGGGCTTCATCGCCAGAGAACTGGATAACGGCACCTACCTCAAGATGCAGATCAATGTTCGACTGGAGGACAATGGGTCCGGTGAACCACACCCCCTGGGGAACGACAAGGCGTCCACCACCCTGCTTCGATAGTGCATCGATGGCCTTGGCAAAGGCTTGTGTGTTAAGGGTGACACCATCGTTCACGGCACCGAAGTCGCGGAGGTTTACCTGACGGTTAGGAATGACGGGAGCCTTCACCTCGGGCATCTTGAACGGGAGGTTCTGGGTGAACTTCTTGTACGGGTTCTGTGCATGGGCAGTGATACCCATGGCAATCATCAGCAAACAGATTAGTTTTTTCATACGCAGTTTGTGTTAATATTGGTTAGTAATTTCATTTAACGGAATCATCACGAAGTCGCGCTCGTGCATGAGAGGATGGGGTATCTGCAAATCGGGCTCTTGGACAGTCCAATCGTCATAGAGCAGGATGTCAATGTCGATAGGACGATTGTGGTAAGAGGCGGGAGGTGATCCCTCCCTCTTGGTGGCATGCGCCTTGGTCTTTCCCAAGGCACGCTCTATCTGCTGGGTGAGCTGAAGCACCTCGCGTGGTGTCTTGTCGGTGAGGCAGAGCACGACGGCATTGAGGAAAGCATGGTCGGACTGGAAACCCCACGGCTCTGTCTCGATGAAGGACGACTGGCGCACCACCTCGCCTACCCGTTCGCCGATGAGACGGATGGCCTCGGTCAGGTTGTGCCTACGGTCTCCGAGGTTAGACCCCAGTCCGAGATATACATGATGCTGCACCAGATTGCTCACGGTGTCACTTAGTCGTCCAGGATAAGCATGGCATCACCATAGCAGCCAAACTGATAGCCGTTCTCGACAGCCACCTCGTAGGCCTTCATCACCAAGTCGTAACCTCCAAAGGCAGCCGTAGCCATCACCATCGTGGATTCGGAATGGTAGAAATTGGCTACCAGCGAGTTGACAAAGCCAAACTCATAGGGTGGGAAAATGAACTTATTGGTCCATCCGTCGTACTCCTTCAGCATGCCATCGGTACCCACGGCAGACTCGCAAGCACGCAATCCGCTGATGCCTATGGCACAGAGACGGTGACCACCGGCCTTACCCTCGTTGGCAATGGCACAAGCCTCGCTGTTGATCCTCATCTGCTCAGAGCTCATCTTATGCTTGGTAAGGTCTTCCACCTCAATAGGATCGTAACAGCCCAGTCCGCAATGGACAGTGAGGAAAGCGAAGTTGATGCCACGGATTTCGAGGCGCTTCATCAGCTCACGACTGAAGTGCAGTCCGGCAGAGGGAGCAGTGACAGCACCCTCGTGCTTGGCAAAGATGGTCTGGAAATTATCCGTATCGTCGGGTGTAACATCACGCTTATCGACAATATAACGGGGCAAGGGAGCGGAACCTAAGGCAAACAGCTCGCGCTTGAACTCATCGTGAGGACAGTCGTAGAGGAAACGCAGCGTACGTCCACGGCTGGTGGTATTGTCGATAACCTCGGCAACCATTGGTCCATCCTCGTCGAAGAAGAGCTTATTGCCAATACGTATCTTACGGGCCGGCTCCACGAGGACATCCCACAGACGCAACTCTTCGTTCAACTCACGGAGCAGGAACACCTCAATCTTCGCATCGGTCTTTTCCTTCGTGCCATAGAGACGGGCGGGGAACACCTTGGTATCGTTGAGCATCATGACGTCGCCTTCATCGAAATAGTCGATGATGTTGCGGAAGGTCAGGAAACGGTCGGTATCGTTGCCATCGGCATCTTTCTCGAACATCTCAATCGTCTCGCTCTTGCGATGGAGCACCATCAGGCGGCATTCATCACGATGATAAACTTTCTCTACCGTGCCATCTTCGTTGTTGAACACACGGTGGGGTGGTTCCAAGGCCACCAGATTCTCAGGTAATCTGAATTTGAATTGTGACAGCTTCATAGATTCAATGCGTAGTTAATATTGCATTTTTATTTGGTTGTTTCGATTTCTTGTTGGTCGAGCCATTCGGAGAAGGCGTCGATGGTGAGGCAATCGCTGATGCGGACATCGCCCACACGGGTACGGCAAAGAGCGGTAAGATAAGCCCCACTGTTCAGGGCACGCCCAATATCGCGCGCCAAGGAACGGATGTAAGTGCCCTTGCCACAGACGACCCGGATGCTCATGAGCATCTTCTCGGCATCGAAGTCCGTCAGCTCTATCTCATCGACATGCACCGTCTTGGAAGTCAATGCCACGTCCTTGCCCTTGCGCATTAGTTCGTAGGCGCGGTCACCTCCAATCTTACAGGCGGAATATTCGGGTGGCACCTGTTGGATATCACCCTTGAAATGTTCCAAGGTCTGAAGGATAAGTTCGCGTGTGATATGAGCGGTGGGATAGGTGGCATCAACCTCGTGCTCCATATCATAGCTGGGTGTGGTGGCACCTAACTGGAGCGTTGCCGTATATTCCTTGGTATGGAGTTGCAGACGCTCTATCTCCTTGGTTTTCTTCCCCGTGCAGAGGATGAGTACGCCAGTAGCCAGCGGGTCCAACGTGCCGGCGTGTCCGATTTTCACCCGTTTCACACCCACACGGCGTGACACACGTGTACGGACAAAAGCCAGTGCACCGAATGAGGTCATCCGATAAGGCTTGTTGACATAGATATATTCGCCCTCTGTAAAGTTCATTTAATCAACCATTGCTAATGAGTGACCGGTGAGCAACAAGACAAGGATGATGCCACCGACAATGATACGATAGTATCCGAAGGCCTTAAAGCCATATTTAGTAAGGAAAGCCACAAACCACTTCATGGCTAACAAAGCCACGATGAAAGCCACCACACAACCCAGGATGAGCATCGTGATGTTATGAGTGGTAGCCCACGAGGTGTCTTCTTTTAGCAGGTCAAGCAGGTCTAACAACGTAGCACCTGCCATAGTGGGAACGGCTAGGAAGAATGAGAACTCAGCAGCACGCTGGCGCGTCAGTCCTTGTGTCATACCACCTACGATGGTTGCCATAGAGCGCGACACACCGGGAATGACAGAGATACACTGGTAGAGGCCGATGTTAAAGGCTCGTTTCTCGTTCACTTTGTTCTGATCATTACCCTTATTGAACAACTTGTCGCAGAAGAGCATGAATACACCACCTACAACTAGCATGATTGCCACAACGAGAACGGAGTCGAGAAGCCAGTCGAGGAGACCCGACTTCTTTGCCAGTAGTCCAATCACAATGGCAGGTATTACACCGACGATGAGCAACCAATAGAAATAGAAACGATGCTTCAAGCGCTGAAAAAGGTTGCTGCCCTCGGGAGCCGGTGTATTATCGAACACGAAGAAACGCTTCCAATAGAGACAAACCACCGAGAGAATGGCTCCAAACTGGATGATAAACGTGAAGGCATGTACAAAAGGGTCGCCCTGGGGAATACCCAACAGGTTCTGCGTGATAATCATGTGCCCGGTAGAGGATACGGGCAGAAATTCCGTCAGACCTTCGACGATAGCAATGATAACGGTCTCTATCCACGTCATGCCTTGCCCTCCTTATTATCTTTCTCTATCTGTTTGTCCGACTTGGGACGGCGCACTACAGCATAAATCATAGACACAAAGCCCAGGAGACACACCACGGGAGCTACCTTGATGCGACGGGCACTGAAAATGTCAGGGTCATAGGCGGTTTCAGAAGAGCCGGAACCACTCATCAACAGGAAACCGATGATGACCACAGCCATGCCAATAGCCAACAGTATATAGTTGACTTTATCGAATGCGAAATCTTTTTTATCCATATTATTATCGTTTACGCTTATCGAGATTAAATTTTATACAACTCATGAGCCGTCATACGCAGGAATTTATTCACGGCCAACCATGCGCAGAAAGCGGTGATAAGGATGCCGAACAAGAACACGGCAGCAGCTGTAATAGCCAGCACGTCCCACGTCACAATGTCGAGCATGCCTGGCTGAGTGAGGTAGAGGCCATAGACACCACCTCCCAACACGCCATTAGCCAACAGGGCAGCAACAACACCGACACCGATAGCCTGCTTGATGAACGGACGACGGATAAAGCCCCAGGAAGCTCCCACCAACTTCATGGTGTGGATGACGAATCGGCGGGCATAGATGCTCAGGCGCACCGTATTGCTTATCAACGAGAACGACACGAAGGTCAGCAGCAAAGCCAATATCAAAAGCACGATGCTGACACGCCTCAAGTTGGAATTGACCTTATCCATAAGATCTTCCATATACGTCAGGTCACTCACCCTGCTGTCCTTACGAATCTCTTTGACTATCCACTTCAGTGAATCGCTATTGGCATAGTCGGAAGACAACCGGATTTCAAGGGTCGCTGGGAAAGGGTTGAAGCCCAGGAACTCCGTGGGATCACTGCCCAACTCCTTTATTTGCTCGCGCTGAGCCTGTTCCTTGCTAATATAATCTATTTTATGGGAATAGGGGCGATGATACAAATCGCGGCAGAACAGATGGGCATCATTCACCGATACACTATCTTTCAGCATCACGGTAACCATGAGATTCTCCTTCATGTGAGCCGACAGATTACGGGCTGATAACACAAAGAACACCACCATGCCCAACAAAACGAGCACCATCGTAGTGCTTATACATAATGTAACAGCCTGCATACCACGTCGGTTGCGGGCTCTTTTCTTCTTCTTACTCATTGTACTTTCTTAGACGTAATACACCTAATTTCGTGACAAGAACAGTGTAAACCGAACGCAACATGCTTATCTATTGCTGAGGCGAAGATTGTTCTCGCACACTTTTTCGTGCAAAATTACAAAATAATTATGAAATACTCGCTAACTATTAAGAATTATTTTGTAATTTTGCGCTGTTATGAGTACTATCATTTATGCATCACCGATTTTCGGTCCTATCCATAGCCGTCGTCTAGGCATCTCGCTGGGCATCAACCTGCTGCCTGCCGATGGTAAGATGTGTTCGTTTAACTGTATCTATTGCGAGTGTGGCTTCAACGAGGAGCGTCGCCCTACCCTGCCCATGCCGACACGGGAGGAAGTGGTCTGCAAACTGGAGGCTAAACTGGAGGAGATGAAGGCAGAAGGACAACTGCCTGACGTATTGACATTTGCCGGCAACGGAGAGCCTACCAGTCATCCACATTTTGCGGAGATTATTGACGAGACCATCCGCTTGCGAGACAAATATTGTCCGAAGGCGAAAGTGTGCGTGCTGAGCAATTCCACATTCATTCACCGGCAACAGGTTCATGATGCCCTGATGCGGGTAGATGACAACATCCTGAAGCTGGACACAGTGGACGAGACATATATCCAGCAAACAGACCGGCCCACAGGCTCCTATGACGTGAAGCGTATCATAGAACACATGAAAGCCTTCCACGGACATATCATCATCCAAACGATGTTCATGCGTGGAGCTTATCAGGGAAAGAGCGTGGACAACACTGGAGAGGAATACGTCGGTCCTTGGCTGGAGACAATCAAGACAATCAAGCCTCAACAGGTGATGGTATATACTATTGACCGTGAGACACCGGCACAGGGACTGGAGAAAGCCACCCATGAACAGCTGGACGCTATCCGAGACAGGGTGATAGCAGCAGGCATTCCCTGCACAGCATCATACTAACAACAAGAATCCCGCCACATAGCATGACGGGATTCTTTGTTCTTGCACTATTTCCTTACTTACACATAATGCCTCGCTTAGAATGTTCGAGGAACGTGATGATGTTCTGGATTTCAGGACCATCAGGCACCTGCGCCTTGATCTGGTTGATAACATCGAACACGCTGGTCTTTCCATGGAACAACAAACGGTATGCATTGGCAATGTGTTTCTGTACCTTTTTATCAATACTAGCAAGTTCCAGGATCTTCGTGTTCACACCGCCATACTCCATAGGAGTGCCTCCGGCAATAACGTAGGGAGGCACATCGTGGGAGAAGGCACAACCAGCCTGTATCAACGACAGGTCACCAGCACGCGTATTGGCATTCTGAATGGCTCCGGTAGAGAAGATGACACCGTTGCCGATGATGCAGTCGCCTGCTATCTCGACACCATTACCAAACACGCAGTTGGCACCTACTACGGTGTCGTGACTGATATGGGTACCTTCCAACAGGAAGTTATGATCACCTATCGTGGTACATCCCTCTCGGTAGGTTCCGCGATTGATGACCACATTCTCGCGAATCACATTGTTGTTGCCTATCTTAACAAACGACTTCTCACCACGATAGTTGAAATCCTGTGGCAGGGCAGCAATCACGGCTCCCTGGTGTATCTTGTTGTTACTACCGATACGTGCTCCGTCAAGAATAGACACGAAAGGCATGATGATACAGTTATCGCCAATCTCTACATCATCCTCGATATACACGAAGGGGAATATCTTACAATTATTGCCTATTTTCGCCTTGGGCGATATTTCGGCTTTTGGACTTATTTCACTTGCCATAATTAAATTTATTAATTAATTATTTTCCTCCTCCGCCAAGAGCAGTATAGAGCGATACTACTGCCTGCATCTTATTGAAGTCATCAGTAACCTTATTGATCTGAGCAGAGAGCAGTTGCTGTTGTGCCGTAAGCACCTCCAGATAGCTGGAGCCACTACTCTTATAAAGAGATCGGGTATCCTCCACGTTCTTCGTCAAGACCTCGATACGCTGGCTCTCAATCTGAGAGTTGGCATCATACTGGTTGTAGTTGACGAGAGCATTAGACACCTCGTTGCCAGCCTTGAGAATGGCATTCTGCCAGGTGTTGAAAGCCTGCTCGTACTGAAGTTTGGTAACCTTCAGCTTAGCAGTCAGGGCACCGCGGTTGAAGATGGGCTGCAACAGGCTGCCAAAGAAGGTGGTGGTCCACTTACCGGGATTCATCGTACCTGTCAAGTTACCGAAACTGGCAGAAGCACCTATGGTAATGCTGGGATAGAACTGCGAGCGAGCCGTCTGGACATCATGGAAACAAGAAGCCAGTGTCATCTCGGCATTATGCACGTCAGGACGGTTCTTCAGCAAGGCAGCACCCACACCTGCAGAGAACTCTGTAGGCAATGACTGCTGAGCCAGCGTGGTACGGGGAATCTGCTGACCCGCCTGTCCGATGAGCAGGCAGAGGGCATTCTCCGTAGAACGGATTTGACGACGGAAATCGTTGGCCTGTGTCAGTGTTGACAGGTAGGCAACCTCCGCACTCTGCACACTGGTAGAGCGCATACGTCCCAGATTATACTGCAACTTCATCATATCCCACGTCTCCTTGGCCATCTCACTCATCGACGTTACGATACGAAGCTGCTCATCGAGCATCAGCAAGGTATAGTAACAGTTGGCAATGCCTCCGATAACCTGTGCACGGACAGCCATCTGGTAGTCTTTCGTGCCAAGGAGCTTCATCTGCGTAGAGCGCTTCTGCGACAGGATATTGCCGAAGAGGTCGAGGGTCCACGTAGCCGTGGCAGGGAAAGAATACGACTTGACGGTAGAAGACGGGTCGGTATGCACCGTAGAGATGGAGCCCATCTGCTGTTGTGTACTTCCTATATTAACAGCAGGAAGGAAGGCCAGCTTGGCAGCTTTCAGCATGGTCTCGTACATCTGTACAGAGAGGGCGGCATTCAGCAGGTCAGCATTCTTGGCCAGTCCCTGCTCAATGAGCTGCTGCAGCTGCGGATCAGTGAAGACGCTACGCCAGGGCAGGTTACCAAAGGAGGCGGTATCCTGCACGGCGAGTGTGTCCACGTCGGACAGAGCGTCGCGAATGAGTCCTGTGGTGTTCACATCGGGACGCTCGTATTTATTGTATAGTCCACAACTTGACAACAGCAAGGCTGCGGACATCATCATCATCAGTTTCTTCATATTACTTCTCCAAATCATAATCAACAGGTTTTGCTTGTGCATACTGAGCCAACTCGGCTGCAACTTCTTCGTTCTCCTCATCATCGAACTTCAACGGACTAATCTTCTCCTGAAGGCCTTGGAAGATAACGAACAGCGTAGGAACGACGAAGAGCTGTAGAATGGTACCAATGAACATACCACCAACGGCAGCAGCACCCAGCGTCTGGTTACCATTCTTACCTACACCACTGGCAAACATCATAGGCAACAGACCAATAACCATAGCCAGTGAGGTCATCAGAATAGGACGCAGACGGGCTGCAGCACCCAGCACAGCAGACCAAGTAAGTGCCATACCCATCTGACGACGCTCTAGGGCGAACTGAACTATCAGGATGGCATTCTTAGCCAACAGTCCAATCAGCATAATCAGCGAAATCTGCATATAGATATCGTTAGCGTGGCCGAACAACTGTGTAAAGAGGAAACAGCCTGCCAGACCGAAAGGTACGGAGAGCACCACAGACAGCGGAAGGATGTATGACTCGTACTGTGCCGACAGAATCAAGTAAATGAAGATGAAACACAGCAGGAAGATGATTCCCGTGGTGTTCGATGCCTTGGCCTCCTCACGAGTCAGACCAGAGAAGTCGTAGGTATATCCAGCAGGTAGCACTTCAGCAGCCACCTCCTGAACAGCCTTCAAGGCCTCACCGGTAGAATAGCCGTCAGCCACCGTACCTGTCACGTTGATAGACGTAAACAGGTTGAAACGGTTGATGTTCATAGGTCCATAGACACGCTCCATACGACAGAACTCCTGTACGGGCGACATACCTGCCGGTGTACGTACATAAATGCTATTCATAGACTCTGGGGTCATACGTGTCTCAGGGGAGCCCTGAATCATGACACGATACAACTTACCATAGCTGTTGAAGTTAGAGGCATACAATCCACCGAAATAGCCCTGTAGGGTGGTCAGTACGGCAGTAGGAGTGATACCTACCTGCTTACACTTAGCCACATCAACATTCACCATGTACTGGGGATAGTTCGGATTGTATGATGTCATAGCCATCTGGAACTCGGGGCGCTTGTTCAACTCCTTCAGATAATCCTGAACGATTCCGAAGAACTTGCCCAGGTCGCCACCAGTACGGTCTTGCATAACCAGAGAGATACCTGAGTTAGCAGAGAAGCCAGGAATCATAGGGGGTGAGAATGCCAGAATCTGAGCGTCCTTGATATGGGCAGTCTTGATGAAAATCTGGGCGATAACACCAGTAGCATCGAGGGGATTGATGAAGAAACGGTAGATGCCGTCCCCCTCCCAGAGTCCACTGATCTTCCACCACAGGCCTTTCTGGCGCTCTTCAAAGTCTTTCAACTTGATAATGAACGTACCCTGATCGGAACCCGAACCTGCAATGAAGTTATAGCCCTGCACCATCTCACGGTTCTTGATGGCAGGAATCTGTGACAGGATAGAGTCAACCTGTGCCACCACCTCCTTGGTACGTGCCTCCGATGTGGCAGGGGGCATAGAGATGGTACAGAAGACAGTACCCGTATCCTCGTCAGGCACCAGACCCGTCTTGGTTGTTGACAGGGTTACCACCAGTACTACAATACCGATAATGACGGTAGCGATGATGGTCAATGGCTTGTGTACCAGTTTCTCGAGAATATTCTTATACTTATCGATAGTCGTGTCGAAAGCCACGTTGAACGACTGATGGAAACGATCGACACGCGACATCTTCTTCTCATGACCATTCGCGTCGTGAGGCTTCAGGAAGATGGCACACAGGGCCGGTGACAAGGTCAAGGCGTTCAGTGCCGAAATAATAATAGACACAGCCATCGTGACACCGAACTCACGATAGAACGTTCCACTCGTACCACCAATGAACGATACAGGCACGAACACGGCAGCCATCACCAGCGTGATGGAGATGATAGCACCAGAAATCTCGTTCATAGCATCGATAGAGGCAGAAAGAGGCGATTTATAACCCTGGTCCAACTTAGCATGGACAGCCTCAACCACCACGATGGCATCGTCCACCACAATGGCAATTGCCAACAACAGGGCGGAGAGAACCAGCAGGTTGATGGAGAAGCCCATCACGTTCAAGAAGAAGAAGGTTCCCACCAAGGATACAGGTACCGCAATAAGAGGAATCAGCGTAGAACGCATATCCTGCAGGAAGATGTAAACCACGAGGAACACGAGTGCCAGCGTCATGAAGAGGGTGAATACCACCTCCTCGATAGAAGCATAGAGGAATTCCGTAACATCGTAGTTAATCTTTACCTCCATGCCCGGTGGCATCAGCTTCTTCTGGGCTTCCAGCTCAGCCTTTACCTCCTTGGCAATCTGGTTGGCATTAGAACCTGCCACCTGCTGTATCATGGTTAGGATAGAAGGCATGCCGTTGTTCTTCATCGACACGTCATAGCCTTCACCTCCCAGTTCTATCTTAGCAACGTCTCTCAGTCGAAGTGTCTGTCCGACGGCATCACTCTTGATAATGATGTTGCCAAACTCCTCGGCGGTTCTGAAACGTCCTGTGTAGCGCATCGAATATTCGTAGGCCACACCACTGGCCTGTTGACCGAACTTACCTGGTGCTGCCTCGATATTCTGTTCCGCCAAAACTCCTGAGATATCGGCAGGCACTAGGTTATGCTGCTTCATCACATCAGGATAGAGCCATATACGCATGGCATAGGTCTTCGAACTGAAGCTGGAAGCATCGCCTACGCCCTCGATACGCTTCAAGGCCGGTATCAGGTTGATGGCATTATAGTTGGTTAAGAACTCATCGTCATAACGACCATCAGAGGTCAACGAATACATGAGAACCTGTGACGACTGGCGCTTTACCACGCGGACACCAATCTGGTTAACCTCCGCAGGCAGCAAGGCGGTTGCCTGAGAAACGCGGTTCTGCACGTTCACGGCACACATATCAGGATTAATACCCTGGCGGAACATCACCTGAATCATGGCTGAACTCGGAGATGCCGTTGACGTGATATAGTCCATACCTTCCACACCGTTGATACTCTCCTCAAGAGGCGTAACAACAGCATTCTTCACCGTCTCAGCATCAGCACCAGGATAACTGGCTATCACCATGATGTTTGGCGGTGCAATATTCGGATACTGCTCAATAGGAAGTGAGACCAGTCCGATGAAACCCAGCAGCACAATAACGATAGAGATTACCGTAGAGAGCACCGGGCGTTTGATAAAATTCGTAAAAGTCATTATAATTTACAATTTGACGATTTACAATTCAACGATTAATTGAGCCAATTACTTTTTCATAGCTCCCACGATGTCGCCTGCACTCATAGCCTTGGCCTGCTCCTGAATTTTCTGCTCATAGCGTTCAGGAGTGATGGGCACTATCTCCATACCGTCAGACAGTTTGGTTACACCATTGGTCACATACTTGTCTCCTGTCTTCAAGCCTTCAGTAACCACATAGTTAACACCGTCGTTCTGGGGATCAACTTTTATCTCGGAATACTTCACCTTGTTACCCTCACCCAAGAGATAGATGAACTTCTTGTTCTGCACCTCACTGACGCAGCTCTGTGGGATGATGATAGCATTGGTGTTCTGACGAGGGATAATGATGGTACCTGCGCCACCACTCTTCAGTACTTTCTCGGCATTGGGGAAAGCGGCGATCAGCTGTACAGAACCCGTAGCCTGGTCGATAACACCACTCATCTTGGTTACCTTACCTTCATGAGGATAGATCGTACCATCAGCCAACTTCAACTTCACAGCAGGAAGGCTCTGCAGTCCGCCGTTCTGAGAGATAGCCATTGCATACTTCTCAGTGATAGAGAAATAAACCTCCATAGAAGAGATATTGCTTACCATTGTCAACACGTCAGAAGCGCTAACCAAGGCGCCCTTCTTGAAAGGCAGTGTACCAACCACACCGGTGGCAGGACTTTTCACAAAGCAGAAATTCAGCATCTCCTTAGCAGAAGCCAGGCTTGCCTGAGCCTGAGCAAGCTGTGCCTTCGCACTTTCAAAACTATTCTTTGAAGTCTGTAACTCATAGTCGCCAATCACCTTGTTAGCGTGTAACAGCTGTGAATTCTCATAAGTCAACTTGGCAGTATTTACCTGCTGCTGGGCGGTATTTACCGTAGCCTGAGCCTGACGAACCTGAGCCTGATAAGTCTCATTATCAACAACGAACAAGGTCTGACCTGAAACAACGGTCTGACCCTCTTTCACATTAATCTGTGTCAAGAAACCCTGAACTTTTGGACGAATCTCCACATCCTGTACACCCTTGATGGTAGCAGGATAAGTGCTCTGCATGTCAGCAGTTGAGACACCGGCAGCCTGCACGGGATACTCATTGTCGCCGAATGTAGGACGGCCACCGCCGCCTCCACATGAAACCAGTGTTGCAGCAACAGCTGCAAACATCAACATTTTTTTCATTTTTACCTATTTTATAACTTATTTATTAATCTTTTTACGAAAACCTGAAATGTTATTTTTAGTTTTCAACCTGCAAAATTACTAATTATTTCGCAATATATATATAAGGTATGCAACATTTAACAAAATTTACCATGCTTTTCATATACTTATTCGTATCTTTGCACACTGAAAAAAAAAGAAAATGATGAAGACAAGCGAACGAGATGCCTTGATTACGGGCAACATGGGTTATGTGGTCACACTGGCTCGCCAATATAAAAGTGAGTTATTAAGTACAGACGACCTGATTAGTGAAGGAAGTATCGGCCTGATGAAAGCAGCTGACAAGTTTGACCCCAGCCGCGGGAAGCCTTTCGTGACGTTTGCCGCCCCTTTCATCCGCAGGAGCATCGAGGATGCTATCAGTCGACTGACTGGAGATTTTCCCATCATGTCCACCGATGAGAGCCTGCCCATCGGTTCTAACAACAACTACACCCTATTGAATGTCCTTGAGGACAAGGGAGCACCAAGGACTGATGCCACTTTGGAGCAAAACACCCTCTCTGACAATATGACCAAAGCTATCAATACACTCAATGAACGTGAGCAAGCCGTTATCAAGCGCTGCTTTGGTATTGAATATCAACACATGACGATGGCAGAGATTGGTGAGCAGTTAGGATTGAAACGGGAAAGGGTCAGACAGATTCGCGACAAGGCGATGCGGAAACTCAGGAAAGCAAACCCATCTGCTTAGCCTTCTCTGCCAACAGCTCCAACAACGGCTCGCGCTCGTTTGGCACCTTGTTGTCCAATACCGCATCCTTCAGGTATTGTTTTAACACACCGACCTCCCTGGAAGGCTTTAAATGGAACATCTCCATGATTTCATTACCATCAATAACAGGTTGCAACAAACGCTTGTAGTCCTTAACCTGCAGATCGGCCAGTTTCTCACGAACCATACGGAAGTTCTCCAAAAAAAACTTTTTGCGAACCTCGTTTTTGGATGTGATGTCCGCCTCACACAGCGTCATCAGGTCGTCAATATCGTCTCCTGCATCGTTTAGAAGTCGGCGCACAGCACTGTCAGTCACCTCGCTGTCGGCAATCACCTGAGGACGCATGTGCAGGTCCACCATTTTCTGCACATACTTCATTTCCATACCCATGGGAAGCTTAAGCCTACGGAAGATGCCTGGAACCATCTTGGCCCCGATGATGTTATGGTTATGGAAAGTCCATCCGACACCAGGTTCCCACCGTTTGGAACGTGTTTTCCCAATGTCATGCAACAAGGCACCCCAGCGGAGCCAAAGGCTTCCTTGTGCCTTCACAACATTCTCCAGCACTTCCAAGGTATGATAGAAATTGTTCTTATGCGCTTTCCCGTCCCGTTTCTCCACAATATCCAAGGCAGAGAGTTCTGGCAGAATGATTTGAAGCAAACCACTGCGTTGCAAATATTCCAACCCAATACTGGGGTGAGGAGCCATCATGATTTTGTTCAGTTCCACCTCGATGCGCTCACCACTAACTATCTTAATGCGGTCGGCCATCCGGTTGAGGGCATCGAAAGTATCCTCTTCTATTTTGAAATTCAGCTGGGTGGCAAAACGAATACAACGCATCATCCGTAACGGGTCGTCGCTGAAAGTCACTTCAGGGTCCAACGGTGTTGCAATAATACCATCTTCCAAGTCTGCAATGCCGTTGAACGGATCCACCAATTCACCAAAACGGCTCTCATTCAGACAGATAGCCATTGCATTAATGGTGAAATCACGACGATTCTGATCATCTTCTAACGTACCATCCTCAACAATGGGTTTCCGCGAATCGTGACTATAGCTCTCCTTACGCGCTCCCACGAATTCTACCTCCATATCGTGAAACTTCACCTGAGCAGTACCGAAATTGCGAAACACAGACAGATGGGCACGTTTCCCCAACAGCTGTTTGAGTTCCTGAGCCACCTGAATGCCACTGCCCACGACAACGACATCAATATCGTCACTCGGACGTTCCAAAAAGATGTCACGCACATAGCCTCCCACCACATAGCACTCCACCCCTAGCCTATCGGCTACGGACGATATCTGATGGAATATCTCCTGGTCTAATATTTTCGCCAACGCCTTGTCTGAATACAGTTTCATGAAGGTCTAATATAGTGAATTTGTGCGCAAAGGTACAAAATTATCGTGAAAAAAAGTTGATTTTTGTTTTTTATTAGTTACCTTTGCACACAAAAATAAAAAAAATAAGAAAAAAAATCTATGAAACTATTCCTGATCACAATGCTTCTGGTGCTGTCATCACAGGCCAATGCAGACAATTATCTTGAGATGAAACCCATTAAGATGGAAGTTCCAGAAATGAAAGCCGAGCTGGTGAACGTTTCTGAGGTAAATGTTGGACTGACCGAGGTTCCTGAGATGGGTATGGGACAGGCTGACGAGCAGGAAGTAAACACTACTGGCATGAGCCTGAACATGAACAAAAGTTCCAATACCTGGAAGCCCGATTTTGCTTTCTTCAAGTCAAGAACGAAAGAAGGTTTGAAACCCTATAAGTTCATGGACGACATGACTTTCGCTGGTGTTCCCCTTTTCATAGCCGGAATCATTGCAAAGAGTGAGAAGAATGCTTTTAAGCAGCAAACCAAGCACTCATTGGTCACCAATTTCAAGACAGGTATTGATGACTACACCCAGTTCTTCGGTCCCGCTGCTGTTGTAGGTCTGAAACTCGGTGGTTATGAGGGACGTAGCGACTGGCCCCGTTTGCTGGCTAGTGCTGGTATGGGCTATGGTATTATGGCTCTCCTAGTTAACACCATCAAGAACTCAGCTAAGGAGATGCGTCCTGACGGAAGTACAGCCAACTCATGGCCCTCTGGTCATACTGCAACGGCTTTCGTAGGTGCCACACTGTTGCACAAGGAGTACGGTCTTACCCGTTCACCCTGGTTCTCAGTAGCAGGTTATGGTGTAGCTACGGCTACTGGTGTGATGCGTGTGTTGAACAACCGTCACTGGATTAGCGACGTGCTCTCAGGAGCTGGTATCGGTATGGTTTCAGGTGAATTAGGCTATGCCCTCTGCGACCTGCTCTTCAAGGGCAAAGGTCTGTTGCGTAACGACATCTACGGTTCTCCAAGTGTTATCGACCATCCCTCGTTCTTCTCTATCTCTATGGGTGTAGGCTTTGGCTCTCGCGACCTCGACTTCAACATGGAAGAGATGGGGTTTGCAGAAGACATGAATATGAAGTTCAAGGCTTCCACAGCGGTAAGTGCTGAAGGTGCTTACTTCTTCAACCCTTACATCGGTGTGGGTGGTCGTCTGCGCGTGAAGAGCACACCTATCAAGGGATGGAACAATATCACGGATTTTGCTTGGCAAGACGTAGCAAGCATCTATGAAATGACCGAATTAGATCAAGAATTTATGGATGACATGGAGACTGAGATTAACGACGTTGATTTCGTCATCGAGAGCGACCACTTAACGGAATTTGCCGCTGACCTTGGTGCATATTTCAATCTCCCCCTTTCCGATCGCTTTGCCCTGGGCAGCAAACTGCTCGTAGGTCGTAGCATCATGCAGGAACTGTCGTTGGATGCCAAGATGGCAGGAAAGGAATACAAACCTGGTGATACTAAAGGTAATCCTCAAGGCAATGAATTCAGCCTGGAATGGGACTACTTCAAGGTAATGGCCAACAACACCATGAAGTTCGGTACCGGTATTTCGCTGACATACGCTTATAAGAAGAACTTCTCATGGAAGGTTTTCCTAGACTATGATGTCACACGTAAGAAATATACGATGGAATACAACTATGGAGGTATTCCCTTGGCAATGTTCCCCTCAGCTTTTGAGAATATGACCGATCAAGAATACATGGACAACTTCATGATGACCAAGAGCATCAACAAGACCATGCACTCCTTCGTGCTCGGTGCATCATTTGCTGTCAATTTCTAAACCGGCTATGGCAGCGACAAACGAAAAGACCAACCGACAGTTTGAGCAGATTATCGACGAATGCCGTACACTGTTCGAGAAGAAGCTCCACGACTATGGAGCTTCATGGCGTATCTTACGACCTGCTTCCCTCACCGACCAGCTATTCATCAAAGCCAAGCGCATACGCTCCCTGGAAATCAAGAAGGAGTCGCTTGTAGGCGAAGGCATACGCCCTGAATTCATAGCACTCATCAACTACGGCATCGTGGGACTGATTCAGATATACAACGGATTCTCCGACACCGTGGACATCAGCAACGAAGAGGCCTTGAAACTGTACGACAAGTATGCAACAGAGGCTTTGGAACTGATGAAACGTAAGAACCACGACTACGATGAAGCCTGGCGTGGCATGCGAGTGAGCAGCTATACAGACTTCATTCTGACCAAGATAGAGCGCATCAAGGAGATAGAGAATCTGGGAGGCGACACGTTGGTCAGCGAGGGTATTGATGCCAACTATATGGACATCATCAACTATGCCGTCTTCGGAGCCATCAAGCTCTGTAAAGAAGAAGTGTGAAGAAAGTATTAGTAAATATTGCCCGACTGGTACTGGCTCTTATTCTGATACTCTCAGGATTCGTCAAGGCCGTTGACCCGCTGGGTACACAATACAAAATAGCCGATTATCTGGAAGTGCTCCATCTGGGGACATACATTCCGGATATCATGACGCTGAGCGCAGCCATCATGCTGTCGGCTATCGAGTTCGGAATGGGCATCTGCCTGCTCTTTGCCATCCGACGCCGACTGGCATCGCGGCTGGCATTAGCGTTCATGATCATCATGACACCACTCACCCTCTGGTTGGCTTTGACCAACCCTATCAGTGATTGTGGATGTTTCGGCGATGCGGTGGTGCTCACCAACTGGCAGACATTCTGGAAAAATGCGATACTGCTGGCACTGGCCGGCATCGTATGCCGATGGCCGTTGGAAATGATGCGCTTCGTCTCGAAGACCAACCAATGGATTGTCACCAACTATTCGGCACTGTTCATTATGATAGTCTCAGGATGGTCGCTCTACGATCTCCCCTACTTCGACTTCCGCCCCTATCACATCGGGGCAGACCTGCGCAAAGGGTGGCAAGAGATGATGGAGGGTCACGACTCACCTTACGCCGACTTCTTCATAGAGCATATGCCAAATGGCGAGGACATCACAGAGGCGGTATTCAACGACCCTGGATATACGTTTCTACTGGTGTCACCCCATCTGGAGCAAGCCAGCGACAGCCAGTTGGACCAGCTTAACGAACTCTACGAATATGCTGACGACATGGGGTATCCCTTCTACTGTCTGACAGCCAGCGGTACCAAGGGTATCCATCGATGGAAAGAGGTCACAGGGTGCGAATACCCGTTTTGTCTGACCGACGAGACCGTCTTGCGCACCATCATACGCAGTAATCCGGGACTCCTGCTGCTGAAGAACGGAAAGGTCATTGGCAAGTGGAGCCACAACCGACTGCCAGCTATCGAAGAGGCATTGGAGTTCCAGCCTTTGGAGAAGCATGCCTTCGGCCGCATGCCTGAGGATTCTATCCCGCAGAAGATTCTTATCATTCTCCTGTGGTATGTGCTCCCCCTCCTGGTGCTCACCATAGCCGACCGCCTTTGGGCTTGGTCAGGCTGGATTAAGAAAAAAAAGACAAGTTATTATAACATTCAACTATTATTTAATAAAAAAAGAACAATGAGAAAGAAGATTGTAGCAGGCAACTGGAAGATGAACCTGAACCTGCAAGAAGGTGTTGCTCTGGCTAAGGAGCTGAAAGAAGCCCTAAAGGCTGAGAAACCCAACTGTGATGTAGTAATCTGCACACCATTCATCCACCTTGCCTCTGTAGCACAGGAATTGGAAGGCAGTGTTATCGGTCTGGGTGCCGAGAACTGCGCTGACAAGGAAAAGGGCGCCTTCACAGGTGAGGTAAGCGCTGAGATGGTGAAGTCAACAGGTGCCCAGTATGTCATTCTAGGTCACAGCGAGCGTCGTGAGTATTACAAGGAGACTCCTGAAATCCTGAAGGAGAAAGTACAGCTGGCACTGAAAAACGGTCTGAAGGTTATCTTCTGCATCGGTGAGACACTGGCAGAGCGCGAGGCTAACAAGCAGAATGCCGTTGTTAAGGCAGAGCTCGAGGGCTCTGTATTCAACCTCAGCGAAGAAGATTTCAAGAAGATCATCATCGCTTACGAGCCCATCTGGGCCATCGGTACCGGCAAGACCGCTACTGCTGAGCAGGCTGAAGAAATCCACGCTTACATCCGCTCTATCGTTGCTGAGAAGTATGGTCAGGCTGTTGCTGACGAGACCAGCATCCTCTATGGTGGTAGCTGTAAGGCCAGCAACGCTCCCGAGCTGTTTGCTAAGGCTGATATTGATGGTGGCCTGATTGGCGGTGCATCACTGAAATGCGCTGACTTCAAGGGCATTATTGACGCATGGAAATAATGAGACACCTCATCACCATAACCATTCTGTGTGTCGGCATTTTCACGAATGCCGATGCACAGACTTTTACCCAGCGCATCCAAAAGGCTACCGCCGGACAAGGAACAGTAACCATTCATCAGGACTCGGTTATTGAACAATTGGTGAACAATGCCCCGCTGGGCGTTAAGACCGGTACCCCTGCCAAGTCACAAGTCGCCAAACCCACCCATACCAGTCAATCTAGTTCAGCTAGTTCTGCTAGTCAAACTAGTTCTGCTAGTCAAACTAGTTCTGCTAGTCAAACTAGTTCTACTAATCAAACTAGTCAATCCACCCTCGCACCCGATACCGTCGATACCTCGAAGAAGCTGATTCGCAACGGCTACAAAATCACAGGTTATCGAGTACAAGCCTTTGCCGGTGGCAACTCACGTGCAGACCGTATCAAGGCAGAGCAAACAGGCGACCACATCAAGGCACAGTTTGCCGATGTACCTGTCTATGTACACTTCTACTCGCCACGTTGGATTTGTCGGGTGGGCAATTTCCGCACCTACGAGGAGGCCCACCAGATGCTGATAAGCCTGCGCAAGCTAGGCTACACAGAGGCCACCATCGTAAAGGGAAAGATTACCGTTTCCAATTAATTAACAAGTGCCATTGAGCAAATGCACTCATCAATAAAAACAGAAAGTTACCGTGTACCCAGAAAACGAAATATTCCGCGAAGGACTTGACGATTTAGCCGCCCACTACAAAGACATCCTGCAACTACTTGGCGAAGACCCCTCCCGCGAAGGGTTGGAAAAGACCCCTATGCGTGTAGCAAAAGCTATGCAGGTACTTACACGAGGCTACGGCATGGATGCCCATAAGGTGCTGACCGATGCGCTGTTCAAGGAAGATTACAGCCAGATGGTCATCGTCAAAGACATTGATTTCTTCTCGCTTTGTGAACACCACATGCTGCCCTTCTACGGCAAGGTACACGTGGCATATATCCCCAACGGTTACATCACCGGACTCTCCAAGATAGCCCGCGTAGTCGATATCTACAGCCATCGCCTGCAAGTGCAGGAGCGTATGACGCTGCAAATCAAAGAGTGCATCCAGCAGACCTTGAAGCCCTTGGGTGTGATGGTTGTTGTCGAGGCACGCCATATGTGCATGCAAATGCGTGGTGTAGAGAAACAGAACAGCATCACCACAACGAGTGACTTCTGCGGTGCTTTCAACCAAGCTAAGACCCGCCAAGAATTTATGAATCTCATTCATAGCAACCAATTATAACCTAAGGCAAACATGGAGCAGTTTAACAAAAATGTTTATAAGAAACAAGGTCTCGTCGATGAGTTTACCGGCAGTTGTCTGGGCAAACTCATCATCTTGGGAGCCTTCATCATCGGTATGTGTTTCCTCGCCATCATCTCCGTACCCTCTACAGACATGATGTTTTCCGAAGCCGATGACAACATCCGACAATGCATACAGGACAACATCGAGAAGAAAGGCGATATAGTCGATGAAATGGTATGGAACATCGGACGAACCTTCTCATCAGCCGACTCCACGTTCGACAACAAGGAAATAATGGAAGCACTGGAGAAATACAACACAATTGATGTGTTCCGACATAGCCTGTACAGCACAGCACGCGTCAGCAACAGCACCCATCCCGAGGGTGTACGCATAGCTGTTGGCATTTTCGGCTTCGTCTTCTCCACCATCCAGTATAACGACATAGTGCTAGACGTAGGTCCCGTTCGTGGCAATTACGATGACAATCTTGTCAAACCCGTCCCCATTCCCGACGATTATATGGGTGACACCACCAATGTCAACACTTACCACTATCAGGATAATCCTGACGACTGAAATAAAGAACGACATAATCAAAAAAAGACCGAGAACCGTTAGATTCTCAGCCTCTTTCTTTCTGTCGGGATTACTGGACTCGAACCAGCGACCTCGCGCCCCCCAGACGTGTGCGCTACCAACTGCGCTAAATCCCGATCATTTTGCTTGTAAGCGGATGCAAAGGTACTGTATTTTTTCGAATCCTGCAAATTTTCACCTCACTTTTTGCTCATTTCACATATAATTTATGTTATTTTCTTGGCGAATCATCAAAAAAGTAGTACCTTTGAACATTCAAAATACACATATTTGAAAAAAAACCACATGAAATACCAAATAAAGGCGCCAAGCCTGCTGAACCAGACAATAAAACTACCAGCGTCGAAGAGCATTTCGAACCGCGCATTGATTATCCAAGCCCTGACAGGAGGGAGTCTCTTGCCTGATAACCTGTCGGACTGTGACGACACCTCGGTAATTATCAATGCTCTGACACATAATCCACATGAAATCAACATCAAAGCGGCAGGGACCGCCATGCGGTTTATGACAGCATATCTTTCGGTAAAGGATGGTGAGGAGCACATACTGACTGGTACTGAGCGCATGAAGCACCGCCCTATCGGGGTGCTTGTGGACGCTCTACGCCAACTAGGAGCCGACATCAGCTATATCGGCGAAGAGGGATTTCCACCACTGCTCATCAAGGGCAAGAAACTGGAAGGGGGACTTCTGGAAGTGCCTGGAAACATCAGTTCCCAATATATCTCAGCGCTCTTGATGATTGGTCCGAAACTGAGAAATGGCCTGACCTTAAGACTGAAGGGAGATGTGATTTCACGTCCTTATATTGATTTGACGCTATGGACCATGCGGGAGTTTGGAGCCGATGCTGACTGGAGCAATTTTGAGACCATCAGCGTGGAGCCAACGCCATACAAGGAGCGTAGCTACTATATCGAGAACGATTGGAGTGCGGCTTCATATTGGTATGAGATGATGGCATTGACCAATCAAGAAGACGATGAAATAAGGTTAAAGGGCCTGATGGATGGTTCGAAACAAGGTGACTCGTCAGTGCGCTACATCTTCAGTCTGCTGGGTGTCAAGACCATCTTTGAGAGCAGAGAAGAGGGTGTACCCACTACGGTGACACTACGACACTCCGACCGATGCGTTCCAAGACTGGAATATGACTTTGTAAACTCCCCCGACCTGGCACAGACCTTTGTTGTCTGCTGTGCCTTGAAAAATGTACATTTCCATTTTACGGGTCTTTCAACGTTGAAAATCAAGGAGACTGACCGTATTGAAGCCATGAAGCAGGAAATGAAAAAGCTAGGTTATGTGATTCGTGACGCAAACAATAGTGAACTGATTTGGGACGGAGAACGCTGTATGCCAGATCTGGAAGACGGTATAGACACCTACGAAGACCATCGCATGGCGCTATCGTTTGCACCTGCATCGCTATGCATTGATGGACTGAAAATCAACAATCCCCAAGTAGTCACCAAGTCATACCCACATTTCTGGGATGACCTCAAGCAATGTGGCTTCGATATTGAAGAAACAATGAATAAAGAACAGTAAAGAAAGAGATATGAGTTTTCTGCTAATAGTCATCATATCACTGATTGCCCTTGGCGTCATCGCTGCCATCTTCTCCATAGGTGACAAGGATGAGCCTATCCACCAGCCAGAGGGAGACTGCGGAACATGCAGCAGCAGAAGCGAATGCAAGCTGGCCGACTTTGTGGAGAAAGGCAGAAAGACTTGTCACATCATTCTCATCCTCTTACTATTTACGGCTTGTTCTACCAAAAAGAACACATCTACCAACCGTTTCTGGCATGCATTCACCGCCCGATACAACACCTATTTCAACGGTTCTCAGGCCTTTATAGAAGGTAGTTTGGAGAAAGAGAACGGTAACCGTGATAATTGTACAGAACTGATACCCCTTTACACCGTGGGCAACAAGCAGAGCCGTGATTTGGGGAAAGGACAATTTGACCGAGCCATTGAGAAATCGCAAAAGGCCATCAAGCAACATAGCATCAAACAGCGTCCAGAATGGAACAAAGGACGGCGCAAGACCGCCAAGGACATAGAATGGCTGAACCGTCGCGAATACAATCCTTTTCTTTGGAGAGCGTGGCTCCTGATGGGTAAGTCGCAATTTCAACAAGGAAACTTTGAAGAAGCAGCAGCTACGTTTTCGTATATGACGCGCCTGTATCAGACAAGACCTGCTATTCTGGGTATTGCCCGAGCCTGGCTGGCCAAGAGCTATACGGAAATGGACTGGCTCTATGAGGCGGAGGATATCATTGTAAAGCAACAACGAGACTCGATGGACTATAGGGCTGTGACTGACTGGGACTATACCTATGCCGACTATTATCTGCACTCAGGACAATACCAACAGGCAGCCAACTATCTGAGAAAGGTGATACGTCATGAGCGACGCCGTAAGCAGAAGGCTCGCGAATGGTTCCTTTACGGACAACTGCAGACGATTCTCGGAAATCAGGAAGAAGCCTATAATGCCTACCGTCATGTGATACGGCTGAACCCGCCCTATGAATTGGAATTCAATGCACGTATAGCCCAGACGGAAGTGCTTCCAGCCACTAATCCTACACAGAAAATCAAGAAGCTTAGGCGCATGGCTGCTTCGGACAACAACAAGGAGTATCTAGACCAGGTGTATTACGCCATCGGCAATACCTATTTAGGTCAAAAAGATACGCTGCATGCCATAGAGGCTTATGAAAAGGGGGTAGAATTATCTACTCGCAACGGTATTGAGAAAGGAGTCTTGTTGCTGACCCTCGGTAATGTATATTGGCAAAAGGAGAAATTTGCCGATGCCCAGCGTTGTTACGGAGAAGCTATCGGCTTGTTGGACAAGGACAGGAAGGACTACGAACAATTAGCAGAGCGGTCCAAAGTGCTGGACGAACTCGTGCCGCATACCTGTGCTGTTGAGTTACAAGATTCTCTGCAAAGGTTGGCGAAAATGTCGGAAGAGGAGCGTAACAAGATTATAGACCGTCTGATAGCCGACCTCATCAAGAAGGAGAAAGAAGAGCGTCGAGCTCAGGAGGAGGCTGAAGCGGAAAAGTACGTGCAACAGCAGCAAGCCAGAGGAGGCGGAGATATGCAGCAGACGGCGACACGCCCTATGACGCAGACGCCTACAACATCAACGACCACATCGGGCGCTTGGTATTTCTACAACCCCCAGGCTGTTAGTCAGGGAAAACAAATATTCCAACGACTATGGGGTAAACGAGAAAACCTAGACAACTGGCAACGCATCAACCAAACCGTGGTGGGAGATATGGAAAAGGCGGACAGTCAGCCCGAAAATGAGAATTCAGACAATCAAGAAGATGCTCAAGTACCGGAAGGTAATGATAATCCCAACCCGTCTGAGGATCAAATGCAAGCAGACAGTGCTGCCTACGACCCACACAACAGAGAGTACTATCTGGCCCAGATTCCTTTTACGGAAGAGCAGATAGCTGCCAGTGACGAGATGATTAAGGAAGGACTGTTCCATGCTGGTGTCATCTTCAAAGACAAGCTCGACAACCTACCACTCAGCAAGAAAGCACTAGAACGGTTGACCACTCAGTATGCAGATTACGCTCATAACGACGAAGCTTGGTATCACCTATTCCTCCTTTATTCACGAATGGGAGAATCACAGATGGCAGAAGGGTGTATTGCCAAGCTGCAGCAAGACTATCCGGAAAGTGATTGGACTATCCTGATCTCCGACCCGAACTTCGCTGAAAACCAACGCTTTGGTGTACATATAGAAGACTCGCTATATGCGGCTACCTATAAGGCTTTCAAAGAAAACCGATTGACAGAAGTGCAAACAAACACCCATTTGTCAGAAAGCCGTTTCCCATTGGGTTATCACCGTCCTAAGTTCATTTTCATTGAAGGTCTGAGCCTGCTCAATGCTGGAGATGCTACAGCCTGTGAGGAACACATGAAGCAGGTGGTGGAACAGTATCCGCAGAGCGAAATCAGTGAACTGGCTGGTATGATTATTCGTGGAATCGGACAAGGACGACAACTGCATGGTGGCACGTTCGACATCAATGATGTGTGGTCATTACGTAGCGCCAAGACGGCAACCGATTCGCTGAAGAACGACACGCTGAGCATTGAAAGGAATGTCAACCACGTCTTCCTGCTAGCTTTCCAACCAGACTCGGTCAATCAGAATCAGTTGCTGTATGAGATGGCTAAGCATAACTTCTCCAATTATTTGGTGCGCAACTTTGAAATCGTGACAGACCAAGACCCTAATGGGCTATGCCGAATGATTATCAGTGGATTCCTGAGTTATGATGAAGCACGCCAGTATGCTCATCAGCTACATACGGCAGGAGCCGGTCTGACAACATTGCTACAGCATTGTCGCAGCCTCATCGTGAGTGAACAAAACCTGCCTCTCTTGGGAACGGTCTTCAGCTATGCCGACTACGAGTTGTTCTTCGAAAAGAAGTTAGCTCCTGTTGAGATTTCAAAGAAGCCACTACTGGAAGAGCCTGAAACCATCATCCAAGAGAAAGATCCTGAGGAAAATGCAGCAGGTGAGCAACAGGATGACGACCCACTGAACGACACACCAGAAGAGCCAAACAATGGTTACATTGAGTTTGACGATGATTTCTGGAGATAAACACATAAGTAAAATAAACAAAACAATAAGATAAGGTATATGACGAACGGACTACTGCTTTGGGCTGACGACGAGATGGAACTGCTCCGTGCCCACCTACTCTTTCTTGAGAAAAAAGGCTATGAGGTGGTTACGGTAACCAATGGCACCGACGCTGTTGAGGAATGTCAGAAGCGTACCTTCGATTTGGTATTGCTAGACGAGATGATGCCTGGACTGTCAGGACTGGAGACATTGAAGCTCATTAAGGAGATAGCACCACAAACATCAGTTGTGATGGTAACAAAAAGCGAGGAAGAAGACATCATGAACCAAGCCATCGGTCAGCAGATAGCCGATTATCTCATCAAACCCGTAAACCCAAATCAGATACTGCTGACGCTGAAGAAAAATATCCATCGCCGTGAAATAGTGACAGAAACCGTGCAGACAGGCTATCAACAGCAATTCCAGCAATTGTCCATGCAGATTATGGATTGCCGAACTTGGGAAGACTGGGTGGATACTTACAAGCGACTGGTCCGTTGGGAACTGGAGCTCAGTGCCACCGATTCACAAATGACGGAAATGCTTGACATGCAGAAAGAAGAAGCCAACCGCGGCTTCGGAAAATATATCAAACAGAATTATTTGGAATGGATAGAGGACCGAACCAAGAGATTGGAAAACACTTCGGGCAAGAAAGACGTGACCGCTCCCCTACTTTCCCCCGACATCTTCAAGTCCATGATTTTCCCATTGCTCAATGAGGGAGAGAAAGTCTTTATGGTTGTCCTCGATAATTTCCGCTATGACCAGTGGAAAATGCTGGAGAAGGAAATTGGCGACCTGTTTGAGATTGATGAAGATTTGTATTGCAGCATCCTGCCTACTGCGACGCAATATGCACGTAACGCCATTTTCTCAGGACTAATGCCTGAACAAATAGAGAAGATGTTCCCCGAGTTGTGGGTTGACGAGGACGAAGAGGAAGGAAAGAACCTCAACGAAGAGCCGCTGATTAAGACGCAACTGGAGCGATATCGTCGCAAGAACACCTTCTCCTATCATAAAATCAACACCTCGGCAGAAGCAGACAGGCTGATGAATCAGTTGAATGAGTTAGAGAAGAACGACCTGAACGTCGTGGTGTTTAATTTTATCGATATGCTATCACATGCCCGTACCGAATCGAGGATGGTTCGTGAACTGGCCAATAGCGAGTCAGCTTATCGAAGCATCACCCTATCATGGTTCCGCCATTCGGTGA
Organism: uncultured Prevotellaceae bacterium; assembly: GCA_902770195.1. Classification (GTDB taxonomy): domain Bacteria; phylum Bacteroidota; class Bacteroidia; order Bacteroidales; family Bacteroidaceae; genus Prevotella. Next base: position 27,942 of record CACXSA010000010.1, read on the forward strand.
TAGCAGACCTGTTCCGCCAGTTGTCACAAAGCGACTATCGTATTATCATCACCACAGATCACGGTTCCATTCGAACCACGAACCCTGTAAAGATTGTTGGTGACAAAAACACAAATACCAATCTGCGATACAAGTTGGGCAAGAATCTGTCATACGACTCCAAAGACCTGTTTGTCATCAAAGACCCTCACAAGGCACAGTTGCCTGCTCCCAACCTCTCCACCAGCTATGTGATAGCCACGGGCGATGGATTCTTTGCCTATCCCAACAACTACAACTATTACGTCTCTTACTACCGCAACACTTTCCAACACGGAGGCATTTCAATGGAAGAGATGATTATCCCCGTCATTAACATGAAAGGTAGAAAACGATAAGATATGGAAATCAGAATAGAAAACCTGGACAGCATTCGTGCAGCAGCACATGAGTTTATTCAAAAAATGGGTGATGCTCACGTCTTTGCCTTCTACGGCAATATGGGAGCAGGAAAGACTACCTTCGTAAAGGCAATCTGCGAAGAACTGGGAGTAAAGGATGTTATCACCAGTCCTACGTTTGCTATTATCAATGAATATACCTCCTCCACCCAAGGAGGGGTTCCCATCTATCATTTCGACTTCTATCGTATCAAAAAACTGGAGGAAGTCTATGATATGGGGTACGAGGACTACTTCTACTGCGGAGCACTCTGCTTTATCGAATGGCCTGAACTGATAGAAGAATTGTTGCCCGATGATGCTGTTCGTGTCAGCATCACCGAGCAACCAAACGGAAGCAGACTCGTCACGTTTTAGATTTTATAGAGTCTGTTCCTGATAGTCCAAATCAGCCTGGACAACGAAGAACACCTCATCGGCTTGATAGTCGCCCAGTCTTTCTTTTTTTGCTTTCTTGCAAATGGCATCAGCCACTTGCTCCAAATCGATTTCTATCTCATCGTCATCCAAATCAAGCACTCCGCTCTCATAGTAATATTCAACGATAAGATCCATCAGACGAAGGATTTCTTCTTTCGTAAAGCGCTCCTTCAAGTCTGAAGGTAATTGGCTTTGAATGAAATCCGCCTCGCGGGCATCTTCCTCAGCATCCATTCGCAATTCTTCGTCAAGAGTAGCCATAGTTTAGAGTAATGATTTGAATTTCTCCTCAATCTTTGCCTTTGGCTGTGCGCCAACCAACTTGTCAACTACCTGACCATTCTTGAGGAAAATAATAGTAGGAATATTACGAATGCCAAACTCTACGGCAAGGTCTTCATTTTCCTCAACGTCACACTTTCCTACGGCAATCTTACCATCATACTGCTCAGCCAACTCGGAAATGACTGGACCTACCATACGACAGGGACCACACCATGTTGCCCAGAAATCAACTACTAATGGTTGAGCACCATTCTTTAGGCTCTCGAAATTCTCACTTGTGATTGTTACTTCCATAATCTTAATTTAATTTGATAATATACTCTTTAATCTCACTATTTTTTTAGCAAACATCGTGCCAACTAATTGATTTTATAGTCCAGGGCTTCTGCCTGTTCAATATATTGTATCAATTTACTCTTCACATCGACAAACTTCGTTGAGCTACGCAGCAATACATGGTTCTTACCCATTGAGTCATGTAGTTGGAAGAAAATCTTGGTGGTTCCAGGACTCTCATCAATCAGTTCGCCCAGCTCCGTCACCACCTGGTCGTCCAGCAAATCGGTTGTCAGAGAGATGGTGATGCGGTCAATAGCTTTCTCCTTCACTGTCTGGAGCAGCTCAACATTGGTTATCTTCAGTTCCTTCTGGTCGCTATTATAGAATCGTGATGCCATCTTACCCGTCACATAGACGGCAGCACCCTCGATGAACTTGCCGTTCAGGTTGAGCCAGTCTTCACCGAAGAGCACCAGTTCACCCGAGCCATTGAAGTCCTCCAAGGTAATGATACCCCACGGATTATTATTCTTTCCGAAACGCTTCTGGATGCCCGTAACGATGCCGCCTAATGTCACATCTTCTCGATCTTTCATGGCTTCACAGCGGTTGGCCAGCTCCTCACATCGGGTATTACACAGGTTGTCAAGCACGATTTTATATTCATCCAACGGATGAGCCGACAGGTAGATACCTACCAGTTCGCGCTCCTTGGTCAATCGTTCTATATCGCTCCATCTCACCTCCGATTTTAACAGAGGAGGTGTCTGTATTTCCAAATCGCCGAAGCCACCGAAAAGAGAGGTCTGCGCCTGTTGTTTCTCTACCTGATAGGTCTGTCCGTAGCGCATAATGGTGTCGATGAAGGTCTCGCCCTTTGTATTTTGTGCGAAGAAGTCTTCTCGGCGAATGCCGAAGCTGTCGAAGCCACCGCTCAATGCCAGTGATTCAAAAGCCTTGCGGTTCACCTGACTAAAATTGACGCGTTGTACGAAGTCAAAGATATCCTTAAAGGGTCCGTTCTGCTCGCGTTCGTCAATGATAGCCTGGGCCACTCCATCGCCTATTCCCTTGATAGCTGCCAGTCCGAAACGGATCTCACCTTTCTTGTTTACACCAAACTTCTGATAAGACTCATTGACATCGGGTCCCAGTGTTTCGATACCCATAGCCTTACATTCATCCATCAGTTTGGTGATTTCGGTAATCTGGTCGCGACGCCTACTCATAATGGCAGCCATAAACTCCGCAGGATAGTTGGCCTTGAGATAAGCAGTCTGATAAGCAACCCATGAGTAGCAGGCTGCATGTGACTTATTGAAAGCATAGGAAGCAAACTTCTCCCAATCAGCCCATATCTTATCCAGCACTTTCTCGTCATGTCCGTTTTTCTTGCCACCCTCGATGAACTTTGGCTTCATAGCGTCAACAATGTCTTTCTTTTTCTTACCCATTGCCTTACGCAGGGCATCACTCTCACCTCGGGTGAAGTCAGCCAACTGGCGTGACAGTAGCATCACCTGCTCCTGATAAACGGTAATGCCATATGTATCCTTCAAATACTTCTCCATACAAGGGATGTCGTATTTGATTTCCTCCTTACCATTCTTACGGGCAATAAAGGAAGGGATATAGTCCATAGGTCCTGGACGATAGAGCGCATTCATGGCTATCAGGTCTTCAAAAACCGTTGGATGCAACTCACGCAGGTATTTCTGCATACCATTCGACTCGAACTGGAAGGTTCCGATGGTTCTTCCCTGCTGGTATAGTTCAAAAGTCTTAGGATCATCAATGGGGATATTATCCAAATCGACATCTATGCCTCGTGTCTGTTTGATAACGGCACAGGCCTCTTTCATTTCCGACAGGGTTTTCAGGCCCAGGAAGTCCATCTTGATAAGTCCTGTCGATTCAATGACGTGTCCGTCATATTGTGTACAGTTAGTCTTGGTATCCTTGAAGTCTGGGTCGTCAGCTGTTGACACAGGCACCCATTCGCTAATCGGGTCACGACAGATAATGAAGCCACATGCATGAATACCCGTTCCACGGACAGTACCCTCAAGCATCTTGGCATACTTGATGGTATTACGCAGAGAGGTATCCGTGCTGGCCTCGGCATCCCGGAGTTCCGGTGTGCATTTGATGGCGTTAGGAAGATTCATCTTCAGTCCATCAGGCAAACGATCAGGAATAGCCTTACAAAGGGCATTCGTTATATTCAACGGAACCTTCTCCACACGCGCCACATCCTTAATAGAGTTCTTGGTGGCCATCGTGGCATAGGTGATAATATGTGCACAGTTCTCATGCCCATACTTATCCTCCACCCATTTCAGCACTCGTCCGCGTCCGTCATCATCAAAGTCGGTATCGATATCGGGCAAAGAAATACGGTCTGGGTTGAGGAAACGCTCAAACAGCAAGTCGTATTTCAACGGGTCTATCTTCGTGATTCCCAAGCAGTAGGCCACCACAGAACCTGCAGCAGAACCACGTCCTGGGCCTACCATCACATCCAATTCATCGCGCGCTGAGTTGATGAAGTCCTGTACAATCAGAAAGTAACCAGGGAAACCCATCGTTTTCATGATGTGCAACTCAAAACGCACACGGTCGTCCACTTCCTTGGGAATAGGATCGCCATAACGTTTCTTTGCTCCGTTATAGGCTAGTTCTGCCAAATAGTCAGCTTCAAACTTGATGCGATACAACTTGTCATAGCCACCTAATTTCTTGATTTTCTTCTCGCCTTCCTCCTGTGGCAACTGGTTCTCGCCATTCTCGTCACAAGTAAACTCCTTGAACAGGTCTTCCTCTGTGAACTTCTTGCGCCATTCTTCCTCCGTACCGAAGGATTCTGGAATCGGGAAGAAAGGCATGATAGGATCGTGGTCCAGGCTGTATATCTCTACCTTGTCCAATATCTCCAAGGTGTTGGAAAGAGCTTCTGGGACATCGGCAAAGACCTCATTCATTTCCTCGCGGGTCTTAAACCACTCCTGCTTGGAGTAGAGCATACGGGTGGGATCATCCAAGTCCTTGCCTGTGGACAGGCAGAGCAGGTGGTCGTGGGCCTCCGCATTCTCCTGGTCAACGAAGTGGGCATCGTTGCTACACACCAGTTTGATGCCATACTCGTGAGCCAGTTCTATAAGCACTTTATTTGCTTTCTGTTGTAGAGGGAATGTTTCACGATTAGCCCTGACAGTGGGATCTTTCACCTCATGACGCTGCAACTCCAGGTAATAGTCGTCGCCAAAGACACGATGATACCACTCGATAGCCTCACGGGCTCCGGCTATGTCACCTTGCAGTATCTTGTGAGGCACCTCGCCGGCAATACATGCCGAACAGACTATCAAGCCCTCATGATATTTTTCCAAATCCTCACGATCAGTACGGGGACGCATATAGAAACCGTCCACCCATGAGCGGCTCACCAGTTTGATAAGGTTTTTATATCCTTGATAGTTCTTGGCCAGCACAATAAGGTGGTAACCACCTTGGTATTTCTTGTCATCCTTGAGTGACTTCGAACCATAGCGTGACACATACATCTCGCAGCCGAAGATAGGAACAAACGGAGGCAGTCCTTCCTTCTTGCGTCCCTTATTGACACCATTGACATAATCATGAAATTCTTTGATGCCAAACATGTCACCGTGATCGGTAATGGCCATACCTCGCATACCATTCGCTACAGCCTTGTCAACCAGTCGCTTGATACTCGACTGACCGTCAAGTATCGAGTAATATGTATGTACATGCAGATGTATAAAATCTTCCATTTTTTTCGTTTTTGAGGTGTAAAGATACTGCAAAAAGCTGAGAATACAAAAAAAATTCATAATTATTAAGGAGCATTTCCAAATTTCTTCATTTTCACTTTTCACTTTTCACTTTTTTTCGTACCTTTGCAACTGTAAATATTGAAACTACCGATAAAGGAGACTTATGGGAAATAGAATCAAGAAACTAAAAAAAATAAGAATCCATCGCGAAGGCACCAATGAACTAACCCTTAGCATGATGGCTTTGGGTGCTATTGGCGCATTGCTTTGGATATTTGTCGATAATAAGATTCCCTTCTGGGCTTTCGTCCTCGTGTTTGGTTCCGTTTGGATGATAGCGTTGAATTTCTATCGGTGCCCTATTCGCTATTTCAATGGCGATTCCGAGAAGTTAGTGGTTGCTCCTGCCGATGGTAAGATTGTCGTTATAGAAGAAGTCGATGAGAACACCTATTTCCACGACAAACGACTCATGATTTCAATCTTCATGAGCCCCTGGAACGTACATGCTAACTGGTTCCCCGTAGATGGCAAGGTGAAGTTTGTAAAACACTTTGACGGCAATTACCATAAGGCCTGGCTGCCCAAAGCCAGCGAGGAAAACGAGCATGCCGATGTGATGATAGAAACCCCTGACGGGCAGGAGGTCTTGGTTCGGCAGATTGCAGGAGCTATGGCTCGCCGTATCGTCACTTATGCCAAAGCCGATGAAGAGTGCTACATCGACGAGCACATGGGTTTCATCAAACTGGGCTCGCGTGTGGATGTTTATCTTCCATTGACAGCAAGAGCATGTGTCACAATGGATCAGCCAACTACTGGCGACCAGACAGTGATTGCGAAATTAGCATAAAAAAAGTCCTTAAGTCCTGTAGTCCGTTGCAAAATATGAAGAAGCATATACCAAACACGATTACTTGTCTGAATCTCATTTCAGGCTGCATAGCCACCTATTGGGCTTTTCAGAGCAACTATGAGCTGGCACTGCTATTCATTGTTATCGGTGCTGTGTTCGATTTCTTCGACGGCATGAGCGCACGTTTACTGCACGTTAGTTCACCCATCGGAAAAGAGCTCGACTCGCTGGCTGATGACATTACCTTTGGATTTGCTCCCTCAGCCATCGTCTTCAGTTGGTTGTGCGGTCTGTATGCAAACATGCGGTGCATTCCTCTTTTTGCTTTGCCATTTATGCCATTAGGCGGTCCGGCTGTCATCGTATTTGTGATGGCTGCTTTTTCAGCCTTGCGTCTAGCAAAGTTCAATCTCGATGAGCGCCAAGCCTTGGGATTCATCGGACTGCCAACCCCTGCCAACGCCTTGTTCTGGGGTTCGCTCATCGTGGGCTGTGGCGACTGGCTTGCCACGCTGCCTTTTGCGTCGCTCATCATCGTCGCTGGCACCCTTGTCAGCTCATGGCTACTGGTCTCTGAGATTCCTATGTTTGCCCTGAAATTCAAGACATGGGGCTGGAAAGGCAACGAAGTGAAATACATCTTCTTGATTACCTGCATTCCATTGCTGCTCCTGCTGGAAGTAAGCGGTCTGGCTGCCATCATTGCTTGGTATGTCATCCTGTCTATTGCCAACAGCAACTTTTCGAAATAACTAAATCACCGTGATTATGTTAAAAGGTATTTTGGGCTTTTTGCTGTTCCTGTTTTTCCTGGCTATCCTTATTATCATGCTGACAGGAAGCTTTATCCTGAAGAAAGTAAGAGATTTCAGAAAGACAATGCAAGAAGCTGCAGACCAGCAGGCTTTCAACAATCGGACAGAAACGGGTAGGAAACGCCAACAATACGGCAACCGTTCACAGAACTATCAAGGCAATGCCCAACAGTCGGGATATGAGTCTGCCCGGCACACACAGACGGATACAGGCGAGACTATTATAGACAATCGCCATCGAGAGCGTGAAAACAAGAAGATTTTCGATGACTCTGATGGCGAATATGTTGACTTTGTCGAGGAACGCTAATTACTCATTATGCATTATGAATTATGAATTAATTATGCACCAGCGTTCCTATCTCCTCTCCATCCATCACTTTCTTCAGGTTACCCACTACATCCATGTTAAACACATAGATGGGCAAGTTGTTGTCTGAGCACATGCAGATAGCTGTGAGGTCCATCACCTTCAAGCCACGTGCCAGCACCTCCTTATATGTAATCGCATCAAACTTTGTAGCTGTGGGGTCTTTCTCTGGGTCTGCCGTATAGACACCATCCACACGAGTACCCTTCAACATCACATCAGCCTCGATTTCAATACCACGCAGCGAAGAACCTGTGTCTGTGGTGAAGTAAGGAGAACCCGTTCCGGCAGAGAAGATGCAGACATAACCAGCCTCCATAGCCTCTATGGCTTTCCATTTCGTATAGAACTCGCCGATTGGCTCCATGCGGATAGCTGTCAACACCTTGTTCTTCACGCCAATGGCTCCCAATGCTGACGACAATGCCAACGAGTTAATGACCGTTGCACACATGCCCATCTGGTCGCCCTTCACACGGTCAAAACCTTTCTGCGAACCACTCAACCCACGGAAGATGTTACCACCACCAATGACTATACCAATCTGTACACCCATCTCGCTCACCTCCTTAATCTGACGAGCATAGTCACTCAGACGCTCTGGGTCAATGCCAAAGCCTTGCTTACCCATCAAGCTCTCACCTGAAAGCTTCAATAGAATTCTCTTAAATCGTGCCATATACCTTTTTATATTATATTATAAATGAAACTTCTTTAAATGCATAGCGACGCTCTTTGCCCTCTTCGTCTCGCAGCAACAAGTGACCGTCGTCCTCCACATCCATGATCTCTGCCATAAAAGCACCATCCTTGTCGGCATAGGGGTGAAACCCCTTATGGCGATACAGCATGGACAGATACTGAGCCTTCACATCCTTGTCCCAATAGCGGTCCAACGCCTTCAGGATGTCGTTCAGCAACTGCTCGCGGTCTGTCGTCTGCTCGCAAATCTGCCAAAGCGACACCGGATTGGGCGCATCACTATGGAACCGACGCTGGTTCACGTTCAGGCCTACCCCCACAATACTGTCGCAGATATGATTTCCCTTCAACCGGTTTTCTATCAATATCCCACAAATCTTGGCATTACGCCAATAGATATCATTAGGCCACTTGATGCTCAAGTCGCCAATCCGTTCTCCCAAGGCCTCACAGATAGCCAACGATACTTGCATGGAAATAGCGAATTGTCTGTTGGCAGGGATATTCCGAGGGTGCAGCAAAAGAGAGAACAGCAAGTTCTTTCCTCGCTCCGACTCCCATGTATTCCTACCCTGTCCGCGACCTGCCGTCTGGTAGTCAGCCCATACCACTACATCATCCTCCCCACCCTGCTCACGAAGCCAGCGGTTGGTAGAATCCGTCTCGTCGATATGGATGATTTTCCATTCCATGTTCACACAAACATACTTTTTATCTTATTGTCAGACAGGAGTTAGAATAAGGACAACCGCCATCATCCATACTTTTGCCTGTCTCATTGTTATATTCATTCTTTGATTCCTTTTAGTTTGCAAAGTTACGATTTTTTTTGGAACTTTGTAATAAAACACTCGAATCTTATCTAAAAAGACATTTTTTTTCATTTACATTTGCAATATAAGCGTTTTTTTGTACATTTGTGGCCAAGTGTAAATATGAAATACCGGTATATCCACATATCAGCTGCATTGTTCCTATAAGGGGCAAGAGATAGAAAAGGTGGTGTTCGACGCCACAAACCTGACATACATCTCCAGTAGCGGAATCCGCGTCATTCTTTACTGTAAGAAATTTCTAAGCAAGAACCCGGAGATTGTCTTCGTGAACTGCAACAAGGATGTTTACGATGTGTTTGATTTTGTTGGCATTCTGCCACACATCACCTTCTTGACAAAACCATGAGCCAACATAGATGTTATGGCATTTTCGATTAAAGGGCAATGAAGGTCCGCTAAGAAAGTAAGTGGTTACGGAAAGTCAATCGTGACACAGGGGTTATATACTGCCTGTGTCATTTCTTATTTCTTTGTTTTTTAATTCTACCTCTACTAAATTATCGCAAATTTTCCACAAAGACTCTGATTTACTGGCGTTTAGCAAATATTTTCTCCGAATTTTCCTTCTACTTTACTTCTACTAAACCTCTACTTATCCTCTACTAAATCTCTACTTGCCCTCTGCCAAACCTCTATCGTATATCCGCAAAACGAATCTGATTTTCCGTCAGCAACAAACCATAAGGGTTAGAATATATTCCCAGCGTGGGAATGTTTTATTCCCAGGCTGGGAACATTTTATTCCCAGTATGGGAATAATTGCTCGCCCTATGTTTAAAATAAGACAAACCTTTCACAGAATCAGGCACCTTTCACAGAATCAGGCTCTATGCTGTACCTATTTCGTGTAGTAGAAAAGCAGTTGAGGATTAGTAGAGGATTAGTAGAGGATAGGTAGAGGATAAGTAGATGGTTAGTAGAGGTAGAATTTTATATAATTGCCTAATAAACTGCGGTTTACAACGATTTTGTAGAAGCAAACATAATTTTTATAATTAAAAGTAGCCAAAATCATTCATGTAATAATCAAATTTGATGCCCTCGATACTGCCCAAATCAGGCGAGAGCCTTCAAAATCTCTTCCTGTTTCTGTAATTTTGCCCCCGAACCGCTGGAAGGCTCCTGGCAATACAGGAAATTAAGAAGCACAGATTGTTGAACGAAAAAAACAGACTAATTATGACGTTAGATATTGTAACCAAAGGAATTCCATTCCTTCACATGGCGATAGTTGCAGCTATGGTATTTGCTGGTGCCCCCAGAATCTTTACACATACAGCATTGGTTTGGGGCGTATGTGCCATCATGTCAATTCCTCTCACTGAGGAAGAGTTCTACTTGGAATTTCCCTCCTTATGGCGATACAGACACCTGTTTGCTTTGGGAATTTTCTTTATGATTTCACATCTATCTCTCTATGGCGGATCGTCGTACGCTGAATACGGTACGCAGCATGATCAATCCATCATCTACAGCCTGAAGACGGCAACGGTAGTTTGTAACGATATTCTACCTGTTTTGGAATATTAGTTTTAGTAAAAACATGGCTGAGCCACCAGCCTGTTTCAATGGCTCGTTGTCGGGGACAAAGGTACACAGAAAAAGTGGGATAACCAAATCTTTTCCAATATCTATTCCTTGGAGTCCTTCAGATCGAAATACATTAAACGAGTGGTCTGAGGAACAACAGCCTTGTCCTTTCGCGTACTTATAGACTCAACTTCCTCAGACGGGAACAAGTAGGTAAAGCCGTTCTTTTCATAATAGACTAAAGCATCTGGAGCATTACGGGCATCAACTATAAGAAAGCGGCAACCTGCCTTGCCTCCATGACCCAGCCACATCTTAATAAAATTCATTAGTGCAGTGCCAAGCCCTTGATGCGCCATTTCTTGATTTACCGCCAAACGGCCTATTAGAATTCCTGGGTAACGCTTTAGTCGTTTCTCGCTGAGATCGTTCAACTCACGAAACTCTTCCTGCTTACGATTAGACAAATCCGTAATGCGTAAGCTGTCGTATGAAACGGAGAAAGCACAAGCAATCTTCTGAGGGCATTCTTTGGGACAGAACACATATGAACGGCTCACCATACGTTGGGAATAGGCAAGCACGTCCTTTTGGAAATATTCATCAAGGTCATTTACTCCACAAGAAAAATGCTCGCACCCTGCGAGCACATCTTCTGTCAGTTCCTTGAATACAAATCTACTCAGAAATTCGTCGTTTGTCATACGGGCATTCCTGATTCTTTCAACATCCTGTAATAAGCCTCTTTCTCGCTCTCCGTATATATGGGAGTGGGATGAGGGTTGCGCTCACGCTCTTCTGCACGCTCTATGAATGCCCTTGCGGCTTCACCGTGCAATGTCGGGATAATCTTTACTGGTGTTGCCATATTATTACTTCCTTTTGATTCTCGCTGCAAAATTAGTCAAAATTCTCCAAACTTACAAAGATTTGGCAATATTTCAACCAAAAAGAAAGAAAAACGAGGGTAACTTTGTAGAGGCAAACAGAATTTTTGTAATTAAAAGTAGCCAAAATCATTCATGTAATAATCAAATTTGATGCCCTCGATACTGCCCAAATCAGGCGAGAGCCTTCAAAATCTCTTCCTGTTTCTTTTTTTATTAAGTCGGACAAGTTTTGTCCGCCGCCACAAGTAATTTTGCCTCCGAAATTGAAATTATAGGAGATAAAATGATGAATCAAGACAAAGATTTAATGTTCTTGGCCAGCTGCCAGAACGACGACCTTCGCACATTGTGCGACATTCTAACCTATAATAATAAAGGTGAGATAAGGCTTAGCGAGCAATTGACAGATACTGATGCCTATCTCAATTGCTATCCAGACAGAATGAACCTGATGGCGGCAGAGATTGCAGACGAGTTGCGAAAGTACGGAAGCAATACTGTTAAGACATTCTGTCGTAAAGGTGAAGCAGACAGTTATGAAACCATTGTACGACGAGTATGTAAAAGAATGGGCGTTATAGTGAATGACTATGATAGCACCCCAACTATGGAGCGTGAACTGCTGACTACAATCTGCGAACAGACTACCAGCAAGCTGTCTGACGAAGAACTGAGAAAACTGGCCGACAAGGCTGGTATTCCTCACAAGAGCCTTAACCACCAGATGCTTGTAACTGCCATCCTGTTTGCAATCCGCAGAAATACTTATTTGCTGACAGAGATGATTTATTATGTCACATCACGAATTGCCAGTATGCTTTTAGGTCGCTGGATTGGCATGATGGGAATGAGCGCAGTCAGCCGTTATTTGGGAATGGCAGCAGGACCTATTGGATGGACTCTTTTGGCAGGCTGGACAATCAGCGACATTGCCTCTCCAGCTTATCGTGTGATGATTCCAGCTGTTATCATGGTAGCCTCTATGCGCTTCCGTCAGACAGCATTGTTACCCCCAATTAATTAAGTATTATGCAAGCAAAGGATATTATGCATCCTGAGGATGCTAAAGCACTTCAGATGCTAAAGAAACTGAGAGGATTTGATGACCTGATTCGTGTTGTCATGGAGAATGGTTATGAAAAGCAGTTTCGTGGCGATAATCTTGGTAACTATCTGAAGGTTAACGATAGTAACTACAAACATATTTATCAACTATTCAAAGGGGTTGTCAAGCAAGTAGGTATAAAGATGCCAGAACTCTACATTTACAATGATCCAGAGATGAATGCCTATACCTATGGCGAAACAAATACGTTTGTAGCTATCAGCAGTTCGTTAATAGAAAGATTGTCAATTGACGAGCTTCGTTCTGTTATGGCTCATGAGTGTGGCCATATTCTCTGTCAACACACCTTATATAATACGTTACTGCGTACGATAGAGGAACTAGGTATACTATTGCAAATCATATCCTATTCCACTTTAGGTCCTATCCTGATGGCCATGCAATACTGGAGCAGAAAGAGTGAACTCTCTGCTGATCGTTGCGAAGCCGCTATTGTAGGACATGAGGTATATCAGCGAACACTTCTAAAATTGACTTGTGGCTTGTCAAAGATTGAAGGAAGTCCTTATCAATTGGTAGAACAGGCTCGTGAGTACCATAAGATGGAGCATGAATCATGGTGGAATGTTATTCAGCAAAATTGCCGTATAGCCTTCTACTCTCATCCCCAATCATGCGAACGAGCTTGGGAGATAGACCGTTGGAAGAACTCCTGGCAATACAGAAGATTGAGAGAATCAAATTGATTAAAACAAATAAAACCGATTATGACATTAGATATTGTAACCAAAGGTCTCCCATTCCTTCACATGGCTATTGTTACAGCTATGGTGTTGGCTGGTGTCCCCATAATCTTTTCTTATACAGCATTGATTTGGGGCGCATGTGCCATCATGTCAATCCCTCTCACTGAGGAAGAGTTCTACTTGGAATTTCCTTCCCTATGGCGATACAGACATCTGTTTGCTTTGGGAATTTGCTTTATGATTTCACTGAGTGTTTAACTTAAAGAATAAAGAATTATGACGAAAGAAGAAATACAGTCAAAAAGAGAAGAAATACTTGCGGAATTACTATCAACACCGTATTTGAAGGATATTCCTTATAAATTGATTGAGTCAGAAGAGGTGCCAAACACCCCACTCATGCGCAATTTCCTGTACACATTTGAGTTTTGCCGTCGCCGTTATGTCGTAACTGATGATTTCGACAATTATTATTTCGACAATGACAAATTCCTCTTCCTCCTTCGTCACAATTTCGGTATCGGAGTAAATCATGATGCAGAATGGACGCTCGAAAGCATGAAGGAACTGATGCTCTATATCGAGGCAGAAACGAAACCTGAGTACAGAGAGATGCTGAAAGTTGAGATGGAGAACTACGATAAACAGAGACAAGAACTCTTTGATCTGTTTGTCTTTTGTAATAAGCAGAAGAAGTTGCACTTTGACAGCAACCCAGCCTTTACGGATATAGATTATAATGAGTTGAATCAACATCTTTACAACGATTACCACATCTTTCTCTCTGCAGCAGACCGTCGTACACTGAATACAGTAGGCAGTATGATCAATCACATCATCTTCCGCCTGAAAGACGGTAATGGTAGTTTGTAATTGAATCAAATGCAGTCCGTGATATGATAAAAGTGAGTAAATGCTTTGTCGTTTCAGAAATATTCCCTATCTTTGTCCCTGCAATCTTAGAGAAGACGAGCGGCAACGCTCTATTTGACATATTGCACGACAGGCTGACAAGCTTTGACCTAGTTAAATCTGGAAAATTTAAAAAAGGTGTCAATTCAAGTCTAGTCAAGCCAGTCTTGTACCCTGATGAAGGGCACGGACTGCCTTACTATATTTGTGACACCAGGTTTTCCAGAACCTTACTAGGCAAGTATGTAGAGAGGACGTGTCCTTCTCTTCTTGTTGCTAAAATGTGAAACTTAAAAACTATAAGAATTATGTTAGAGAAGACGAAAAAAGCATTGAAAGAGGAATTTGGAAAAAGTTCCAATCTCTTGTGTGATCCCGCACCAACACCTGTTGTTGGAATTGTGAAAATTGCGAAGGCTCTGAAAGAGGACATGAAGAAGAAATAAGTTAAAATTATTAAATAGGTACATTATGGAAGATAAAGATTTGAAATTCTTGAGCGAATGCTCAAATGAACAACTTTTACTTTTGACAGACTTTCTTATTTATGATAAGGATGGCAAGAAAAGATATACAGAAGGATTGTCTAATGCAAAAGGATTCGAAGGTAATTATCCTAATAACATTAAATCTCTATTGCCAAATGTTATAGATGAACTACAAAGATATGGAGGAAATACTATTGCTAATTTGTGGAGAGGTCATGGCGTGACATATAGAGAAATCTTAGAAGATGTTTGTAAGAAACTAAGTGTAAACTATAACAAAAATAACTCAACCGAATTGTTAGAGCAGTATCTACTACAGAAGTTCTTGATTATGTCTGTTGATAAAATGACAGAGGAAGATGCCAAACACTTAGGGGAAAACTTAACAAAGGATGCCCTTAAGCAGCAAATTGGCATGATGAAGGCAGGATCCCCCGTGTTTATTAGATTAATTACGATGTTAATAGTCAATCTTGCCAAATCATGGGGATTGAAGCAAGCTGCTGTTTTGGCTGCCAGATTCGCAGGAAGTAGAGCATTCGCTATTCTTACAGGACCGATAGGCTGGGCTCTTACTGGCATTTGGACTGCTTTCGACATTGCAGGAGAGGCGTATAGGGTAACTATCCCATGCACAATTACAATAGCCTATTTACGCTCAATTTATGATAAATCGGACGAGGAACTAAATAATATCCTAAAATGATCCATTATTGCTATAATTGTGGGGCAGAATTGAACGAAAATCAACTAAATTGCCCTAAATGCGGCCATTGTTGTATTCTTGATGAGCTTAATTTGAATCAGAAGTTTGAAGAATCCAATAAGGATGGTTCTAATGAAGTAGTCAACACCGTTAACGGAGTCTTGACTGCTCAACAAATTGAAAAAAATACCCAATGGACAAAATATCGTACGGGACCATGTGGACGTTCCGGACATGGATTTGCTGCAGAAGATGCAAATGCCTTAAACGACGTCTTACAGGGAAAAGATGTAGACCTTTCAGGAAGGGACAACTCCAAATATGGTCCAGATCGTATAGTGGATGGTCAAAAGATACAGACTAAATATTGCAAGACGGCTCAGGCAAGTGTTAATGCAGGTTTTGACCCTAATACAGGGATGTATGCTTATGAAGATCAAATATTAGAAGTACCTAGTGACCAGTATGATGATTGCGTGCAATATATGCGTGATAAAATAGCCGAAGGTAAAGTTCCAGGACATACAGACCCTAATGATGCCAGTAAAATTATCAAAAAGGGGGATGTTACATATCTACAAGCAAAGAACATTGCAAAAGCAGGTAACATAGATTCCCTGTTGTTTGATGCAAAAACACAAACTATAACTGCATTGTCAGCCTTTGGAATATCATTTGCAATTAATTTGGGAATGCTTATTTTATTTCATAGTAAGAACAAGGATGACATTAAAACGTCAATGAAATCCGCTTTCTTAATAGGGCTAGAAAATGGAACGATTGCAATGTCTTCTGGCATATTAACTTCTCAACTGCTTCGAACACAATTCGGACGAAATTTTGCGGCGGCTATGCAATGGGGAGCTAAAGAGAGCGTTGACTACGTTTACCAATTTGACGCAGGTAAAGAATTAATTCATAAATTAGTTAAGACATTGTTTAATAGAAACTTTTATGGTGGAGCTGCTAAAAATGCAGCAACCAAGTTTTTGCGTACCAATGTCATCGGTAATGTTGTGTTGGTTGTTGTAGTAAGTGTTCCTGATGCATACCATTGTCTCCGAAATGAAATGTCGGTGCCTCAATTTGTTGAAAACATGGTAGTTAGTGGAACAAGTATCGCAGCTGGTACGTTAGGCGCATTTCTCGGTTCTGCTTTAGGTCCTGCAGGCATGATTGGTGGTGGCTTAGCATGTGGCGTTGGTTTTGCTTGGACTTCAAAACGAATTGCGAGGTACATCCGAAAAGATGATACTGAAAAAATGTATCAGTTAATTAGAGTTGCCTTACTATGGCTGTCTCATGATTATATGATTCAAAATGAGGAAGAGTTTAATAAATGTATTAATGCTATAACAAACGAAGGAGCAATAGATTCATCATTTATCAGGGCAATGTATTCTATCGGAAAAGATGGGGATAATGACTTGTTGAGAGTGCAGATTGCTTATGAAAAATTGGAATACTTTTTTGGTGCAGTTATTAGACAACGAAAAACTGTTTGCTTGTTGAAAAACCAAAAATTGTTACTTGATTGTATCAATGAATTAGGTGAAGAATTAAAAAAAACAGAAAACAATCTCAAAGAAATGGATTTGGACTAAATCATTAATACAATGGATGAGAACAAGCAAAAAGAATCAACAAACGTTGGATGTATCTTTTGGTCAGACATTATCTTTAGTTCGATTTGTACTATTTTTTATTGGAATAAAATTATCCATTCTAACTATTGGCCATACTTATTAGTAATGTGGATAGTTATTTTGCTTGCTCTGATTTGGTGGTATTTTATTCGTAAATAGTAATAAGGAAAGAGTAATTTTGGAATGGGGAAAAAATATATCCAAGAATGTAAAAACTGCGGTAATGTCGTAGTGGGTAAAGAAAAGCGAGGGTTTATCAGGGATGCCTTGCATGGCGGACCTGGGACGGCTGTGGAGTTTATTCCTGTTGGTGGGAAACTGATATGGAAGGCTTCAAAGGAAATCGTCTTGCGTCTTTTGCGAACTGATATGGAGAAGTGGGGCGATGAATTGGAGAAGTGGATTTACAAGGATATCCAGGTTGAATACGAATGTCCCAAGTGCGGTAAGACATGGACTGAGACGCATCCGCTGAGTGAATCGGATTATAAACAGA
The DNA here is from genome assembly GCA_902770195.1 of uncultured Prevotellaceae bacterium. Classification (GTDB taxonomy): domain Bacteria; phylum Bacteroidota; class Bacteroidia; order Bacteroidales; family Bacteroidaceae; genus Prevotella. The sequence goes on from CACXSA010000010.1 coordinate 45,222, forward strand.
TGATAGCCGACTATGTTTCAAAGGTTAAAGATTTGGCTACGCTGAATAAATCAGAAAACAAGAAATCGGAAATAGATAAACGTATGATGGTTATGAAACATCAGGAATCAATCGGAATGAATATGAAGCTACAGATACCTTACAAGGAACTGGAGGCATTTGTGATGAAGAAATACAACCAGGAGGTTAGGTTAGGCTTTGTCGATGAGAAAACTATTAGTGTCACAAAGAAGGTTGTGATCAAGGATGCAACTATCAATATTTCTGTTGATCAGGTAGCAGGAAATGATATCTCATTGTCGTATCAGACGGGGTTTGGCATCGAGTGGATTATCAAAGGTGTGCTGATGTGGTTTAAGGAATCAATCAAGGACTTTATTGAGGAACTGGAGGAAAACAAACTGCTGATTCACTTAGATAAGATTGAACAAATTCAAGGCATGCTGGCTAAAATAGAGATTTTAGATATCACCTTCGACGAAGTGAATGCAAACGTAGCATTTAAAGTGTGATTTATCATCATATCAATATGGCTAAACTAAAGAAATGCCTGTATCTGATTAATCTCCTGGAGCGGAAGGGGGCGATGACCCTGAAAGAGATTAACGACTATTACCAATACTCGTCGCTCTGTGAGGGTGATGAGATCCAAGCCCGTACTTTTACCAGATATAAAGACTTTATCGCAGAGACTTTTCCCTGCTATATAGAGTATAACCCGAGGACGGGAAAATATGAACTGCATCGGCACAAGGCTCTGTATGGTGAGGATGATTCACTTTATGACTACCTGCTCTCTGCCTATCATATAGAGGGAATGACGGAACTAGCCCTGAAGCATCGCGACAGGATAATTCTTTCAGAGGCTCCCACAGGGGTGGAGAATGTTCAAACAATACTTGAAGCGATTGACAAGCAAAGGGGAATAGAATGTGAATACTACTCTTTTAGCAGAAAGACTATAAAACATCAATTGTTGATTCCGTATTTCCTTCGGACTTGGGAGCAGCGTTGGTATCTGGTGGCTGAGCCGGACAACCATCATCATGGTATTTCTATTTTTGCCTTGGAACGAATGGAAAATATCAAGTTGACTGATGATAAGATGACTCCTTCCAACAAGGTTACAGCCAAAGAGTATTTCGACGGATGTTTTGGTGTAAACCATTCTGATAACCAGAAACCTGAGATTATAAAGATTAAGGTATATAAAGCACAGGTAGAATACGTCAGAGCTTTGCCAATTCATGAATCGCAAGAAGAAATTGAGACAACTCCAGAATGGAGCGTTTTCGAGTATCGACTTGTTCCATGTTATAATTTCTATCAGCAGTTGTTATGGCATAGGGAGAAATTGGAAGTCCTTGAGCCTAAGTATGTACGTGATGAAATGAAGAATACGATAGAGAAGATGTTAGTATATTACAGTACGCAACGAAAGACTTAATGAACGTGTCTCGCAGGAGTTCGGTAAAGGCATCTGTGGGGGTGAAAGAAATCTTCCCTGAAAGCAAATTGGCTCCAAGTTACAAGTATAGAACCAATTGGATTACCTTCTATAAGTGACTAAAAGCGATATAATGCAGAGAGAATAACGATATACGGAATAAAAACATTTACTTTGCAAACGATATTGAAAATATGGCAAAAGAAATAGTAGAAACGAAAGCAATTGAGCAGGTAAGTGACAGCCTTTATAAGGGTGTATCCGACATTATTGACAATGCGCGGCAAGAGGTTGTTGTGTATGTGAACAAGCATTCTGACTTGATGTTCTGGCATATAGGCCATTATATCAATGAGGATATGGGCTACAAGCAGTATTCTGCCTATGGCAGCAAAATT
>CACXSA010000011.1 GCA_902770195.1 uncultured Prevotellaceae bacterium
GGTTCTAACGACAACCAAAGCCAGGGCGGAAGCACGGGTGACGGAACTACGGGTAACGGTGACGACAACGGTGGCGGCAGCGGAGGCGATGAAATCTAAGGCGAAAAGAGTGCCCCCACAAGGGGCCTCTTTTTAAATGAGAAATGAAAGAAATGAAAGAAATGAGAAATGAGGAATGAAAAAGAATCGGATTATTGAGGTAGTGGTGAAGGTTGTAGTAGCCGCTCTCACAGCTTTCCTGACGGCACTGGGCACAACCAGTTGCATGGGATGTGGCCCGTTCTAAGGGAAAAGGGAAAAGTGAAAAGTGAAGAGTCCTGCAGGCAATGATGCTTGCAGGACTCTCGTTATTTTTGGGTTTAATTTCGGAACACCAGTCCGTCGCCAAACTCGTCGATGATGATAGGCTTCTCGCGGTCTATCTGGTCAGCCAGTATCTTACGCGACAGGTCGTTCAGTACCAGTTGCTGGATGGCTCGCTTGACGGGACGCGCACCGAAGTCGGGGTCGTAGCCCTCTTGTGCCAGGTAACGGATGGCGGCATCGGTAGTCTCCAGACGGATGCCTTGCGGTTCCAGCATGTCGGTCACGCGCTTCATCTGCAGGCGTACCACATCGGCTATCTGCTCCTGCGTCAGCTGCTGGAAGGTGATAATCTCGTCGATACGGTTCAGGAACTCCGGTCGCATCGTCATCCGCAGTTGTTCACGCGTGGCGTTCGACGTCATGATGATGATGGTGTTCTTGAAGTTGGCGGTACGCCCCTTATTGTCCGTCAGTCGTCCGTCGTCTAAGACCTGCAACAGGATGTTGAACACGTCGGGGTGCGCCTTCTCTATCTCATCGAACAGCAGTACCGAGTAGGGCTTGCGGCGTACAGCCTCCGTCAGCTGACCACCCTCGTCGTAGCCCACGTAGCCCGGAGGTGCACCAATCAGTCGGCTGACGGTGTGCTTCTCCTGATACTCCGACATGTCGATACGCGTCATCATGGTCTCGTCGTTGAACAGGTATTCTGCCAGCGCCTTCGCCAGCTCCGTCTTGCCGACACCCGTGGTGCCGAGGAAGATGAACGAGGCTATCGGGCGCTTCGGGTCTTGCAGTCCGGCACGGCTACGGCGCACAGCATCAGAGACGGCATTGATGGCTTCATCCTGTCCGATGACACGCTTGTGCAGTTCCTCTTCCAGGTTGAGCAGCTTTTCGCGTTCACTCTGCAGCATGCGGGTGACGGGGATGCCCGTCCAGCGGCTCACCACCTCGGCAATATCGTCGGCAGTAACCTCCTCGCGTACCAGCGAGTTGCCGTCTTGGGCTGATGCCAGCTGGGCTTGGATGTTCTTGATGTCATCCTCCAATGTCTTCAGCTTCGAGTAGCGTATCTCAGCCACCTTGCCATAATCGCCTTCGCGCTCGGCACGATCAGCCTCCAGACGCAGGTTCTCCATTTCCTGCTTGTCCTGCTGAATCTTGTTGATTAGCTGGCGTTCGCCCTCCCATTTGGCACGGAACTGGGTCTCTTGCTCTTTCAGCTCAGCAATCTCCTTGTCGAGTTGTGCTATTTTAGGCTCGTCACCCTCGCGCTTGATGGCTTCACGCTCAATCTCCAGCTGAGCCAGACGGCGGGTTATCTCGTCCAGTTCCTCAGGTACCGAGTCACGCTCCATACGCAGCTTGGCGGCAGCCTCGTCCATCAGGTCGATGGCCTTGTCGGGCAGGAAACGCTCGGAGATGTAACGCTCCGACAGTTGGACGGCGGCAATGCAGGCATCATCCTGAATACGTACCTTATGGTGGTTCTCGTAACGCTCTTTCAGTCCACGAAGGATACTGATGGCCGACAACTCGTCGGGTTCATCCACCATCACCGTCTGGAAACGGCGCTCCAAGGCCTTATCCTTCTCGAAGTATTTCTGATACTCGTTCAGCGTCGTGGCACCGATGGCTCTCAACTCACCACGCGCCAGGGCAGGCTTCAGGATGTTGGCAGCATCCATCGCTCCCTCGCCGCCACCGGCACCCACCAGCGTGTGAATCTCATCGATGAAGAGGATGATGCGACCCTCAGCCTTTGTCACTTCGTTGATGACCGACTTCAGACGCTCCTCAAACTCACCCTTGTACTTCGCACCAGCCACCAGTGCACCCATGTCGAGCGAATAGAGTTGTTTGTCCTTCAGGTTCTCAGGCACGTCGCCACGCACGATACGACCAGCCAGTCCTTCGACGATAGCCGTCTTACCCGTACCCGGCTCACCAATCAGTATGGGGTTGTTCTTCGTGCGGCGTGAAAGAATCTGTAGCAGTCGGCGTATCTCGTCGTCGCGTCCGATGACGGGATCCAGCTTGCCCTGCCGTGCCATATCCACCAGGTTCTTGGCATATTTCTCCAAGCTCTGGTAATTTTCATCGCCACTCTGACTCTGCACCTTCTGACCCTGTCGCAATGCCTGAATGGCAGCGCGCAGGTCTTTTTCCGTGATGCCGGCATCCTTCAGAATGCGTCCTGCAGTGGCTCCGTCGGTTAGTAAAGCCAATAGAATTGGCTCACAAGAGACGAAGTCGTCGTTGAGTTTTTGGGCGTACTCCTGTGCCTTCAGCAACACGCGGTTGGTATCGCCCGACAGGTAGGGCTCGCCACCCGTTACACGAGGCAGGTGCTGCAGCTCCGTCTGCACCAGCATGTCTATCTGCTGTGCGTTCACGCCCAGCTTTTGGAAAAGGAACGTGGTCACGTCCTTCGCCTTATTCAGTACGCCCGCCAGCAGATGCACCGGTTCGATAGTCTGCTGTCCGTTGCGCTGTGCGGTGTTGACGGCTTCTTGTACCGCCTCCTGCGCCTTAATGGTAAACTTGTCTAATGTCATACTTTTGTCCTCCTATTATTTTAATTGTTTTCTGCTGTTAGGCGGACAAACAGCGTGCCCAATGAAAAAGAACCGACAAAATGGCGGTTGCCCGTGACATTCTGTCGGTTATGGACATTAATGTGATTCTTCTTATTTTTCTATCAGTATGCGGGCGTCAACGGCAACGACATCTTTGTCGTCGGCCAACAGCGGGTTGATGTCCATCTCCTTGATCTCGGTGGCAAAGCGCAGCAGAGTGCTCAGACGCACGATGATCTCGGCATACTTCTGTTCGTTGAGTCCCTTTTGTCCGCGAGTACCCTTGATGATTTTATAGCCCCGCAACGAGTGAATCATCGAGTAGGCCTCGCCGTAGGAAAGCGGAGCCAAGCCGGACTGGACGTCTTTCAGTACCTCGACAAAGATGCCGCCCAGACCACAGAGCACCACATGGCCGAAGCGCTGTTCGTACTTGGCACCGATGAACAGTTCCGTGCCTCGCAACATCTTCTGTACCATCACACCCGTGGCATCCTTTATCTGCATCATCCGGTCGAACTCCAAAGCCAGGTGCTCCGGGGTGCGGATGTTCAGCGTCACGCCGCCCACATCACTCTTATGGACGGGTCCTACCACCTTTGCCACGACGGGATAGCCCACGCGGTTGGCAAAGCTGATGAGCTCGTCCTTTGACGAAGACACCATTTCCGGAACGATGGGAATGCCCGCGCAGGATAGAATCTCGCGGACGGTATCTGGCGGCAGGTAGCCGTTTTCTTTGATGTCCATGATAATCTTGTTCAGCCGCGGAATGTCAATGCCGTACAGTTGCACCTCGGGAGGCGCAGGGGCTGGTGTGCTCATGATATGGCTGAGAGCGGTAGCCAGCGTTACCTCGTCTGAGAAGTTGACGTGACCCTTGGCGAGGAATTCAGCCACCTCAGGACCTGCGGTGTGCAGGCTGGGCAGGATGGGGAAGATAGGCTTCTTGCACTCCATGATTTTCTGGTGCAACACCTCGTAAGCCTTGTAGAGCGTGGTCAGTCCCGGAGTGCCGTAGATGACGGCAATGGCGTCGATGTCATCCAATTGATGCTCGCAGTAGTCGATGACCGTTCCTAACTGCTCTGCCGTACCCGTAGCCAGGATGTCGATGGGATTGGCTACGCTGGAACCCGGAAAGAGCTTCGTCTTCAGCTCTTCAGCTACAGGGCCTTCCAACTTCGGGACTTCCAACCCGCCTTTAGACAAAGCATCGGTCAGCATGACGCCAGGACCGCCCGCATGGGTGACGATGGCAAAGCGTTTGCCAGTCAGTGGGGGAAGGGTGAAAATGCAACCGACGGTGGTCAGTTCCTCACGACTGTGACAACGCACGATGCCTGCCTTGCGGAACAAGGCCTCGACAGCAGAGTCGCTGCTGGCAATGGCTCCTGTGTGGGAAGAGGCAGCCCTACTGCCACTCTCCGACGAACCCGCCTTGATGGCTGCTATGCGACAACCCTTGCGGATGAGCGATGAGGCGTGGAACAGCAGCTTGTCGGGATTGCTGATGTTCTCGATATACAGCAACTTGACGGGCGAATCCGTCTCAGGGTTATAGTGTTCGTCCATGTATTGCAGCGCGTCCTCGATGCCTATCTGCTTGCCGTTGCCAATGCTCCACACGCTGTTGAACTGCAAGCCCTTGATGACGGCACTCTCCAGAATGAAGACCGCTGTAGCACCCGAGCCGCTGACGAAATCAACGCCCTTGGGGTTCAACTTGGGAATGGGCTGGGTGAACACGGAATGGTGGTTGCGGTTGAGCAGTCCGATGCAGTTAGGACCAATCAGTGCCGCTCCGTAGGTTGCACAAGTGTCCAGAATGCGCTGTTCCATCTCGCCACCCTCTTTGGTCTCTTCGCCAAAGCCTGCCGAGATGATGATGAAGGCACGTGTCTGCTTGTCGCGAGCCAGCAACTCAACGGTATCGGGACAAAGCTTGGCAGGAATCACCAACACAGCCAGTTCGGTGGGAGGCAGTTCCTTGGCATCGTGGAAAACCTTGATGCCTTGCACCTCGTCCTCCTTGGGATTAACAATACGAAGGGTGCCTTGATATCCCCCTTGCAGAATGTTACGCACAATAGCGCCTCCCGGCTTGTGAACGTTGTTGGAACCCCCGATGATAACGATGGACTGAGGGTCTAATAATTCGCGGTTAATCATACGAGTACGATGGCTTTAACGGGGTGGACAGCGATGGATGACTCAGGGAAGAAATAGCCCAACTTGAGCACGAAGGTGATGGGCTTTCCATCCTCTACTTTGGCACCGGTAGGCTCCTCGTCAAGGGCGGCGTCAAAAATACCATCAACAGGAGCATGAACATAGTCGGTATAGGTCATCCCGTCATTATCGATAGTGCTCAGACAGGCGTTGATGAAAGGCTGCTGGGTGGTGAGGAATTTCTCGATGTCCTCTGCCAAGGTGACAATCTCGGGAATGTCTTGGATGACAGTAGGCTTCTTCGCATCTGTGGCTAGCCATTTGATGAGTGGCTGTAACTGTTCACGATGCTGGCGTAACTCATAGATGCGGTTGTTCAGGGTGATGAAAGCACGCACGGCTTCGTTGTAAACCATCATCTGGTCGGGTGTCAGATGACCGTTTTCTGCCTGTTTGCGCATCTCCTTATGCTTCTTGTGAATCTTGAATAAAGCGGTGCCTCCTGCCGCTACAGCAGTAATGCCAAGGGTGGCTAATGCTGCCAGTGCCGACTTCTTTGACCATGGGTCAAAGTGTGACGTTGCGTTGTGTCCTTTTTGCTCCATGAATATCTAAGTTTTAAAGTTTTCTGCAAAGATAGTGTTTTTTGCAGAAAAAACCACTAACTTTGCGCAAGAAATGATAAAAACAGACCATCAAATACTAAAGATAGCCCTGCCAGCCATCGTCACGAACATCACGATACCGCTTTTAGGACTGGTTGATTCGGCTATTGTGGGACACATGGGAGCAGCCGCTTACATCGGAGCTGTTGCGGTGGGTTCCATGATTTTCAACTTGGTTTATTGGGTATTTGCTTTCCTGAGAATGGGAACCAGTGGAATGACGGCACAAGCCTGGGGGCGCAGGGATATGATGGAGGTGGTAAGCCTCTTGCTTCGCTCCGCAGTGGTGTCAATGGGTGTCGCCTTCCTGCTTCTCTTGCTGCAATGGCCCTTGTGTGAACTGATGTTGGGATTGATAGGTCCCACACCAGACGTGCGCCCCTTGGCAGCCACCTATTTCTATATTGTTGTCTGGGGAGCCCCTGCCTCGCTGGGGCTGTTTACGCTGACGGGTTGGTTTATTGGTATGCAGAATACTCGCTTGCCCATGTTTATCAGTATGTTCCAGAATGTGGTCAATATCCTGACCTCATTGGCACTGGTCTATGGCTTGGGCATGAAAGTGGAGGGTGTCGCCATGGGTACTGTCATAGCCCAATACTCAGGATTGCTGTTGGGCATCATCCTGCTGTTGCGGTATTACAGGCGACTATGGACTGGCCGTTCTTTTTCGCTTACCTCCCACCTCTTGCCTCTTACCACATTCCTGAAAGTCAACCGGGATATTTTTCTTCGTACGCTTTTCCTGGTTGCCGTCAACCTGTACTTTACTTCGGCGGGTGCCCGTCAAGGGGCTGTCGTGCTGGCTGTCAACACGCTGCTGATGCAGCTTTATCTGTTGTTCTCCTATTTTATGGATGGCTTTGCGTACGCCGGTGAAGCATTAGGAGGCCGTTACTGGGGCGCAAAAAATAGCAGGGAATTCTATGCAGTAGTCAGAAGACTGATGGGGTGGGGCGTTGCTGTAACCGTCTTGTTTACGGCACTCTATGTCTTTGGCGGATTACCTTTCTTGCATGTCCTTACCAACGAGCCGATGGTGGTGGAGGCCTCCCGTGACTATGTCGGGTGGGCTTGGCTGGTACCCGTAGCGGGTATGCTGGCATTTGTCTGGGATGGTATCTTCATCGGCATTACTCAAACGCAGGGCATGCTCCAGTCATCGTTCGTCGCAGCCGTCGTGTTTTTCGCCTGTGTCTTTGTCCTTATGCCGATAGGAGGGAATCATGGCTTGTGGATAGCAATGCTGCTTTATCTGTTGATGCGCGGATTGGTGCAGACGGTCATCTTTTACAAGCGAGTTGTAAATATTGGTAAAACTCGTTAAATGACTTGGCTGTTTAACGGGTTTTTCGTACCTTTGTGCTACTATTATGAAAGTATGCGCGTATGAAACATAGATTATTTGTCATCGTGGCTGCTATATGTATAGTGCCTATGGGATTATTTGGACAGACATATCAGTCGCTTTGGAAGCAGGTGGAGGAGGCTCAGAACAAAGATCTCCCTCAAACGGCTATCCAGCATTTGCAAAAGATAGAGAAGAAGGCTCAGAAGGAGCATTCTTATGGTCACTTGCTGAAAGCGACACTACTCGCTTCGCAATTACAGGCAGAGATTGCACCAGACTCGTTGCCACCTGCCGTTAACCGGTTGGAACAGCAGGAGAGGGACGTCAAGGACTTGCCCTTGAAGGCTGTCTATGATGCGGTGCTTTCCAAAATATACCAGGAAAACCGGCAATTGGCTGACGACTGGAAAGCGAAGAGCCAGGAGTATGCTGCCAGCGCAATGGCTCACCCAGAGGCTTTGGCATCGGTGAAGACGGATACTTATGAGCCTTTCGTTGTTAAGGGAAAGGACAGCGAGTTGTATGGTCACGACTTGCTCAGTGTCATTGGCAGGGAGTTGGAAGCGTGGCAGGACTTGCATGGATATTACAGCAAGACGGGAAACCGTCGTGCCGCTTGTATAACAGGTGCCGAGGCATTTGACAATGTCGCAGCCTTGGATTCTCTGTTGCAGGTTTATGGTGACTTGCCAGAAGCTTGTGAGTTGGCTATCAAACGCTATCAGTTGATGGATTCGGGCGACTATCCGATTGCCCAGAAGATGGACTTCTTGCGCAGCTCTATTAATCGCTGGGCCAGTTGGCGTCGCACCAATTGGTTGCGTAACATGGAACGTGAGTTGACAAGACCTCAGTTTTCAGCAAGGATTCTCCAACGTGTGGCAATGCCTCAGGAAGCACAGACTGTGCTGTTGAGTGGTGTGCGCAATATGGAGTCGTTGACCATGAAGGTGTATCGTACTTCCTTGAAGGGAGACACCAAGCTGGATGCGGAGGAAGACTACAAAAAATACAAATCGCAGTTGAAGGAGATTGAGGAGCGGAGACAGACGCGCTATTTCACGGGTCATGAGGATTATGAAATCTATGAGGATTCCATGACCCTGGGAGGACTGGAGCCTGGCGTCTATCTGGTGGAGTTCTCGTCTCAGACAATGACATCCCGTCAGTTCTATTATGTATCAGGTGTCCGTCTCCTGTCGCAGGCTATGCCAAACGACGAGATGCGTTATGAAGCTGTAGATGCACGGACAGGAAAGCCATTGCCCGATGCTGTCGTACAAAAGACAGACCGCTATGGCAATGTCATGTTTGCCTATACTCCCACAGACTGCTATTGTCCACCAGTTAGTCTGTATGGGCGTTATAACTATCATGAATACCAATATGGGGCAGAGCGCATCAGCCTGTTCTCAGACCGTAGCATTTACCGACCAGGTCAGACGGTCCATGTGTCAGCAATCATGTGGAAGGAGCTGTCGGCTACGGACCATAAGGCAGTAGCAGATAAAAAGGTAAGGATAGAGCTGCGCGATGCCAACTATAAGGTGGTGAAGGAAATGACAGTGACTACCGACCGATATGGCAAGTGTGTTACGGAGTTCATATTGCCCACAGGACTGCTGAACGGACGCTTTACGCTTTGCTCCAACGGCCAGAGTCTCAGTATCCAGGTCGAGGAGTACAAGCGCCCTTCCTTCCAAGTGGAGTTTGCTGATTATCAGGAAACCTATCAGGCAGGTGACACCGTACAAGCCCAAGGCAAGGCTCTGACATACGCTGGTGCTCCTGTGCAGGGCGCAAAGGTGAAATATACGGTACGCCGTAAGGTGGCTTTCTGGTGGATGTCCTATTCCCGTTATTGGGAAAATGGATTCTTGGGAAGCACTGTCAACAACGAGGTGGTGAAGGAAGGCGAAACGGTGACGGCAGACGATGGTACTTTCAGGGTTGAGATGCCCATGCTGTTGCCTAAGGAATTAGGTCGCCGTCCTATGTTCTATCATTTTGTGGTGGAGGCTGATGTGACTGATTTGGCTGGTGAAACACACAGTGGAACCCTCAGCTTGCCATTGGGTAACAAACCCACTGCACTGACCTGTGATATTCCAGAACAAATTCGTAAAGACCAGCTGCCTCCCTTGACGTTCAACCGTCGCAATGCTGCAGGCAAGGAGATAGCAGGTACTGTAAAATACTGTCTTGACGGTGGAAAGTGGAAGGAATGTGCAGCCAATTCTTCTGTGTTCCATCTCCCGTCTTCCATCAAATCTGGCTCTCATCGCCTGGAAGCTGTATGCGAACAAGATACGCTTGATATCAAATTCGTGGTGTTTGGCTTGGATGACAAGAAACCAGCCACCCAGACCAACGATTGGTTCTATGTGTCACACCAGCAGTTCCCTAACGATGGTTCTCCTGTGACATTGCAAGTGGGTAGCAGTGCTCCAGATTTGTATATCTTCTATGCCATCTATGCTGGTAATAAAGTGATAGAGAAGGGTGAAGTGAAGAAGAACGGTGAACTGATTAACCGTCAGTTTACCTACAAGGAAGAGTACGGCAATGGCTTGTTGTTGAGTTATGCATGGGTGAAGGATGGTGAGTGCTATAGCCATCACCAGACTATCAAGCGTCCCATGCCTGGCAAGAGATTACGTTTGACCTGGGAGACCTTCCGTGATCGTCTGACACCTGGACAACAGGAAGAATGGCGATTGAAGATACAGAATCCTGATGGGACACCTGCTGAAGCAAGTCTGATGGCGGTGCTCTATGATAAGAGTCTGGATGCCATCAAACAACATCAGTGGCATTTTGCTCCTACGAGTTTCTTGCCCATGCCTTCTACCTCTTGGCAATATCTCCAGAAGATGAACGTGTTCTGGTCGGGTAGTCAACGTAATCAGAAGATGCTGAGTGTAGATAACATGATGTTCAGTTATATCGACGGTAGTGTGTTCCCGCATTACTATCGTATCGGAGGCATTCGTATCCGTGGTGCTCAACCTATGATGGCGAAGGCTTCCAAAGGAGCAACATCTATTCGCGGTCGTGACGAGTATATTATGGAATCTGCTAATATGATGGCTGATGTCGCTTCTGCCAAGCAAGTTGCTGCCGCGACGGATGAGGTATATGAAAAGGGTGCTGCCCAGTCTGCACAGGAAGAGAATAGTCCTATAGGTATCCGCAAACGCTCGGACGAAGGACGCATGCTACCGGAGGGACGCAAGAACATGGATGAGACCGCTTTCTTCTATCCGATGTTGGAAACCGATCAGACAGGTAATGTGGTGATGAAGTTTACATTGCCCGAGAGTCTGACCACTTGGCGGTTCATGGGTGTGGCCAATACGGTTAATATGCTTTATGGCAGTGTGGAAGGTGAGGCTATAGCACAGAAAGAATTGATGGTTCAGCCCAACATGCCACGTTTCTTGCGTGAGGGTGATGAGGCTACTATCACCATGCGTGTCATTAATATGGGACAGCAAACCATGAAGAATGGTACTGCACTGCTGCGACTCTATGATGAGGAATCGGAAGTGTTGTCCGTTTCTGAACCTTTCGAGGTGGAAGCAGGTAAGACGACATCCGTCAGTTTCCATATTCCAGCCTCTGTCTTGAAGCCAACACTGTTAACCTGTAAGGTGTCAGCTATTGCAACGACGGCAGGACAGGACGGCTTCTCTGATGGTGAGCAGCATTATCTGCCTGTGTTGTCAAACTGTGAATATGTCACGAAGACGGTACCCTATACACAGCATGAGCCTGGCGTGAAGACCATCAACCTGACCAAGCTGTTTCCTGCTGGCACCACTCAGCAGAAACTCACCGTAGAATATACCAACAACCCCACATGGCTGATGATTCAGTCGCTGCCCATTTTGGGACAACCTTGGGAGCATAGTGCCATCGATCAGGCTGCTTCCTATTATAGCAACCTGTTGGCAAAGACGCTGATGGCTCAAAATCCACAGGTGAAAACGGTCTTTGAACAATGGAAAAATGAAGAAAAGACCATTTCTCTTGCTTCTCAGCTGGAGAAGAATCAAGAGTTGAAAGACCTTGTGCTGAATGAGACTCCGTGGGTGAATGCAGCAGACCGTGAGAGCGAGCAAAAGCAGCGCTTGGCAGACTTCTTCGATGAGAATGGCATTAACAACCGCTTGGAGATGGCTGTCGGAAAACTCCAGAAGTTGCAGAATGCCGACGGCTCCTTCTCGTGGTATCCTGGCATGCTGGGCAGTCGCCATATAACGGTAGCTGTCATGGAGATGCTTGTGCGCTTGAACAAGATGGCAGGCGAGCAATCTGCTACCAAGCAGATGGGCCAGGAGACTTTCAAATATATTGGCAAGGAGATGGTGAAGGTTGTCAACGATTTGAAGAAAGAAGAGAAGAAAGGCCGTAAACCCTCCTTCCCATCGTTCACAGCACTTCGCTGGCTGTACCTCTGTGCCATCGACGGACGTGCATTGCCGTCGGATGTGAAGGTTGCCAACAACTACCTGATAGCCTTGTTGAAGAAAGATCTCAAGCGACAGACTATCTATGAGAAAGCACTGACTGCTGTAGTCCTTGACAAACATGGTGAGCATCAGAAAGCTGCAGCGTATGTGCGGAGTCTGAAGGAATATACCGTCTTTACGGAGGAAATGGGACGTTATTATGATACGCCGCGTGCTGCCTATTCATGGTATGACTACAAGATTCCTACCGAAGTGGCTGCCATCGAGGCTATCCAACAGGTGACTCCTAACGATACGCAGACCATAGACGAGATGCGCCGCTGGCTGTTGCAGGAGAAACGTACCCAGACCTGGGATACACCCATCAATAGCGTCAATGCCATCTGGGCATTCTTGGCGAATAATACTAGTCAGACTAATCTCACTAGTTCCACTAACCCAACCACCCTTGCCATCGACGGTGCACCCATCAACCTGCCCAAAGCAACTGCAGGCTTGGGTTATGTGAAGACGGCTATAAACCAGTCTCAGGGCAAGACCTTTACAGCCTCCAAGACCTCAGAGGGTACATCCTGGGGAGCCGTCTATGCCCAGTTCCTCCAAAAGACTTCAGAAGTTGAGGCTGCTCAGAGTGGTATCAAGGTGAAGCGTGAAATCATATCTCTCACCTCTCCGCTCGAGCTTGCTCGCTTTCCCAAGAAAGACCTCTCACCTCTCACCTCAATTCAGGTAGGCGACCGTATCAAGGTGCGCATTACCATAGAGACCTCTCGCGACCTCGACTTCGTACAAGTTGTTGACCATCGTGCAGCCTGCATGGAACCTGTCCGTCAGTTGTCGGGCTATCAGCAGGGTGCTTATGTGTCACCTAAAGATGCTGCCACCCATTATTTCTATGGTGGACTCAGCAAAGGCAAACATGAGATTTATACAGAATACTATATTGACCGTGCCGGGCATTATGAAACGGGCACTTGCACAGTCGGCTGTGCTTATGCCCCCGAATATCGTGCCACGGCACCTTCTATAACTCTTAACGTTGAAGAAAAATGATGAACAAGAAACAAGCCATACTCTCTCTGCTATTCTTAGCAGTCTTACCTGTAGCTGCACAAAAGCTGACGCTTGTCAAGACAACCATTGACGTGGGAAAGACTGGCTACCTGCAACCTGTTACAGCCGTTTTCGAATGTCGAAACAAGAGTCATCGGAAACTGAAGATAACGCAGGTTATTCCCGATTGTAATTGCACTATGATTGACTATCCGAAGGGTGACATCGGAGGTAATGATAAGTTTGAGGTACGCATGACCTACAATGCCCGCCAACTGGGACATTTCGACAAGCAGGCAGCCATTATCAGCAATGGTAATAAGGAGCCACTCTATCTTCGCATGACAGGTGTAGTTTTGGCGGAGATACAAGACTTCTCAGGAACCTATCCCATAGAGATGGGCGACCTCCGATTGGACAAGGCAGAACTGGAGTTTGACGACATCAATCGTGGCGATGTACAAGTGCAGGAAATACATATATATAATAATAGTTCGAAGGTTTATAGTCCTAATCTGATGCACCTGCCTCCCTACCTGACGGCTGTTGTCACCCCTGAGCGGCTGAGCCCTAACAGAGCAGGTAAGATTACCGTTACGCTGAACTCGGCAAAACTACATGACTATGGTCTGACGCAGACATCTGTCTATTTGGCTGGTAATCCTGGCGATAAAGTGAGTGCTGACCATGAGATATCTGTCTCTGCTGTTCTCCTGCCATCGTTCGATGAGTTGTCTTCCTCAGCCAGGAGTCAGGCTCCCCATATCCAATTGTCAAAAGAGGTGATAAACTTCCAGTTTAATGGTAAGGCTAAGATGAAGGACGTCATAGATATTACCAATACGGGACAGTCGGATTTGGAGATTTCATCGTTGCAGATGTTCACTGGTGGACTGAGAATATCTTTGGGACAGAAGCATCTCAAACCTGGCGAATCGACAAAGCTGAAAATTACTGCGGAGCGTGCCGAACTAATGAAGACACGTACCCGTCCACGTATCCTGATGATTGTCAACGACCCACAGAAACCCAAAGTAACGATTACCATCAACGCGAAATAATTTCTCATTTATCATTTAAAACAATGGATCATCCTGAAAATAGTTCAGAATATGCAGGCTTGCAAGTCAACAGCGGTGTTGAGCAGCAGCCACTCGTCAATCCCTATCTGAAACGAGGTCGTTTCCGTCGTCGTGAACTTTCTACCGCAGAAATGGTGGAAGGTATCTTGAAGGGCGATGTTACCATTCTCTCACAGGCTGTCACACTGGTAGAGAGTGTCAATCCCGACCATCAGCAGAAAGCACAGGAAGTCATCAACAAGTGTCTGCCCTATAGTGGTCATAGCATCCGTGTGGGTATCAGTGGTGTACCAGGTGCAGGCAAGTCAACCTCAATAGATGAATTTGGCATTCATGTACTCAAGGAGAAAGGGGGCAAACTGGCCGTACTCGCCATTGACCCATCGTCCGAGCGCTCCAAAGGATCTATCCTGGGGGATAAGACACGCATGGAGAAACTCTCTACCCATCCCGACTCGTTTATTCGACCTAGTCCTACAGCAGGTTCCCTAGGCGGTGTGGCACGCAAGACGCGTGAGACCATCATCCTCTGCGAAGCTGCTGGCTTTGACAAGATTTTCGTGGAAACCGTAGGTGTCGGACAGAGTGAGACCGCTTGCCACTCCATGGTTGATTTCTTCCTGCTCATCCAATTGGCTGGAACGGGTGATGACCTGCAGGGTATCAAACGTGGTATTATGGAGATCTGCGACGGCATTGTTATCAACAAATGTGATGGCGACAACGTGGACAAGTGCCACATGGCAGCCACCAATTTCCGCAACGCTCTCCACTTCTTCCCCAAGCCTGATAGCGGCTGGCTGCCCAAAGTTCTGTGCTATAGTGGATTCTATGGCTATGGCATCAAGGAAGTGTGGGATATGATTTACGAATATATCGACTTCGTCAAAGCCAATGGCTATTTCGACTATCGCCGTAATGAGCAGTCTAAGTACTGGATGTATGAAAGTATCAATGAGCACCTGCGCCTGAACTTTTATAATAATCCTACCATCCGACAGCAATTGCAACAGGCAGAAAATTCGGTGTTAGCCGGTCAGCAGACCAGCTTTACCGCCGCCCAGCGCCTCCTCGACGAATACTTCTGCCTATTAAAGTAATCATAATTCTTTGACCTAAAGGTACCGCTCGGCATCCCAAAGGGTGACGCTTGCCAAAGCAAGAAAGCGACCAAAGGTCGAGTTCTAATTACTAATTTCAAATTTTTAATTAAATTGTTACAAATAGAAATCGATAATGGCAGTGGCTTCTGCTTCGGAGTGACCACCGCCATCCAGAAAGCTGAGGAAGAGCTTGCCAAGGGTACCAAGCTCTATTGCCTGGGAGATATTGTCCACAATGGAATGGAGTGTGAGAGACTACGGCAAATGGGACTGGTCACCATTAACCATGATGAGATGAGTCGCCTGCACCATGTGAAAGTGTTGCTCCGTGCCCATGGAGAGCCCCCCGAGACGTATGAACTGGCTCGTCAGAATAATATCGAGATAATAGATGCTACCTGCCCTGTGGTATTGCAATTGCAGAGGCGCATCAAGAAACAGTATGACATGAATCATGATTCCTGTTCGCAGATTGTCATCTTTGGAAAGGAGGGTCATGCAGAAGTTCTAGGATTGGTAGGGCAGACAGCAGGCAATGCCATCGTCATTGAGCATTTTGACGATGTCAAGCAACTGGACTTCTCGCGCGACATCTTTCTCTATTCTCAGACGACTAAATCGCTTGACGAGTTTCATCATATCATCCTTTATATCCAGGAGCATATCTCTCCAAATGCCACCTTCCGGTCTTTCGACACCATCTGTCGCTCGGTAGCCAACCGTATGCCGAATATTTCACAGTTCGCTACCAAGCATGACCTTATCCTCTTCGTCTGTGGACGCAAGAGTTCCAATGGCAAGGTGCTCTTCAACGAGTGTCTTCGCGTCAATTCCAACACCCACCTCATTGAAGGACCGGAAGAAATAAACCCACAGTGGCTTGAGGGTATCAAGACTGTGGGTATCTGTGGGGCCACTTCCACACCCAAATGGCTCATGGAACAATGCCGTGACGCCCTGCTACGCTTGTAGTTTGGCGATGGTGCACTCAAACTGCTGCATGAGCCATTGCTTCTGCTCGGGAATGGTCATGTTGGAATTGTCAAGCAGCAAGGCATCGTCAGCCTGGCGTAGGGGAGAAACCTCGCGGTGGGAGTCTATATAGTCGCGCTCCTGCACATTCTTCAGGATGTCTGCATAGTCAGCGTCCATACCCTTGGCTTTCAGCTCGTCATAGCGACGCTGGGCACGCACCTCGGCAGAAGCCGTGACGAAGATTTTGAGTTCAGCGTTGGGGAATACCACCGTACCAATGTCGCGTCCATCCATGACGACACCACCGCCACGCCCCATCTCCTGCTGTTGGGCAACCATTGCTTCCCGCACGAACCCCAGGGTGGCAATGGGACTAACGTGGTTGGAAACTTCCATGGTGCGGATGTCACGCTCCACGAGTTCACCATTCAGATAGGTGTCTGGACGACCAGCCTCCGGATTGAACTTAAAAGATATGCGGATGTCGTTCATACGACTGCGCAGTTCTGCCTCGTCAATACTGCCGTCAGCAGCAAACAGTCCGTTGCGTAGGGCAAAAAGGGTGACACAGCGATACATGGCACCGGTATCTACATAAACATAGCCCACCTCGCGGGCCAGGTCTTTGGCCATCGTGCTCTTTCCACACGACGAGTGACCATCAATAGCGATTGTTATATTTTTCATAATGTATATGTTGCGTTAATCAATAAGGACGAAGCGCTGACATGATACTTGGCATAGGCCACTTGCAACTTGAATCGTTGCAGGGTGAGTCCACCACCGACGGAGAATCCTGCACCGTGAGCACTCTCGCTTTCGCCATCAGAGAGTTTCATCTCGCTGGAACGGCGGAAGGTGTAGCCTGCCCCCACCCAGATGTTCTCGCCCAACAGCAGGTCGGCACCTATGGCAAGATGTTTGCTGAAGCCCTCGTCCCAACGGTTCAGGCGGTGGAGGGTGGCATGCACTCGTAACGGGGAGTTGATGAAGCGTTTGCTGACACCCAGCTGCAGGTCGAGGGGAATGCGCTCGAACTCGTCATGGTAGGCTTTGATCTGTCCACCCAGGTTTTTGGCAACAGCAGACAGCGACCAACCTTTTTCCTCGTTGACATAGTTCAGTCCGAGGTCGAAGGCAACGGCAGCAGAGCTGTAACTGCCAATGCTGGAGGAGATAAAACGTGCCGTGATACCTCCGCTAATGTCGTTGTTGAGCATATAGGCAAACGATCCTGCCAGTGCGATGTCCTTGGCAGAGAAGGTGCCTGTTTGAATATTCTCTACGGTAGTCTCCTTGATGGTGCCATAGTCCATATACTGGGCACTGACGCCCCACGTACCTCTTTCCTTGAAAGCTTTTACGAACGAGGCAGAGGCTGTCTTGGCACCCTCCATGTAAGTCATGAAGTTGAGGTTGATGCTCTTGTCGCTGACCCCGTTGAGCAGGGCAGGGTTGTGGAAAATGAGTGTGGGGTCATCGTCCGTCAACGTGATATTGTCGCCACCTAATGCTGCCGCATGGGCACTGACGGGAAGTCGCAGGAAGCTATAGACCTCCTGACTCTCCTGAGACCGTGCCATGAGGACGGTAAGGATACTGATAACCACTAAAACACTCTTTCTCATCTGTCTTTATTTAATTTCTCAGCAAAATTAACTAATAATTATGAATTATGAATTATAAATCGAATTAATTATGAATTATGAATTATAAATTATGAATTATTTAGTATCTTTGCACCATCTAAAACGGAATAATTCGTTTTTTATTGCGGAGAAATGGAACAAAAGAAAGCTCCTCAGGCTGATATTGAACAACGCAGAACCACAGGTTTCCTTCTGGGGCTTATCTTTGTGCTGGCTTTGTTCTATGTAGCTTTGGAGTGGAATTCCGTTGCGAGCAGTGATGCCATAACCCCGCTAGACCTCAGTGACTTAATGCATGAAAGTGAGCTGGTGCCCATGTCGAACGAAGAGACCGTTACCCAGTTGCAGGAAAAACAGCAGGTGGAGAAGGCGGAGCAACTGCATATAGTGGATGATGAGGTGGAGTTGCAGCAACCTGAAGAGACTTTGGAGGGGGAGGGCGACGATGACGAAACATTATTGTCCGACTTGCAGAAGGAAGAAGAGAACAAAGCACTGGCCTCGATGGATGTGGATCCGAATAATCCGCTGAATTTCCATGTCGTGGAAGACTTGCCGCAATACCCTGGCGGGGCTGTTGAGTTCATGAAATGGCTCACTAAGACCCTGCGCTATCCGCAGAAGGCCCGTCTTCAAAAGAAGCAGGGCAAGGTGGTGGCCGTGTTTTATATAGAGAAAGACGGTAGTGTGAGTGGGCTGAAGGTCACCCAGTCCCTGTCGCCGGAGTGTGACGAAGAAGCTTTGCGCGTGCTGGCCATGATGCCTAAGTGGAAGCCAGGCATTCAGCATGACAAGCCGTGCCGTACGAAAGTATGCATCCCCATTGTGTTCAAATTATAAGAAATATCAATTAAAAAATAATTCCATGCTAACATCCATTGAAATCCTCCAGAAGGTAAATGATTGCATTGACAATCTGCGTTATGACCGAAAGCCCTTTTCGCTTTATGAACCGATGCAGTATGTGCTGTCCATAGGCGGTAAGCGCATTCGTCCTGTATTGATGTTGTTGAGCTATAACCTGTGGAAGGAACACCCGGAAGATATTCTTATGCCGGCGATAGGCTTGGAGACCTATCATAATTATACATTGTTGCACGACGACCTGATGGACAATGCAGACGTGCGTCGTGGACATGAGACCGTGCATCGCCGTTGGGACGCCAACAAAGCCATTCTTTCGGGCGACTCCATGCTCGTACTGGCTTATCAGCGCATGCAGCAAGTACCCGCAGACAAGTTGCCGGCAGTGCTCGACCTGTTCACGGTGACAGCCTTGGAGATAGGAGAGGGACAGGAGTACGACATGACTTTCGAGACTCGTAGCGACGTGACGGAGGATGAGTATATTGAGATGATCCGGTTGAAGACTTCCGTGCTGTTAGCCTGTGCCATGAAAATCGGGGCCTTGCTGGCTGGTGCACCTCAGGAGGATGCAGTCCTCATGTATCAACTGGGCGAAAAGATAGGCCTTGCCTTCCAGTTGCAGGACGACCTGTTGGATGTCTATGGTGATCCGAAGGTGTTTGGAAAGGCCATTGGTGGCGACATCACTTCGAACAAGAAAACATATATGCTGATTAATGCCGTCAATCGTGCCAATGCCCGACAGCGTCAGGAGCTGGAGCAGTGGATTGGCGCCAAGGAGTTCAATCGTCAGGAGAAAGTGGCAGCAGTCACTCGCCTGTACGATGAGATTGGCATCCGACAGCTTTGCGAGGAGAAGATTAACCATTACTTCGAGCAGGCCAGCCAGACACTTTCACAAATTAATGTGACGGAAGAAAAGAAACAGTATATCCGCAGTTACATGGACGAACTCCTCCATCGTGACAAGTAATCCTCATGAATTACATCGATTCCCATTGCCACTTGGATGGCGAAGAATTTAAGGACGATCGCGACGTCGTGGTGCAGCGGGCCCGTGAGGCTGGCTGTCAGGCTATTTTTCTGCCTGCCATCGATGTTGCCTCGTGCCACACCGTCCTTGATACGTGCCGTCAATATCCAGGCTATTGCTACCCCATGCTGGGGCTTCATCCCGAAGAGGTGCGTGCCGACTGGCGCGACCAGCTGGCTGCCATTAGGTCATTTCTCATTTCTTTGACCGAGGTTAAAGCGACTTTGTCGATTACTCATTCCTCTTTCTTAGACCTAAAGGTCAAAGCGCCCAAAGGTCGAGTTCTCATTTCTATCGGCGAGGTGGGGCTGGATTATTATTGGAGTCGTGAGTTTGTGGAAGAACAGCTACAGGCATTCGAGGAACAGGTGCGGTGGGCTGTCGAACTCCAATTGCCACTGATGATACACTGCCGGAAAGCGCAAAATGAAATGGTAAACCTGCTCAAGAGGTATGCCGACGACCTCCCCGGCGGCGTGTTCCATTGCTTCACAGGCAATGAACAGGAGGCCCGCCAGTTGTTGGAATTTCCCCGCTTCGTCTTAGGCATCGGTGGCGTGCTGACTTTCAAGAAGAGCCACCTGCCCGAAGTGTTGTCAGCCTGTGTGCCGCTCCATCGTATTGTCCTGGAGACCGATGCCCCCTATATGTCGCCTGTCCCGCTGCGCGGACAGCGTAACGAGCCGGCAAATATTGTCCATGTTATCAAGCGTTTGGCAGAGGCATACGGTGTCAGTGAACAAGAAATATGCAGACAGACGAACGAAAATGTGAAAAAAGTTTTTGGGATTCAAATTTAATTTGTACCTTTGTGGCGCAAAAAAAGGAGAGGTGCTCGAGTGGTTGAAGAGGCACGCCTGGAAAGCGTGTAACCGGCAAAACCGGTTCGCAGGTTCGAATCCTGTTCTCTCCGCAATAAATACTGAAAATCAATAAGATACAACTTTTACGCACATAAATACGCACAGTTTTCGCGTTTTATGTGCGTAAATTTTGTTAGTAGAAGATTATCATTGCTGGTTTCTGACAAATAATTATTATATGTCATCCACTTCCCTTTGTAGGCAGACTTATCCTATCCGTTGGAATGAAAACTCACCCCGTTGCCTATTGCTGTCGACTTTCTGTAGGTTGTTGGCACATTTTTGCAGATCCTGACAATAAGCATGATGGTGGGAGCTTGCGAACACTCATGCGGCTGCGAAGTGTATTTCATCCGTTCGCTTGGTCGGCGGCTTTCTCGAACTGCCAGGGATGCCCTCTGAGATGGGGGTGCTACAAGAAGAGGAAAGGCAACAGGGAGATAGAGGTCAACCACCAGCTCATGGAATACAAACGCAAAGCCCGTGAGCGGCTGACCTCGGAAAGGGGGCTTAAGCACCGCTCCAACCGTCCCATAGAGCCCGAAGCGGTCTTCGGACAGATGAAGTACAACATGCAATATAAACGCTTCCGCCACTTCGGCAAGGACAAGGTCACAATGGACTTTGCCTTCTTCGCCATTGCTTTTAATATCAAGAAAATGGCAGCAAAAGTCCTAAAACAGGGCAATATGCCGACAAACGGAAGGCAATATATGCATCCTGCAACCTCATATATGCGAGTTTGGGGCTTAGTGTGGCCTCATAAAGCTGAAAACATGAAAAAAGCAGCATAGAGACACCCATACTTACAAACCTGACAAGTTTAAACAAAAAAAGAGAATGTGCCTATTTTGACACGCCCTCTTCTCAAATTTAGCTTTTATATACTTCTTCGCCGTCCACGATGGTTGCCACAATGTTGGCCTTGCCTACCTTCTCGATGTCGTCGTGCAGGAAGTCGCAGTCGAACACCGCCATGTTGGCTATCTTGCCGAACTCGATGGAACCCATCCGGTGCTCCTGGTGGAACTGGCGGGCAACGTTGATGGTCATGGCTCTCAGCGACTGCTCGCGGGTGATGGCCTCCTTCATGTTGCGGGGAGAGGTGGTGCCGCCGAACGCATCCTTGGGATAGTCGCGCTTTTCTGCTGAATAGATGCTGTATTTTACATTCATCAGCGGAGAAACGGGATAGTCGGAGTGGAACACCACGTTGGCACCTGCATCATAGAACGACTTGATGGGGTAAGACTCGTCTGCCAGTTCCTTACCGACATAGATGACTTCCTGGTCATACATGCCGGGATATGCAGGCGTCCACAAGGGTGCAACGGCAGGCACGGAACCTGTCGCAGCCATGCGGCGGATATCCTCGTCGGTGACGAAGTGCAGGTGTGCCAGCACGTTGCGCTGATCCAGGTCGCCCGTAATCTTCTCTGCGTCCTCGATGCAGCCCAACATGAAGTGGGTAGCGCCACCGCCCTCGGAGTGAACGTGTACGGACATGCCTTCCTTGTCGGCCTCGACAATCATCTCTACCATCTTGTCGTGGTCGTTGAAACGCTCTGCGCCGTGGTAGCCAGGCTGGTCGAGATAGTCCTGATTCTGCCAGCCCGTATGTGCCTCGGTCACACCGTCGAGGAACGCCTTGGGGCCGAGGATGTGGAAATACTCACCGCTCATCTGGGCACGCTGGGCAGCAATGCGGGCAATCTCTGCCTTGGGGCTCTCAATGTTGTCGGTGACATACATATAGGCGTAGGTGCGCAGCTTCAGCTTGCCTTCCTTCTGTAGTTCATAGTATGCCTGGGGGCTTAGTGGGCAGGCCACCTCGGCACCGGCATCGCCGACGGCGGTATAGCCGTTCTGCAGGGCGTAATCCTGCCAGGCGAGCAGGAAGTTCTTGGCATCCTCAAGGGTAACGGGCAACTTTGGCACGATTTCGAATACGGGGGCTTCGCAGACGTAGCCGTCGGGTTCGCCGTTCTCATCTACATGCACGAGGTCGTAGCCTGTTTTCTTGGCATACTCGGCATCAATGCCGGCCCACTCCAGTGCCTTCGTGTTGAGCAGCATGGAGTGTCCACCGCCGGTATGCATGAACAGAGGCTTGTCTGAGCAGATCTCGTCAAGATATGCTTTGGTGACGTATTCCTCGTTCTCTATCCATCCCGAGGCCAGGTAGAAGCTGCGGTTTGGGTTCTTCGCAATGAAGTCCTTGATGATTTCGCGGTACTTGGCATAGTCTGTACCTCCTGCATCCATCAGGTGCGCCTGGCCAATCATGCGGTCGCCGGCCAGATGGCCGTGGCTGTGCGACTCTATGAAGCCAGGGTAGATGTAGTTGTCGCCATAGTCCAGTACCTGTGCGTCCGCACTGGCGAGTTTCTTCGCTTCCTCTGCGCTGCCGATATAGGCAAACACACCGTTTTTCACTAATGCAGCCTTGGCAAAGGGCCGCTTCTCATCCATCGTGATGATGTTGCCAAGAATAAGTGTCTGTTTCATTTTGATAATAATTACTTTTTAAAGTTTCTGATTCGCTCAACTACTTCAGAAAGTTAAATCCCTTTTTATCGGTTACTTAGAAGGTATGAGTTCCTTCAGCTCTACGCCTTTGTCTTGAAAGGCTTTCAGCAGGGCATTGATGGCATCGAAGGGCTCGTCGTAGCCCCTCAGCATGTTCTCGTAGTTCTGACGGTCGGTGGCGTTCATGCGGTCGTGGATGACACGGAAGTCGCTCTCGCCCTTGAAGCGCAGGGCAACGGACGGCATGTTGTCGCCGTCGATGACGTCGGTGATGAACTTACCCTCGGCCTTGACGCCAGTACTCTTCTGCGTCACGGTGAAGGTACACGACTTGTTCAGCAGGTCGGTCCACTGGTCCATCGTCTCCTTCGAGGGCTTCTGCTTGCGGAGCTTCAGAGCGTAGCCGGAAGCCCTGAGGCACTGGCCAGCATCGAGCACGTCGATGTCGAACAGGAGGTCGCCCATCATCGTCATCTCAATCTTGTCGGTACGGCTGTTGAAGGCCTTCAGCAGCGTGTAGCAGCCCTTCCATATCGGTGCGATGTCGCGCAGATCACGCAACTGCTCAATCTCCTCGTCGCTATAGGGATTGGCAAAGTTGTATATCTTGATATCCTCTATGGTGACGCCGTTGATGGCAAGGGCGGCTGCTGTCTCCGTTTTGTGGTCGGCATGATGGACCAGGGTGAGGGTAGGAATCTCAAAGCGGTCGGCCTTCTTGGCTTCGGTGAAGAGGGTTAACTTCCATTCGCTTTTTTTGAGCGAGATGTATCTCTTGCCCTCCGTGGACTCCAGCGCCACCTGTCCCGTCATGATGGTCTCGAGATCTGCGTCGTTGCCCGTTTCTGAGCGCAGCAGTTCCATGTCAATCAGGTGGGGGAACTGGATGGCAATGGGTAGTCCTACGAGTCTGAAAAAGAAGATGGCGACTCCGTCGCTGGCTCCGTTGAATTTCATTTTCACCTTCGTCACGGCTTCCGATGTGGCGTTCTTGCAGCTTATGGTGAAGGCACCGTCGTTTGTTTTCACATACTCGGCGGTATCTTTGCCTGTGGTGAACTCCAGCGCAGAGTTGCTCAGGGCGGTGGAGGCATTAAACATAGTGAACGTATTCTCATCTTTGTACCCGATATTTGAGTTGGCCAGTGCAAACTGAGCCTCTGCTCCCTCGTCGCCTCTGAGGGTATGGTGTTCCATAAAGTCTGTTCTGCTAAACATCCCGGCAAGAATCCTACCCATCTGTGGCCATACGGCTTTGAGCTTCAGCTGATCGACGAATTCGGTCAGCAGTTTCACACCCCTCATCGTCGGGTCGACCTTGATGTACTTCTGCGCGTCGGCCAGCATCTTCGACAGCCCCGCCTCAAACTGCTGGCGGTCGGGCGACAGCGTGGAGAGCTTCTCTTGGATGTCAGCTTCCTTCTCGGCATTGGCCTTCTCGAGCTGACCCGTGAAATTGCCGTTGTTCACAGTGATGCTACCGTTGTTGTAGGTCGCGTTCGTATTGGAAATATCGGTCATGCCCTCGCCGTAGCTGTCACCGGAGGCACGGTTCAATGCCCTGCTTATGCCCGAGCCGGGAGCGGTGAGCTGTATCTTCCAGTCGTCGAGCAGGTGCCAGGTGAAGGCGGCATCATCAGGACCGCCATAGACGGCCAGTGGTTCGTCGCTGCCCTCGTCGAACACGCCTAAGTAGATGCAACCCGTGTGGTCGGGGTTGGTCTTTATGGCCAGCATGGCGCGGCTAAAGGGTACACCGGCCTCTGTGAAGTCGGCACAGTCATACTCGTGCCACCACAGACCTGCGAGTTCTTGTTCCAGAACTTTGGTGTCTTTAGGGGTCGAATCGTCCGATGAGGAACAGCTGGTCATTCCCAACAGGAACACTGCCGCCAACACTGCTAATAATTTTGATGTCATCTTTCTGTTCCTTTACTTTATCTATAGGTTTTAGAATGGATAAACTTTCTTGCCCTCGAAATAGGTGGCGGCGGGCTTAGCTTCGTGAATCTCCTTCACCGGGCAGGTCAGCACGTCCTTCGTCACCAGCAGGAAGTCGGCATACTTGCCGGTGCTGATGCTGCCGCGCTCGTTCTCCAGGAACATCTGCTTGGCCACACCGAGGGTCAGGGCGTAGATGGCCTGCTCGCGCGTCAGCAGCTCTTCGGGCCACCAGGGCGTGGCCTGCTCAGGATAGTATTCACCCGTAACCACAATCTCCATGATGCCGAAGGGGTCGTCGGGACTGCCGCACAGGGCGGGGAAGTCTGAGTGTGACGAGAAGTTGACACCGTGGTCGAAGAACGACTTCATCGGATAGCCCTTGTCCTTCATGCCTTCGGGCAGGATGCGGAGCAGTTCCTCCTGCATGTCATTGTCGGCATGGTGCCACAGCATACCCGAGGTGACATAGATGTTGTTGTCGGCCATGCGCTGGTAGTCTGGCTCGCTGACACCGTAGACGTGTACCAGCGTGTTGCGCATCTCTTTCTTGCCTGCGTTGACGTAGGCATTGACAATGCGGGTCACACCCTTGTTGCCCATCACGTGTACGTGCATGGTGATGCCTTTTTCATTAGCCTTGCGCGTGATCTCTGTCAGCTCCTCTTCCGACCAGTTGGGAATGCCCTGCTTTCCGTCAGGATAGAGCGGGTCGATAAATCCCGTGCCGCTTTCCACCGTACCGTCCATGAACATCTTGAGCCAGTTGGTCCTGATGTGTGCAGTCTCGTATTTCTTCGTGGCAGCAGCCTTTTCCAGCGTCTTGTCCACGTCCATCCAGCTGTCCAGCTCCCAAGCTGCGCCTAACACGAAGTGCATGTCGCCGGCCTGGTCCATCTCCTGGGCGGCCTTGTAGAAGTTGTCGTTGAAGAAGTAGGACGTGTATCCGTCGAGATACATCGTATAGCCCTCCGACAGCAGCTGATCCTGAATCTTGGCCATGTTTCCCTTGGCGATATCCACAGAGAACAGCTCTTCGTTGTCCAGGAATGAGCGCACATAGGTGCCGGCCTGTTCTTTTACGTATCCGGTAGGTATGCCGTCGGCATCCAGCACTACCTCGCCGCCGCGCACTTCTGTCTTGCCTGCTGTGCCGTCTTCCTTGATGAGCCCGGCCTTCTTCAGCAGGATGGTGTTGGCCAGTCCCTTGTGGCCTTCCTCATCGGCAATGTAGATGGGAATGTCACTGCAGATGGCATCCAGTTGCTTGCGATAGTTCAGGTCCTTCGGGAACTTCATCATATCCCAGCCGCTTCCAAAGATGACCTTGGAGCCGTTGTCCTTGGCTTTCTTGACGGCTGCGGGGATGATTTCCTTGAAGAACTTATCCACGCCGTCTGCCCTGTCCATGACTGTTCCTACGGTCTGGATGGCATAGCCCAGCGAATAGTGGGCGTGACCATTGCCGCAGCCGGGCATCACCATACCCTTGCCGCTGTAGTCTATCACTTCGGTTCCTTCGTTGATATAGGCTTCGGCTCCTGCCTTGTCGCCCACATAGATATATTTTCCGTCCTTCACGGCAAAGGCTTCTACAATCTTGCTGCTGTCGGCAGTGAAGATTTTGCCATAGACCACGAGATCGGCACTGTTGTTACTTTGGCAACTGCCAAGCAGACCCATTCCGAAAATGGCACCCATTGCCATAATGAGCGTCAGCATTTTTTTCATAAAACACATGTCGATAGTTTTTTCCATTGTTTTTATTTTTGGTTAGTAAATTTTGTTGCAAAGATAGAAAAAAAACTATCACATGTTCATCGCTTTTGTGGGCTTTCGTTTAGTTTTTGCTATTTTTGGTGCTGTTTTTGCTGATTTTATAACTCACCGGCCTCTGGCTCCTGCATCCAGGCCGTCACATTCGTTCCCATGCGACGCTTGAAGGCATTGCTGAAGGTGGTATAGTTGCGGTAGCCGCTTTCCTGGGCCAGCTGTTTGACGGTGAAGGGGTGGCGCGAAGTGACCGTCTCGCGATAGAGAGCGACGAAGTGGTCGATGCGCAATCCATTGATATAGTCGTTGTAGGTGACGCCCTGTTGCGAGAAATACTGGCTGAGGTAGTAGCGGTTGGTGCCGATGTCCTTCGCCAGCTGCTGGATGGTCAGGTCGTGCTGCAAGTAGAGCTGCGTGTCTATACAGCGTTTTTGCAGGAGGGTGGTCAGGTTCTGAGGCTGCGAGGCTCTCAGGCTGTCGGCCGATGTCTCGTCGGCATCGGGAAGCGGCGCTTCATGGCAGGACAGCGGCGTGTCCTCGGCATCTGGCTGGGACAGTGTCTCGGCGGCAGGAGTCATCTGCCCGTTCAGGTCGCTGAGCGTTTCCACGCGCCACACGAGGAAAAGGGACACCAGGATAACGCTTGTCTGCACGGCATGCCGGTAGAAGGCTCCCTCAAATTCAAACATATAGAGGCTGAATCCCGCTAAAATGACCGTCAGCACTATCATGCTCTGCCATACCTCCTTATGCTCCAGGTCGGCATAGTTGTCGCGCAGCCAGCGTCCGTACTGTCTTACTGCACGTGTCAAGTATAGGAACAGGCCTATACCTAACAACAGGAAATAGGCGTATGCCGGCGGTAGAATGGCGTCGCTGCGGGTGGCGATACACACGATTACTACAACCACCAGTGGAGCCATTGCCACGGCGATGGGCCACAGCGGCCGCCGGCGGTCTTGCAGCATGATGAACATGATGGCGCTGGCCAGCGGGAACACCGTCAGGAAATCGAGCAATGCGCCTATAAAATAAGCGGTCATGAGATTCTCGGCCGAGCGGATGTAAAGGAGGGGCAGATACCAAAAGTGGCTCAAGGCACAGGCAGCCATGAAGGCTGCCGTCCATCGGCGCAGGCGGATGGGCGGGGTGACTTTAGGGGCAATGGTATTGGTGCGGCGGAACAGCAGATAGAAGCACGCTAACAAGCTCGTTGCCGTCGCAGCCCCGTAAAGTATCAGATAGATAAAATCTTCCCTTATACCTTGTCCGTACATTACAGCGTCAATGCATTAGCAATAGAGTAGAGCCGCTTGTTCTCCACATCGTAGTATCTCAGCGTAATCTGCTCTCCGGCCGAGCGGCCTAAGATGAGCACCGACGCGCTACCCAAATCGGATACCGTTGCCACGCCTCGGCACTCCTCGCCGACAAAGGCTCCGATCAGGTTGCCTGCGGCGGGGGTGATGCCGGCTCTCCTCAGAATGCTCTCCACGTCCACATCCTTCTTGACGGTGTACTTGGTTGCACCCTCCGTAAACGGGGGGATGAAGTCTTCGTAGAGGCCCGTCATCTCTTCCGAGTCAAACTTGATGTCGTCCGACAGCGTGAAGATATGCTTCAGCTTCTGGCAGTAGTAGCTCAGCTTGATGTTCACCCGCTCCGAGACCGCCTCGTTGCCGTAGGCTTTCATCACGAAGCTACGCGGGTTGCTGAGTGCTCCCGTCAGGTCGACGGCGGGCTTGGCCAGTCCGCGCAGCTCGTCGTTGATGAAGAGCGCCATCTGGTCGCCGTCGCTGACGTAGGGCTGCAGCGTCGGCTCAATCTGAATCATCAGGAACGTCCAGTTCTCGTAGGCTGTAGCGTTCGGTTCCGTCCAGTTCGGGCGTTCCTGGTTGTTGCTCCAGTCGATTTGCCACTGGGGAGTCTGTTTGAGTTCCGTCTCGATGACGGCGGGGCCGTCGTCGCTGTCGTCGCTGCCGCAAGCCCCGATGAGGAGGCTTGCTAACAGCAGAGACATTAACTTTATTTTCTTCATTGTTCTTTTCTTTTTTTAATTGTCGATATGTCGATATGTCGATGTCTCGATATCTCGATTTTTTATTTAACCACGACCTTTCTTCCATTATAGATGTACACACCCTGCTGGGTCGGCTTCTGTTGCAGCTTCACACCGGCTATGGTGTACCACTCGCCATTCTCGTATTCATCTTGTATGAATCGGATGGCTGTGGGAGCATTCGGGCTGCCGAGGACAGCATTCTTCTGGAAGGTCATGATCTCCTTGGTAGAGGCAACGGTCTCGCCCTCGCGCTCGATGGCAAACCAGATAGGCTTCTGGCTGTCGCCGGCAATGCTCAGGAAGAATCCTGTGGCAGGCAGGCTCGAGCGTGTCATGGTGCCGCCGTCGTCGAGGGTGACGAGGTCGGCCGTGCCCACCACTTCACCGTCGCTGTAGGCCACCAGTCGGTCACCCTCTTCCACGTCGAAGCCTTTCACTACCGCACTGATGTTCATCGTGCTCGGAGCCATCAGGGCTGTGCGCATAGGCGCGGCGGCGGCCCCGCTGAAGTGGTTGGTCTGCTCGAAGAACGGATAGGTGAACGTAGCGTCGGCACTATCCCTGCGCAGCATCATGTATCCCTCGCCGGGCTTCAGTGTCTGCAGGCTGCCGCGCCAGTGTCCGGTGTTGCCCGACTTGGTGAAGTAGGCAAACTCGGTATGGCTCTTGATCACGTCACCGTCGGCGGCATGGTCGAAGTAGTCGCTCAGGGCGGTCTCTATGGGCAGGTTCACCATCGGGGTGTAGCCAATGCCGTTCCATCCCTTCTTCAGGTTGATGGTGCGGTCTTCCTTCTCCTTGATGGCGGTGCCGCCAAGGAAGAACTTGCAGTCCTTCTGAACCTTGATGGCATAAGCCTTCTTCGCCGAAACAATCATGTTCACCGGATTGCCCGATGCCATCCACTGGTTGTTCTTGAACACCAGCGTGGTGTCGCTGTTCAGGTCGGTCACCATATCGCCCTCAGTCCAGTTCATGCTGCTGATCAGGGTGTTCATGTCGATCTGGTTCTTGCTCTTGACGTTGAACGATACCCAGTTCCAGCCCGTCTCCAGGCTGAAGGTCTCCACGAAGTCCTTGCCACCGTCGAAGCGTACGGGCTTGTCGGTACCCAGGACGGACGACTTCTCGAACAGGATGGTGTTCTTCTCCGTGTCAGGAGTCAGCACCAGCTCGCGTCCCGTGCTGTACTGCCACAGGCGGAAGTTCAGCTTTGTGCCGCTGTCCTTCTTGTCGTAGACCGTCAGATAGAGTGCCGTCTCGCCCTTCTGCTCGTTGTGGGTGATGTTGGCATAGCCGTGGCAGACGTTCTCGTTGTCGAAGACACCCACGATGTCGCGTGAGTCGGTGTCCAGCTCTCCATACAGATACACCTGTCCGATGATGTTCATCGAGTTCTGCAGCAGGTCGTTGTTGATGCTGCTGGCCCAGTCGGGCTTCTCGCCCTCCACCGTCAGGTTGAAGTAGAACGGCTCGGTGATGCCCTCCTCGTCGGTCAGGTAGATAATCTCGTTGTAGGTGCCGATGTTCAGGTCGGAACTGATGCTGGCCGTGACGCTGCCCAGTGTCTGCGGAGCCAGCACGTCGCTGTAGTTGTTCAGCTGGAGCCACTTCGGGCAGTTCTCTATCTTGTAGGTGTGGTTCTGCGAGCCGTTGTTGTAGAACGGCAGGTCAATCTGCTCAGAATTACCATACTTGATGGTGTGGTCCAGCCGGTTCACCATCCACTGCAGGCTGCTGTTGCTCACGTAGTAGCAGGCCGTCTGCGGCGAAGCCATCGTGTTGCCGTTCTTGTCCTCGATGTCGCGCAGCGTCACGTAGATGTTGCGGTGGTTCAGCCTGGCGGCAGGCTCGTCGAGGTCTACCAGCACCTGGTTGCCCTTGCCGACGAACGAGAACTTCAGGTTCTTCACCTCCTCGTCGGGTACCACGGGCGCTGCCTGGGTCTTGTCGAAGTGCTTCAGCACAGCATCCATCGGGTCAACGAAGGGGTAGTCGCGCACCAGCGTGTCGGTCGGCTCCTTGGTCAGCGGGTCGAGCTGGTAGCGGGGATTGCCCTTGTCGTCCAGGTAGAGCTTCTTGCTGTAGGCGTAAGGCACCACTTCGAGGTCGTTGTCCTTCTGACGCTCTATGCGGTCGAAGCCCAGGTAGGTCAGCAGGCCGGTCTCGTCGCCCTTGGGACTCTTCGACGTGTAGGACTTGATGAGCTGTTGCGGCAGTGCCTGAGCAAAGAACATCAGCTCGTCCACGTAGCCTGCCATAGCATCCGTACCATCGACAACCTCCACTTCGCCATTCTCTTTCAGCACGTCGTAGCGGGTTGCACCGATGAGCGGATAGCCGCCGCTGATACCGCCGAGGCTGTCCACCCCGAAGGTGGTGCGCAGCTCCTTGTCCACATAGATATTGGCAATGTTGCGTCCGCGGCTCACCGTCATGGCGAAGTTGTGCCACTGGTTGTCGCTCCAGTTGCCCGGTACCTCGATGGCAAAGCCATTCGAGCGATACATCAGCTTGTCGCCCTCGAATCCGATGTGGAACTGGTTCTCGGCACCGTTGTCCTCCTTCAGTCCGCGACCGTTGGAGAGCAGCGTACCGCGGCCCTCGGCATCGGTCTTGAACCAGAACATCAGCGTGTAGTCATGATCGCTGCCGCGGTTCAGGGTATTCTTGTCGAGCAGCATACCCTTGTCTTCCTTCGCCAGTTTCAGCGAGATGCCGCGGGGGATGGCCCAGCTGGTCTCTATCATCTTGGCATTGGCACCCTGGGTATAGTCCAGTACATATTCGCCCGAACCCTCGAACATCGGGTAGTAGTCTACGAGGTCCTTCTCGTAGCCCGTCAGGCGCTGGTTGCCGTAGGTCGTACCGATGAGTACGCCGTCCATGGCACTGTACCACAGGCGGGCCTCCATCATGCGACCCTCGTAGTACTGGCTGGTCTTGCGATCCAGCTCGTTGGTGCGTCCGTAGATGAGCGGACCGGTACCGGTGTACAGCGCGGTCAGCTTGTGCGGCTTGCCTGCCTGCACACCTCCGTTGAAGAAGGTCACCGTGCTGTCGGTCTGGTTCAGCACCATGGCCACCTGGTTGAAGCCTCTCCCTGAGATTGTAGAGTCGGAGACGAAGGTCTGGTCGTTCACCACGCCCTTCAGCTTGTAGTCCTTCGTCAGCCACAGCTGCAGCTTCTGGCCGTTGGTGCCGTGCGAGAACAGCGGCATGTCGCGGCCCGTCTCGTTAGGCTTCACCATCAGGTCGATGGTCAGGTTCTTGCCGCTGAAGTTGCGCTTGGCCTCGCTCTCCAAGCTACCCTTGCCGTCAAACTGTACACTCACCATCTCGGAGAGACTGTTGTTGTTCACCTCGCCCTTCACCTCGAAGTTGGTGATGGCACTCAGGTGGTTGTACTCTATGTCTTCCGAGAAGTTGAAGATGATATTGTCTCCGGCGGTCAGCAAGCCGCTCTTCGGTTCGGGTGTGCCGAACAGCTGCGGGCGGCGCGTATCCTTGATACCGCTGATAATTTTCGACGGCGTGGTCAGGAAGTCGCTGCCGTTGCGGCAGAACACCACGGCGCGCAGGTCGTAGGTACGCTCGGTCACCCAGCCCTCGCCGTAGAACCGCGTCGTGATATTGCCGTTCTCGGGAATCAGCTCCCTCACGCCGTTGGCTTTTTGCATCAGCGAGTCCTTGGCATAGTAGGAGCAGAGGTTCGTCCAGGCATCGTCGCCGCGCTGCGACTCCTTGTACTGGAACTCTATATGGTCGAAATTGTATTGGTGGCGGTCAAATCCGTTGATGGTCACAGGGATGTACCAGCCGCGTTCGGCATCCTTCGCGGAATTGGTGTTCAGCACCCACTTGTCGCCCGGCATGGAGATGCTCACGCCTCCGGCCTCGCGCAGGAAGTGCACGTCGAATGAGGTCAGGGCCGTTGTATGGTCGGGGTCGGTGGGCGACATCACGCCGATGACCAGTTTCTCGAAGTCGAAGCCCTGTCCGGCACGTACCTCCATCTGCAGGGCCGTTTCCATTCCGGGCACTACCGAGACGGCCATGCCGCCCGTAGTCAGCGGCTGTCCGTTCACGCTGATCTTAGCACCTAACGGATTCATCTGGTCGTTGGCAAACAGTTGCAGGACGGTAGGATTGTCGGCAGCCTCAGGCTTCTCGCTCTCGTTCGACAGGTAAACCGTGAAGTGGGCTGCGTCGTTGACGGACACGCCGCTCACGCTCTGCTTGTCGAGGCGGATCTTCGGGTTGCAGACCTTCAGCGTGCGGGCATCGAGCTGCGAGCCGGGACTGTAGACCTGTGTCACGCGCTGGTCCTCCCATGGATTGCGGGTAGAGCCGCCGCGTGTGCGGAAGATGAAGCCGCGCGGACCTTTGACCTTCATGTTCTGCAGCGACTTGATCACACGACCCGACACCTCATCGTAGTACGTGCTGAAGTTGTCGTTGGTGAAGATGTTGTAGACATCCACCGTCTGATTATTGCTGGTGGAAAGCCCTGCACGATAGACATCCACGTTCAGGTGGCTCAGCGGGTCGAGGGCAATGGTGAAGTTCTCCGTACGGTTGTACGACCTAGCCTCAGAGTCGGCACCAACTGTAGTGTAGGAAGCCACGGGGAACAATGTCCACTGGAACAACTTACCGCCGAATACAACAAATGATTTCGACCCATCGTCCAAACTACGTATGGTTCCCAGGTTATCTGGTACTGACCATGTCTTCATTTCCTTCAGTGAGAGTGCAATGGCACTGGCTATCGAGCCGGCAATGCCCACTGCCGAGGCACCCATGCTCACACCCTTGCCCACGCCGAAGTAGTCGACCTCGGTAACAATGGGGAAGAAGTTCGACCACGACTCCGTATAGCTGGCGTCGAAGGTCTCGCTGTAGTTCACGCCGGCGGCACCTGCCACGTCGTAGTTGACCACCAGGTCGTGGGCGTTCATCTTCTCCTTCTCGTTCATGGCAATCATGTCTACCCAGGCCTTGATGACCTGATACTTCTCCGACACCTCGTCGCTGAACTCGGCAGGCTTCTTGTCACTGGGTATCACCACCAGGTAGTTGTAGCCCGGCTGGGCCTTGTCGATGCTGTCGTTGAAGACATGGCCCTTCAGCTCCTTGTTCACCACGGCGAACGTCGAGTCGGTGGGCTGGCGCAGCGACAGGTAGACCGGACGCTTCGTCCTGTTGGCAATCGCCTGGGCCTCAGCCTTGGTGCCTAAGAACATCAGGTCGACAATCTCCTTGGCCTTGGCAGGGATAATCTGCTTGAGCAGCTGCTTCTGCGAGTAGATGAACTGCGACTGCACCGTCGGGCCGTAGCCTAAGGCCACGTCGCGTATTAGGTGGAATTTCTCCGTCTTTCCATTCTTGCCCTCACGTTCGCCGCTGGCTATCTCCACTACGGTGCCATACTCGATGCTCTTGCCTACCTCGGAAATCATGCCGCCCTGGGGAGCCGTACGGGCAATGATAGCCTGATACATGCTGTCGGTGACGGCACGGATGGTAGACATCGGCGTGACGACGACGTTCTGCACCGAACCGATATAGAGGTCGGCATCGGCACCCACCATCGACGGGTCGCCGCTGGTGCTGACATTGTTGCCCACCACCATCGTATGCGAGAAGGCCTTGCTGCCGTTGCCATTGTACATGAACACATCGATCTCGGCACTCTCGGAATCGGAGGCATTGATAGGACCGACGCCAGTTCCGGTTGAAGAAGCCGGAGTGTTGAGTGTTTGCACGGCTGCCGACACGGTCTCCAGCTTCTCGCCGTACTTGAAGTTCATATACAGTCCGGCCGTTATCGTCAGGTTCATCATGTACGTATTGTTGATTGTAGCACCCTTGGCCAGCGTGTTCGAGCTGTAGCCGCCCGGTGGGTCGCGCAGCACGTCGTAGAGGATGGGCTTGCCCTCGGTCATGATGTCGCGGCTGCTGCCGATGGGGAACATATTGAGCACAAAGCCCCTCAGCGGCTCGGCCTCTATGAAGGTGCCGTCGCGCTCTACGGTGAAGGTCACCGTGCGCAGGGCGTTCTCGCCCTTCAGCAGCGTGGTAAGCTGGTTGGCCTGCAGCGTGAGGCGGGCCTGGCCTAAGCTGTCAATCTCTACCGGATCCTCCATGATGCCCTCGAGCGTCACGCTCTTCAGGCCGTTCTGCATGCGTACCTTGCCGCCGCCCAGGCGCACCATGTCGAGGGTGCCGTTGCCCTGGTCGTTGTTGTAATAATAGCGCTCGGCCACCTGCAGCAGGATGTTATACTTACGCTCCAGGCTGAACACGGGATAGCCGAAGGTATAGACGGTCTTCAGCGAGTCGCTCCGCGTGGCGGGCCAGTTGGGCTTCTTCACGCCGTAGGCCAACGGCACCTCGGCCGTCTTGCCCGTCAGCTCGGTAGCATAGTATGACTTGTCGCCGAAATAGTCGAAGTTGTCATAGCCTATCTGCTTGTAGGTCACCTCCACCGGACTGTGGTAGATGCGGTTGTAGATGGCATGGTACTGGGCCTTGGGGGTGCTGACGGTGACGGTGTCCACATCCTTGTAGGTGCCCGCATAGGTGGTATCCACCGGTGTCAGGCAGTCGGTCAGGTCGATGACCTCGTTCAGCTGTCCCTCCTGGAACAGTGTGCCATAGCCCTTGCAGTACACCTGCTGCACCTTCCAGCGTACGGGCGGCAGCATCAGCAGGTACTCGCCCGTCGTCGGGTCGGGCAGCACCTCCATGCGCTTGCGCTCGGTGGTCACCCGGGTGAAGTGCTTGTCGCCGCCGCGCGGATGGCGCACCACCTCCTCGCGGGTGGTGCGGTTGGGGTTCAGGTTGTCGTAGACCAGCCACGACGTGTTGTCGCCCTCCAGGGTGAGCACCATCCTCAGCGAGTCGCCCAGGTTGTTCTTCGACAGGTTGTTCATCAGGGGCTTGCTGCCCTGGTCGTCACCGCCCACCACGCGGCCGGTCAGCTTCACCTTCGTGGCGTCGTAGAAGTAGATGCCGGCAATGTCGTCGTTGATGCTCTGCTTGCTGCTGTTCTTATACCAGCCGTCGTTGGTGAACACGTGGTTGTCCTTCACGGCCTGGATGGTGACACTGCCACCCACCAGTCGGAACGAGAAGCTGCCGTCATAGTCGCTCTCCACGAAGTCGCCCTTGGCATTGTGGACCTTTTGGCCGTTCACCAAGAAGTTGACACCCTTCACGGGGATGCTGGTGCCGTCATACATCACGTAGCCTGAGAAGCGCTTGCCGTTGTTGATGGTGAATTCGTTCAGGGTCACGTTATTGGTGGTGGCATCGAAGGTCACTTGGTAGTCATCTCTCTCATATGTTATTTGGACGTCACCCTCCTTCACGGGTCCCACCTTGTAGTCGACCTTCGTACCGCCCTGGTACGACAGCTCGTCGATCTCGAAGTAGCCGCTCTCGTCGGTCTTGACACTCGTCACCTTTTTATCTTTATACATAGCGGCCACCTCGATGTTGGGGGCACCCGTGCCGTCGTTGAAGCGCACATAGCCCTCCACGCGGCCCGTATGCTTACTCTCGCCAACCTTGACCTCGGTCTCGGTGGTGCTGATGCCCTCGCAGTCGTTCACGCCAAGCACCTTATACTCGTAGACGGTCAGAGGCGACACGCTGGTGTCCTCGTAGCTCATCTGGTCGATATTGGTGGCAATCTCCTTCCAGGCATCCTCACCTCCGCCCTTCACGCGGCGCATCACGGTGAAGTAGTCGATGGGGCTTCCGTCGGTGTTCCACGACAGCAGCACGCTGCTCTGGCGCGTCTGCGTCAGCAGCACCTTGTCGATCGTACCCGTGTTCTTGTGGTAGAAGTCGGGCAGGGTTGGCTTGGTGATGGTGGCATATTGAGGCTCAGCCTCCGTCGTCATGACGGGCACGAGGTCGTCGCCCTCTATCTTCCAGCCCTCGGGGATGTTTTTCAGGATTTCTTCTACGGTAGCCTGGTCCAGGATGAGCTCCATGATGGGAACCACCTTGCCGTCGACAACCGTCCAGTTGTCCTTGCCTAAGGTCTCCACCAGCTGGGCTGCGGTCAGATATTTCTCTGTAGTCTGCATCACTGGTACGGCATTGCCGTCGACAAGCTGCCATGTACCTGCTTCCCTGCCGTTCATCAGATTGACGACTTCGCTCTGATCGGTCTTGTTGTAATGATTGACCCCCCAGTCATTCCATTCGGTACTGGTAACGGTAAAACTTCTATCATTGGTTCCCCAAGGAAGAGCATTACCATTGTAATATACACAGAACCATATTATCTTGGCTTCGGGACGAGCGGACGGATGACTGTAAACACGGTTTATATTCCATCTGCCGCCACTGCCAGACCATCCGATGATACATCCTATATAAGAACCGTCAGCATTATTTGTGTTGACTTTGCCGTCAAAGAGGACGTCGTTCATGTTTACATTTGCATTGGCAGAATGTCCGATGATACCACCTGCATGGGTGCTTGAGCAGTTCACCTCTGTCGATACCCACACATGATTAAGGGTAATGGTTGGGTCACCAGATATAGCACCACCAATGAGTCCGGCAGAATGTATACCGCCATTGACTTTTCCCTTTACGTGCAAGTCGGTGATAGTGACACTATAAACTTGGGGGAAGAGGGCTGCAGAACTGTTATTGCCACTCTCGATATCGATAGTGATTGTGTGTCCGTTACCATGTAAGGTGCCGCGCCACGGTGCATCGCTGAAGCCGACTGATTTTTTGACGCTAATGTCGGCTTGCAGGATGGCATCCACCCAGTAGCTGTTCTTTGCGTCTTTCACCAGCTGAACGAACTTGTCCCAGTC
>CACXSA010000012.1 GCA_902770195.1 uncultured Prevotellaceae bacterium
ACATATTTTTGCTGATACTTTATTTCCTTCATTGTTTTCTTTGATTATTCAGAATTATTGTTTATCTTTGCACACAAATATTAAATAATAACAGGCGTTATGACAGCAATAGCAAAGAAATTACAGGCTACCCCAATGGCACCATATTTCAATTTGTTACAGGGTATGAGCCGTGAGGACAAGAAGATTGTCATCATGTTCCTGACGGAATCACTGGATGAGACAAGAGATGAAATCGAAAAACCGCGACTGTCCAAGGAGGAACGCAAACGTGGGCTGATGTCTCTTGCCGGTTGTTGGAAGGACAATCCAGAGGATGCCGCCAGAATGGAATCTGCCATCAAAGAGGGGCGCAAGAATGAATTTATGCGTGAAATCAATCTTGATGACTGATGGAAAAGTACATTCTTGACACTTGTACATGGATAGAGTTTTTCCATGAGCGCAATGGGGTTAAAGAACGCGTTGACAGCAAGGACATCGACCAAATCTTTGCATCGGAGATAACACTTGCAGAGTTGACCTATGGTGCGATGAATAGTGGTGACTATGAAAGACATATTAAAGAACCTAATTGGCTGCGCCAATACGTTACTGTCTATGACATCAGTGACGTTTTTTATGAATACGGGCAAATTCGCTGTGCCTTGAACAAGATAAAGAAGCACCTTGATAAGGAGGTTGGTAGTCTCGATATTTTCATTGGTGCTACGGCTCTTCATTATGGTCTGACTGTCGTGACTGACAATTTCAAACACTTCAGTCTGATGCCTGGAGTGCGAACAGAAAATTGGATTGAAAGAAACAAATAACTGCATCATACTCTTCTATTTTTCCTGCCCCTCACGCTCGACCTCAAGGTCGCTTCGCTCTGCGAAGAACAAGTCGGCAGGGACTTTTGTTTCTACCTGTTCCTTTTCTTCCTCAAATAGCTTCTCCTTACGCTTGGGCAGCACCTTCTGATAGGCATCATAGATGGCGGCTGGCAGAGCAACCAGTTCCACCTTATCCTCCACTTCGCGGAAGTTATCTGTAAAGGGATAGCGGCCAGGCGAGAACACATAGATTTTCAGGAGCATCTTGCCAAAATCCATCGTCTTTATTTCTGCTGCTATCTCGTCTATCAACTCTTCTCGATAGATAATCAGCATGTGCGACTTCCCATCATTGAAATAACGAGCTA
The DNA here is from genome assembly GCA_902770195.1 of uncultured Prevotellaceae bacterium. Classification (GTDB taxonomy): domain Bacteria; phylum Bacteroidota; class Bacteroidia; order Bacteroidales; family Bacteroidaceae; genus Prevotella. The sequence goes on from CACXSA010000012.1 coordinate 1,184, forward strand.
ATTGCGGTTTCAGCTTAAACCGTCCGAAAGTCTTCTGCTCTTCGTACAGGTCTTCTTTGATGCAGAGCAAATCAGTAGCAGCAGCCACCAAGTCGCGCATATTCTTCTGAGTCCTGTCGCGAGAGATATAGTCCGTCTTGTAATAGCGCAGCGTGTTCGCCTTCAAGCCTGCCACTTCCACACCTTTGGGAGTTGTATAGCCATTGATCACTCGCTTGTTCCGTTCGTAAGTTACTTCCTCACAAATGTTGTTCTCGTTGTTCGTCACAAGGATACATTGCCTATGACCTCCGTCTTCTGCATTCAGTTGCATCGTTGCGTGGAGGGTGGTTCCTGAGCCGGCGAAGAAGTCGAGGACAGAGGAATCCTTAATTGATGCAATACTTATCATTTGCTTGATGTACGCAACAGGTTTAGGGAAATCAAATTTCCCTCTTTCGTTGAATATCTCTATAATTTCTCTGGCTGCAGATTGATTATTTCCAATTTCTTCGCTAAGCCAAAGTGTATTTGCTTTTCTCCCATCTTGTACATCACAAAGAAAACGTTTTTTACGTGGGAATGAGTTACCGCTTTCTCCAAACCAAATAGAATTACTTTCAATTAGAGTATTAAGATTTTCTTCAGAGTAAACCCAATGTTTTCCAAATGGGACATCAAATTGCTTTCCTGTTTTTGGACTTGTTACAATATAGTGACCATTTGTTCTTTCTCCATTTGCAACTAAGTCTCCAGACTGCCATGGACCTCTTGGGTCATTATCTTTATTAACATATCTATTATTCATGGCTTCTGAACGTGGTAACAAGTTGATGGTAACACTATCTATATTCTTAGCAAAAACAAAAGCATATTCATGACTTTGTGAAAAAAAACGTGCATCATTTTTTATACTGTGAATCTTTTGCCATACAACTTGAGCAAGGAAGTTTCTACTACCAAAAACCTCATCACAAAGTAGTTTCAAGTTCGCCTGTTCATTATCATCAATCGAGATAAAGATAACGCCCTTGTCACTCAGCAGTTTTTTGGCAATCTTCAATCGCTTGTTCATGAACGAAAGCCACTTGCTGTGACGATACGAGTCTTCTGTATCCACAAACGAGTCGTTATAGACGAAGTCCTTATTGCCCGTATTATACGGCGGATCGATGTAGATGACATCAATCTTCCCCTCATGGGTATAGCTGAGGGCAGTAAGAGCCTCAAGGTTGTCACCCTCAATCAGAATATGATTGGGGGCATCCGGTTCGTCACTCGGTATCGCCTTGTCCTTCACTTCTCGAAGGACGGGCAGTTCATCACGTAGTCGTTCTTCAACGTCCTCTGGTTTATCTTCCCACACCAGCCCATACTTCTTATGCTCACGCAACAGCCCAATGAGGCTACTGCGCTCGTCGTTGGTCAGACCCTCTAAGGTCTGCAACTTGCTGATGAGTTCAGATTTGTCTATTAGATTCTTCATGCTTGGTAGGAGCTTTAAATCTGTTAGCAATCTGGTTTTCAGTCTCTCGATGTCACACGCAGGTATAAAAAGAAGGCGTAACATCTTTCCAATGTATTCGAAGTATAGGCCGCTCCTACCACAGATAGCCCGAAAGAACAAACACAAAAGGAAAGAGCACGCCTATACAGACGTGACTCTCTCGAATTGTTGTTCTTTCTTTAGTACAATTTGCTTTGGTAGGAGCCTTTATACTTCAAACGTCATTCGACAAGAGAACACGAGTTCTTTGTTGATACCCACGATGTCCTGCAAAGCAGCCTATCACGCCACCCGTTTGTCACTACAACATGGGCAGCAGCTACAATGCATCTGCAAAAGTACAAAAAAGTTTTGTTATTTTATAACAATAAGGTGTGATTTAAATCAATTTTAACCGTCTGAGGCATATAATCCCGCCTAAACGGCGTTTCATTTCTCGCAGAGCCAGTATTCAGAACAGCCGTTCACCATGCGGTGCTTGAAGCCGAAGCGGTAGTTGTTCATCGACTTGCCCAATACGGTGGGTGTCGCCCTTTTCGCATCGAAGTAGGCATAGCGGCTGGCGAAAGTAGAAAGGATTTCCGAGGTTCCCCACCAACGTCCCTCACCATCTTTCGGATTGCGGAAGGTCTCGTTGATCATCTCCACCAGATCGACGGTGCGCTGGTATGGCACGTTCTCCTCAATCAGCGTCTGTATCTCGTCATCCTCCAGCCAGAACCGCTCACCACTATTAAATAGATGCAAGGCTTGGGCATAGAGCTGGCGATGGTCCAGATTGTCCGTGAAGTCGATGTTCTTGCCGGCAGGAATGCCTACGCACACGAATCGTCGTGAACCAGTAGGATCCACCAATGGCTGCAACTGGTTAGTGGTGCCGATGAACGAGGTGTAGCGGCGATACTGCTTGATGGTCTTGCCGTAGGGCGGGCGGAACTTGACGTCGCTCGATGACAACAGATATTTCAATACAATCTGCTGCGAATTAGTCGTCTTATCGAACTCGTCGATATTGATGAGTGCAAACGAGGTGAGGGCGATGTTCAGGTCAAACTCGTTTTTGAAGTTCAGCTTGTCGTTATAGTAGTCACGCAGTTCTGGAGGCAGCAGAATCTTACAGAAACGCGTCTTTCCACATCCTTGACGGCCTATCAACAGCGGAGTTAACGCATTGCCAGTCAACTGTTTATCACTCTCACGCCATTGTGCCACCATACCCGTGAGCCAGAACCTCAGGTATTTCTCCCAATGCGGCTGGTTGGTTGGCACTCTGGCAGCCAGCGGTCCGATTCGGTCAACCCCGTCCCATGCTGGCAGTTCGTTGAGCCAGGCGTTCACAGGGTCGTACTGCTCAATGCGGGTGGAGTCGATAAAGCGGTTCACGTCCTGATCCCACGACTTCAATCCTTGTTCACGCGCCTCGATAGTCATATCATTGCGCACCTCTATGGTAAGCGGCTTAAATGTCTGATCCTCAGAGTATTTCATGCGATATTCAGCCACACCCGTCATCAGGTTCTTCCGCATGTCGTAGTTGGCAGTCAGGAAAATCTCCGTCCGCATGGTCTGCAATGTCTCCTGAGGCACACTTTTCAGCGGCTTCATCTTGTACTTCTTGCGATAGTCCTCCATCAGCGTTATCTCATAGGTCGTAGCAAAGACGCTCTTCACCAAGTCTGGGTCGTTGTGGAACAGAGGATGCTCCAGCGTCATCCCTTGTGCGTGAGCCAACGGGATGCCCTGTTCCAGTGACTTGCGGGCTATCTGCTGCAACAGCTGCATCTGACGGTCCTCGTCAGGCAAGTCGAAATACTCGCCCAGCACCTCACGAACTATGAAGAGCCAGTTGAAATGATAGGTACGCGTTATGGTGCGTCCTGGCATCAGCATATCACTCTCCCACGAGATGGGTGTCGGCTCCGGCTGGTCGTGCTTCTCGCAGTCGGCTTTGAAGGGGCGCGCATCAGGATTGAAGTACATCTCTGGGTCGGCACTCAGATAGACCGTCCGCTCCAATGTCGGCTCCAAGTATTCGATGTCAAGTCCGAACTGGTTCTGATAGGCCCGTCGCGCTGTGTCGTACAGGTTCTTATGGAACTGCCGCATCTCGTCCTCCTTCGTTGGCAGTTTCCCTTCTCCTTTGGAGACGTTGGGTAAGGTTCCAAATAGCTCTCCTCGGCATACAATCTTCACGCTCTTTCCCGATGCTCCCAGGAAAGCCATCACCGTCTCGTCCATCCTCGCTGCTTGGTTCCTGATGTTCACGGCTTCTTCATACGTCTTCAGCCCATTAGCCTCAACCACCACCAGACCGTTGTATTTCAGTCCTTTCTGCATATCCTTATAGTTGATGCACTCTGACGAGAAGAGGATACGAGGCAGGTTCACCGTATGATGGTCGTCCAACGTAATCTGTCCGTCAGGCAGTCGCTGCATCTTATAGAAATGATAATTAGACCGCAGGTTGAACACCTTTTCCTCCAGTGGATTATGACGAATCATATCAGCAAGTTCCTGCAACTCAAGGCGGTTAATCACCACTTTCTTACGCGATAATTTTAATAAAGTAATCTTCATATTTTAAATTTTTAGTTCTACCTCTACCAATTATTCTGCAAAGATACTGATTTAACTTGGTTTTTCCAAACTTTTCCCTCTATTTTTACTTCTACTTTACTTCTACTTATCCTCTACTAATCCTCTACCAATCCTCCACAAAGCTACCTATAATATCTCAGAAAGCAGAATAGTAAATCCACAATTTCTAACTCCAAGGCTCCCTCTTTATTCCCAAGGTGGGAATATTTTATTCCCAGGCTGGGAACGTTTTATTCCCAACGTGGGAATAATTGCCAGTCTTATGTCTTATAAGCCTTAGTAGTAGTAGTAGATTAGTAGAGGACAAGTAGAGGTTATGTAGAGGGTTAGTAGAGGATTAGTAGAGGATTAGTAGAGGTAATATTTTTTATAAATACCTATCAAACTGCAATTTACGCAGCATTTGTAGAGGTAAACCATGTTTTTGGCAATTAATCAAAGTCCCAATCCGTAACGTAATGGTCAAACCTGACGCCCTCGACACTGCCATACTTGGCGAGAACCTCCAGAATCTCTTCCTGTTTCTCAGGCGAAAGCATATTCTCTCCATGATGCACACGATAATACGGTCCGTTTCCCTTTCCGAATAATGCACGGACACACTGGCGAGCCTCAGCCTTTTGCCACTGGGGAACGTTATGATAAAGCTTCGAGAAGCCCCACGCTTTCGTTACCCGTCTCTTCACACGGAAACAACGGCACTGACCGTTCTCCCACGCAGTAGGAAAGACTGCCGAACCAGAATAACGGTCTTTGGGCATCAGCAGCATGGCCTGATAATGCATGCACTTGTCCTTATCCGCACACCCATCATTGAAACACAAGGGATACCCCCAAGGTATATCATTCGCTTTCAGTTCTTTTTCTTCCATTTTCGTTTAAATTTAGCTATTCATTGATCCATCGTCGTTTTGACTGCACAAAGTTACAGAAAATTGACACAAAAGCAGTACGAAATCTAACTTTTTTTGTGTTTTTTGAAAAACAGTTATTTTTTATTAGAAATAGCGAGGACATTTTTGTATAAAAAACGTCTTATTAGCACAAAAATAGGCCGAAAAGTTTGTCTGTTTCAAAGAAAAGCCTTACTTTTGCAACGCATAGTGCGCAAATCCCCTAACCTGGAAACTGGAAAGGCGGGCGCATAAAAACGCTTAGACATAACATTTACAACTTAATTTATAAACTAAAACAAAACGCGTATGAAGAAAATTTTTACTCTGATTACCCTCTTTGCTTTTTTAGGAGGAGGAAATCTTTATGCAGACGAGTACACCGTTACATTTAAAGATTGTGGTGGTACCAGTGATTCTGGAACCAAACAGACAACAATTGATGGACTTATTGCAACTGGAGGATCAATCTTTTCAGAGGTAGCTGCTGACAATGCCTTTCAAGCCCGTGCTGATAGAGGTGTAAAGCTCGGAAGCGGCTCTAAACCAGGATCTATGGAGTTTACACTTTCTACTAAGTTAAATATCCAGACTATTAAGTTTAAGGCAAGAAAATATAATGATACAGAGACGTCTATCACCGTAAACGGAAAGGCGTTTACTGAACTGACTGGCGATTTTGACGAGTACACCATTGAACTCAATGGCGCAGAAACAGAAAAGATTAGTATTTCAACTCCTGAGAAGCGTGCTTATATCACATCTCTTACCATTTTAACTCCTGGAGGAGGAGATGGTGGTGGCGGCGACACTCCCCAGCCCTCTGGCGCTACAGAAGAGTGGAGCGTTTCTTCTCTGACATTTGATAACGTTGTAGTTGAAGCTGGAGGTAACCCAGTGCCTGTGCTTCAAGACATGACAATTACTGATAACACAGGTTGCGTATATATAATTCCAGAGGGAACTCATGTCTTTGAAGAGGGTACCTACCCTGATAACATGAACAGAGTTTATGAATGGTTGGATGCCAATGGTAAATCTACGTATGCAGGCACTCTTAAGCAATACACATTTACTGCTTCTACTTCAAATATTTCTTTGAAGGCAGTTTCTACTCCAAATGCTGATGCAGCACTCAATCAATCATGGCAGATGAGTACCAAAACCAATGAAGCAATTAATACTGACGATTTCCCCGTGAAATTTACTAACTACATAAAGCCTAAGAATGGTGATCCTTCGCTGGGTTCTTATGACTTCTATGATAAAAATAGTGAAGGTAAAAGTACCCACCGCGTAACAAATAATTTCTGGAAACCAGGTTGTGGTTCTCTTCCTGTCAAAGGCTGCTACTACGAGTTTACCACTAAGAGCGCTGGTACACTGCTAGTAGGTGTTTGTATGTGGAAAGACCTGCCTCAGCGTCCGCTTTATGTAATTGATGAATCGACTGCTGCAGATGGTTACACCGTGTTAGCTCCTTCCAAACTAACTGTAGAAGGTGTTCTTCAGGATAACGGCTGGACTGGTTGGCATGATAAAGTTTACCATAAGTTTACTGTAGGCGATGATTACCTACTCTATGAAGAAAATGGTGAAGGAACTCTTGAACTTGCTCCCAAATCTCGTACATTCTTTGGATATGTGACTTTTGAAGTTGAGGCTAACAAGTCCTATATAGTTATGAATCCTAACAATCAAATGGGCCTCTATGGCTTCCAGTTCACTGCAGGTGGCGATACAGGCGTTGAGACCATCAAGACCGAGAAGGTTTGGAATGCAAATGCTCCTATGTACAACCTCTCTGGTCAGCAGGTTGATAAGAGCTACAAGGGTATCGTTATCCAGAACGGTCGCAAGTTTGTGAATAAGTAAGAGCAGAGAAAACTTGATTTCAAATAAAAGAAAGCGAAGCTTTTTCAGCTTCGCTTCTTTTGTTAATACACTGGATTTTAGTTATTTAATGTTAACACAGAGTTGTGTTGCACAAAGTTGTGTTACACAAAGTTGTGTATTTCGATTTTTCTTTTTATATTTGCATTGGTTTTTAAACTAAAAGAGGTGTGTATGAAACAAAACAGCTTTGTTTATGGAGTAGCCGTTGCCGGCTATAACTTTACAGGAAGAGAAGAAGAAACGAATAGACTCAAGAGAAATTTTGAAGGAGGCATCAATTCGATTTTGATTTCACCACGCCGTTGGGGAAAGACTTCGCTGGTTAAACATGTTTGTAGCCAGGTGGACAGAGACAAGGTTATTCCTGTGTTTTTTGATATGTTCACATGCAGAAATGAATATGAGTTCTACAATGCATTGGCAGTCGCAGTAATTAAGCAGACAGCCACTTCGGCAGAGCGATGGATGGACAATGCAAGGGATTTCCTAATGCGCCTAACCCCTAAAATATCTATCAGTCCTGACCCCACCTCTGATTTCTCACTATCGTTAGGTATTACTCCCAAAACACATTCGGCAGAAGAAGTTCTAGGATTAGTGGAAAGCATCGCTATCAAGAAACAAAAACGAATCGTTGTATGTATTGATGAATTCCAGCAGATAGGCGAATTTGAAGACTCGTTGAATGTGCAGAAAAGACTGCGTTCTGTATGGCAACACCAGCAGTACACCTCATATTGTCTTTTTGGCAGTAAAAAACACCTGATGAGTAATCTTTTTCAGAAAAGGAATATGCCTTTCTACCAGTTTGGGGATATGCTATTCCTGAAAAAAATGCCTGTCACAAAATGGACGGAATATATCGTATCGCATTTCGAGGCTGAAGGATGCTACATATCAGAAAGGCTGGCAGAAGAAATTTGCCGTATGGTTGACAACCACTCGGCTTACGTTCAACAATTGGCTTGGCTACTGATTACACGCATGAAAAAGGGTGAAACTGCTACCCAACAGCTATTAGAAAAGGCTATGGAGGACCTCTTGGATGCCAATGATCTACTGTTTATCCAACAAACAGAATCGTTAACGGCCTACCAGCTTAATTTCCTGCGTGCCATTATCGACGGGGTAGATAAAGACTTCGGCGAACAACATATCAGAGAGGAGTATCAGTTGGGAAGCAGTTCCAATATTGCCCGTCTGAAAAGTGCCATGATTGTGCGCGACTTAATCGACACCGATGGGAAAAAGTATTTTATGACTGACCCCGTTTTCTCACTATGGTTTAAACGCAGGAGTTAATGATTCTTTCATTTTGAATAAACTCTACGCGACACAAGCATTTGGTATAATTAATCTCATAATTCTTTGGATAATTGCAACGAATTGCGTAACTTTGCACGTATGAAAGAAACAAAATGGTGCGAGAATGTTATCCTTGCTGATGCCGACTACGTGGACAAGGTAGCGTTTGACCTGATAGTCAACTTCGAACGCATGATAGGCAGGCAGATTCCCAAGGCGGACATGGCTCAATGGCTGGAGTGCGTAGCGATGGACGGAGGACTCAGACCTCAGCCCTCAGACATCAGCCCTCAGACTTCTATCCAGGTGGTTTTGCTGCACAAACAACAGCAGATGGAGAACTTCAATCCTGGCATCTTTGCTGAGCTGGACGGAAAGGCATTCACGGGTCCTATAGGCGAATTCCTCATCAGCTGCGTCAAGGTGGAAGACCTGACGACGATGGACGACCTCTTCGTGGACTCCATGCAGGTGATTGCCAATGCTGCCGAGGTGAAACGACTCATCGTAGTGCCCAATGCGGAGCAGATATATGATAAGGTTCGCAAGGGCTTGCAACATGCTGACGACGAGAAGCGCATCACGGTACTGACAATGCAGCCCATGCAGGGAGGAAATTTCCGACAGGAAATACTGGGCTATTCGCTGATGGCGGCACTGGGCATCAGGTCGGAAGAAATTAATTGTAAATAGTTAAATAGTCAAATAAAACCATGAGTAGAGTATTAATGATTGGCGCCGGAGGCGTCGCAACAGTAGCAGCGTTTAAGATTGCACAGAATGCTGACGTGTTTACTGAGTTTATGATTGCAAGTCGCAGAAAGGCGAAGTGCGACAAGATAGTAGCAGACATCCACAAGGCTGGCTACAACATGGACATCAAGACGGCCCAAGTGGATGCCGACGAAGTGGAGCAGTTGAAGGCTTTGTTCAACGACTTCAAGCCCGAGTTGGTCATCAACCTTGCCCTGCCCTATCAGGACCTGACCATCATGGATGCCTGTCTGGCTTGCGGCTGTAGTTATCTGGACACCGCCAACTACGAACCTAAGGACGAGGCTCACTTCGAGTACTCGTGGCAGTGGGCTTATCGTGAGCGCTTCGAGAAAGCAGGTCTGACGGCTATTCTCGGTTGTGGTTTCGACCCAGGAGTCACCTCTATCTATACAGCCTATGCTGCCAAGCACCACTTCAAGGAAATCCAGTATCTGGATATCGTTGACTGTAATGCCGGCGATCACCACAAGGCCTTTGCCACCAACTTCAACCCAGAAATCAACATCCGCGAGATTACCCAGAAGGGACTCTACTGGGAGGACGGCAAATGGGTAGAGACAGAGCCTCTGGAGATTCACAAAGACCTGAACTATCCCAACATCGGTCCTCGCGACAGCTATCTGTTGCACCACGAGGAGATTGAGTCGTTGGTAATCAACTACCCCACCATCAAGCGAGCACGTTTCTGGATGACCTTTGGTCAGCAGTATCTGAAGCATCTGGAGGTTATCCAGAACATTGGCATGAGCCGTATCGACGAGGTTGAATATGAGGCTCCGCTGGCTGACGGAACAGGTACGGCAAAGGTAAAGATTGTGCCCCTGCAGTTCCTGAAAGCCGTATTGCCCAACCCCCAAGACTTGGGCGAGAACTACGAGGGCGAGACCTCTATAGGCTGTCGCATCCGTGGTATCGGCAAGGATGGCAAGGAGCACACCTATTATGTATATAACAACTGTAGCCACCGTGCAGCCTATGAGGAGACGGGCATGCAGGGCGTCAGCTATACCACGGGTGTGCCAGCTATGATTGGTGCCATGATGTTCTGCAAGGGCCTGTGGAAGAAGCCAGGCGTTCACAATGTCGAGGAATTCGATCCCGACCCCTTCATGGAACAGCTGAACAAGCAGGGTCTGCCTTGGCATGAGATCCACGATGGTGACCTGGAGTTATAAGCTAGAGAAATGACTCAATAAATTGTAAATCGTCAAATTGTAAATTAATTATATGGCAAAAAAGGAAAAAGAAGAGGAGCAGTTGTCTCCACAAGAACAAAGAATGAAAGCCCTGCAGGCTGCTATGGCGAAGATTGAGAAAGACTTCGGCAAAGGCGCTATCATGAAGATGGGCGACGAGAAGGTTGAGAATGTCGAAGTGATACCTACCGGCTCTATCGGACTGAACGCCGCTCTTGGCGTAGGCGGATATCCTAAAGGGCGTATCATCGAGATATATGGTCCTGAGTCGAGTGGTAAGACCACACTGGCTATCCACGCTATTGCAGAATGTCAGAAATCTGGTGGAGTAGCCGCATTCATTGACGCTGAGCACGCCTTTGACCGTTTCTATGCAGAGAAGTTGGGTGTGGATATCAACAACCTGTTGATTTCTCAGCCAGACAATGGTGAACAGGCTCTTGAGATTGCCGACCAGCTGATACGTTCCAGTGCCGTTGACATCCTAATAGTTGACTCTGTGGCTGCCTTGACTCCCAAGAAGGAAATAGAAGGCGATATGGGCGATTCTGCCGTGGGTCTGCATGCCCGTCTGATGTCACAAGCCCTGCGCAAGCTGACAGCAACCATCGCAAAGACCAAGACCACCTGCATCTTCATCAACCAGCTGCGCGAGAAGATTGGTGTGATGTTTGGCAACCCAGAGACTACCACTGGCGGTAACGCCCTGAAGTTCTACGCCTCTGTACGTCTGGACATTCGCAAGTCGCAGTCCGTTAAGGATGGCGATACCATCTTGGGCAACCAGGTCAAAGTAAAGGTGGTGAAGAACAAAGTGGCTCCCCCCTTCCGTAAGGCAGAGTTTGAAATCATGTTTGGCGAGGGAATCTCAAAGATTGGCGAAATCGTAGATTTAGGCGTCGAGTACGAAATCATCAAGAAGAGCGGCTCATGGTTCTCGTATGGAGAAACCAAGTTAGGACAGGGCCGTGATGCCGTGAAGGACATGCTGAAAGACAACCCAGAGCTGTGCGATGAACTGGAGGCCAAGATTATGGAGGTTCTCAAAGAAAAAAAATAAGCAAGAGGTTCATAAAAGAAGAGTGAGGAACATCAACATTCCCCACTCTTTTTTATTTTTGAGGTATCATGACACCTCATCTTACTGGCTATTACTCTATCGGTGTTCCCGTCTCCATCGTTCCACCAACAATACCACCTACGTTTTTCCTCTGCTTGCTCTGCTTGCTCTGCTTGCTCTGCTTGCTCTGCCCGCTCCGCTTACTTTTCCTGAGGGTAGGAGGTTCACTGTTAACATCACCCCGACGAGCCTTAGCCTCTATCACATAGCCTCTTTCGTCGAATGTCACATCAAGCACGACGCCATTCGAACGGACATAGAGCCACATGTCCAAATTGTCGTCGCCTTCAATTTTCCTAGCAGCCTCACCCATTGCCAACTCCACTTCATCCTTCGTCATACCACGAATGACGCGTCCTTCACGGATAGCCGCACGGGTTTCCTTACTGGTGTTATGAGACTCACCCTCACCAATTCCGAAGATATAACCGAAATAGTCTTCCTTAGCAGCTTCATCAGCAAGGTTCTCCAACGTAAAGATAACATCCTTATAATAGATTCGGCGACTCTCTGTCTCACGCAAGGTCAGCGAATAGTAGTTATTCTTGATAGGTTTAATCTCATCAATCACGAAACCAGTATAGCGAGGCACTTTGATGTCACGAACCTTACCAGAGCCTTTACTGCTCATGCTGGTAACCACTTTCGTATGAACAGTAGCATTCAGATAGTCCCTGACATCTTGTGATACTGCCATATTGTCATCTGAGAAATCAAAAGAGCCTCGGAACAGGAATTTCTCGGTGCCCATTACGAATTCCTCGTCACGCATACCGCAATTGGTCTTGCTCATTGCCACGTTCTGATAAAACTGGTCACCATTCGCATCCTCAACGACAATCTTGACGGGGAACGAACGAGAGCCTACACCAATGGCTTTCACCTCTACAACCTTATTTTTATCAATGGTAACCTCGCGAAAGCCGTCTCCATCATACTCTGTATCTACACGATAAGTCTGGGCACGGGTAAGCAATGTCTTGCCCAACAACAACTCGCGAGCCTTATCGACATCACCCAGATAGGCTAATGTCGGAACACCCATCTTGCCATAGCAATAGTCGTCAAAAGTGCCATTGGGTAATACATAGTAGTAGTCTTTATTGTCATTCTCGCAGGTAAAGTTGATATGCACCCTTCCATTGGGCATATCCTCATGACCTTTATACACCATGATGTAATGACGCAATTTGCCATTACCTACCTCTTTGTCGGTATTAGCATCACGGAAAGTGTTCACCAAGAGGTCGTATTTCTCAGGAATGACCATAAAACGCATTCCCTCCTTCCAATCGCACATAGAATAGAAACGGAAATTCTTACCCATGAAGTCTAAGTTTTCTGCTTCTTCCTCTTGAGCAGCAGCATCCTGGTTGACTTTTGCAACCGTTTTCTTCACCCCCTTAGTCTTTACTATATAAGGATTATCTTGTGCTGTAGCCGTCAGCAGAGCCAAGGCAAATCCAGCCAATAGAAGCATTCTCTTCATCATGATACTGTTTTCTTTTGTCATTAATGTGGTGCAAAGATAAGGTTTTTTTTTCATACTTATGCCAAAATGTCATTATAATGTTGAAAAAAACATGTTTTGGCACATGCTTTGCTGTTTATTGTGCGACACAATTATGATTATTAACAATTTAAAAAATACAATTATGGGAAAGATTATTGGAATCGACTTAGGAACAACTAACAGCTGCGTTGCCGTTTTTGAGGGTAACGAGCCTGTAGTTATCGCTAACAGCGAAGGAAAGCGTACCACACCTTCTGTGGTAGGTTTCGTGGAAAACGGTGAGCGTAAGATTGGTGACCCTGCCAAGCGTCAGGCCATTACCAACCCGAAGAAGACCGTTTACTCTATCAAGCGTTTCATGGGTGAGAACTGGCAGCAGACAGAGAAGGAAATCTCACGCGTACCTTACTCTGTAGTCAACGAGGGAGGCTATCCTCGTGTCGATATCGACGGACGTAAATATACGCCACAGGAGATTTCTGCCATGATACTGCAGAAGATGAAGAAGACTGCTGAGGACTATCTGGGTCAGGAAGTAACGGATGCCGTTATCACCGTACCTGCCTACTTCTCAGACTCTCAGCGTCAGGCTACGAAGGAGGCCGGACAGATTGCAGGCCTCAACGTTCGCCGTATCGTCAACGAGCCTACCGCTGCCGCTTTGGCATACGGTGTTGACAAGGCCAACAAGGATATGAAGATTGCCGTATTCGACCTCGGTGGTGGTACGTTCGATATCTCTATCCTGGAGTTTGGCGGTGGTGTGTTCGAGGTACTCTCTACCAATGGTGATACTCACCTGGGTGGTGACGACTTCGACCAGGTTATCATCGACTGGCTCGTTCAGGAGTTCAAGAACGACGAGGGTGCCGACCTGAAGGCTGACCCAATGGCTATGCAGCGTCTGAAGGAAGCTGCCGAGAAGGCTAAGATTGAGCTGTCTTCCAGCACAAGCACCGAGATTAACCTACCTTACATCATGCCTGTAGGTGGTGTTCCCAAGCACTTGGTAAAGAACTTGACCCGTGCTAAGTTCGAGCAGCTGGCTCATGGACTCATCCAGGCTTGTCTGGCTCCTTGTCAGAAGGCTATGTCAGATGCCAAACTGAACACTGCCGATATCGACGAGGTTATCCTCGTAGGTGGTTCAAGCCGTATTCCTGCCGTTCAGGAGCTGGTTAAGAACTACTTCGGCAAAGAGCCTTCAAAGGGTGTTAACCCCGACGAGGTAGTAGCCGTAGGTGCATCTATCCAGGGTGCTATCCTGAACAAGGAAGGTGGCGTAGGCGACATCGTATTGCTCGACGTAACGCCTCTGACACTGGGTATCGAGACGATGGGTGGTGTAATGACCAAACTGATTGAGGCCAACACAACCATTCCTTGCAAGAAGAGCGAGGTATTCTCAACAGCTGCCGACAACCAGACAGAGGTAACCATCCGTGTACTGCAGGGTGAGCGTCCTATGGCTAACCAGAACAAGCAGCTGGGCATCTTCAACCTGACAGGTATCGCTCCTGCCCGTCGTGGCATTCCTCAGATTGAGGTTACCTTCGACATCGACGCCAACGGTATCCTGAAGGTATCTGCCAAGGATAAGGCTACCGGCAAGGAGCAGGCCATCCGCATCGAGGCTTCCAGCGGTCTGTCACAGGATGAGATCAACCGTATGAAGGCCGAGGCCGAGGCTAATGCAGAGGCTGACAAGAAGGAGCGCGAGCGTGTTGACAAGATGAACCAGGCTGACTCTATGATTTTCCAGACCGAAAATCAGCTGAAGGAACTCGGTGACAAGCTGCCCGCTCAGCATAAGCCCGCCATCGAACAGGCCCTCCAGCAGTTGAAAGACGCCCACAAGGCTGGCGACATCAACGCCATCGATACTGCAATGGAAGCCCTCAACAACGCTTGGCAGACCGCTTCACAGCAGATGTACCAAGGTGCACAGGGTGCTCAGGCCGGTCCTCAGGACAACCCATTCGGCGGTCAGCAGCAGGCTCAGCAGGAGGCTCCAAAGGATGAGAACATCCAGGATGCCGACTTCGAGGAGGTGAAATAATCCACAAAGAATTATCAGATAAAATCGTGCAGCTCATAAGGGCTGCATGATTTTTTTTTAGGGTCAGCGGATTTTCTTGGTTGGCAGGTGCTGGCTAATCAGGATTTTTTTTCCTTGGCATTATGATCTTACAAGATATTCAGGAAGAGGGTGATGATGCCGGTGTTGATGAGGTCGGCGAACATGGCACCGATGATGGGGACAATGAGGAAAGGTTTGACGGTATAGCGGTATTTATAGCATACCGCACTCATGTTGGCCATCGCATTAGGAGTTGCACCCAGTCCGAAGCCACACATGCCGGCACACAATACGGCAGCATCGTAGTCACGACCTAACAGGGGGAATGCCACGGTGTATGCAAAGAATGCCATCATTACGACCTGAGAGAACAGGATAACCACCAACGGAAGTGCCAGGCTTTGAAGTTCCCAGAGTTTCAGGGATATCATGGCCATTCCGAGGAACATAGACAGGCAGATATTGCCGACACTGACGATGCGCTCCATGTCAAGCAGTTTTTCAGCCTTCTCCCATTTGCCATCCTCCTTGTAACTGATGAATCCTAACGTATTACGGGCGATGGCGGCTAATATCAAGGCACCGAAATAGGTGGGAAACGTGATGCCCGTCTTGCCAAACAACCAACTCAAGAGGGTGCCGCCCCCCATGACCAGGAGGATGCAATATGACGCCTTGGCATACTGCTGGAACTCCTGTTCGTTGGTACTGATACGCTTGGCACGACCCGTTGGCGAAGCCTCATCACTCTCGATACCAGCCATAGCCGGGTCTATTTCATCATCTTGCGGCTGCATCTGCTCGTGGGTAAGTTTCGTGCGGATAATCTTCTCTGCCAACGGTCCGCCTAACATAGAACCGGCTATCAGTCCGAAAGTAGCGGCAGCCATACCTACCGTGCCGGCGCCATGCAGTCCCATTCCTTCAAGAACACTTGCAAATCCGCCCGCCGTACCGTGTCCACCCGTCATGGAAATACTGCCAGCCGCCATGCCAATCAAAGGATCGACGCCCATCAGTCGGGTAATACCCATAGGCATCAGGTTCTGCATGGCAATAACGATGACCAGCAATGCCAGCATAATCAGCAAAGGTTTTCCACCCTTCTTTATTACTTTCAGGTCACTTTGGAAACCCACGCTGGTAAAGAACGCAAGCATGAAGACATCCTTCAGCGTGCCGTCGAACGCCACCTCGATATGGCACCATGCATACAGTGCCAGGGTGAGCAATGAGAAAATGACACCACCGCTCACCGGCGACGGAATACAATATTTCTGGAGAAAGGAGATCTTTCGCGTTAAAACCATGCCGACGATGAGCGCCAAGGCCCCGATGCCGGCAGTTTGTATCATGTCTAGTTCAATCGTTGTCATAACAATATATGGTTATAAGTTAGAATCTATACTGCAATTTAATGTTGGCTGCATGTCGGTTTACCAAGGCATCGCTGCAGAAGGCGTCGAACATGTCGTGCCAGTCGATGCCCATGTTCCAATGCCTGCCCAACTGCTTGTTGACGGTCAGACATCCATAGACAGGAGTGCCGAACGCATCACGATACGGAGCCTTGTCGGTGTAATAGACCATCTGCATGCCTATCTGCCAGTTGTGAGGGAGATAGGCCGTGGGGGCGAGGCGCAGAGAGGCGAAGACATCACTTGCGGCAATATACAGATTGGCACCGCCCTTCAGCGTGAGCCATTTCGTTTTCCAGTAGGCCGAAGCAAACACCTCGGTGAAGTTGTCGTCGCCTTCAACCATGTAATAGCTCGCCTCCGTCTGCACCGTGAATTTCGGCTTGCTGTAGGTATAGGCCAGTTTTATCTGGTTGATATCCCATTCCTCCAGGTTCTGCTTGATATACAACCAGCCACTATAGTCCAGCGAAACGGTATTCAGGAAGAGCGCCTCGTAGGCGGGATTATAGTATTTGCGATAGTATCCCAACTGTACCTGGTGGCGGTTATTGGGCACAAAAATGGCGCAGGCATTGGTATTGTTGCGGATGTCGTCATAGTCCCTGCTGTAGTCCTCATCCGTCAGCCGGTAGCCATAGAACATGATTCGGTTACCAGCCGTGAAGCGCCATTGGGGCAAGGTATAGGTGAACTGCAGGTAGATGTCGTTGTTGAAGATATTCCAGTTCCAGTCCCTCGCCTTCTGACTGGTCATGAGGTAGTCGCCCTCGGCACCCAGCATCATAGACAGTCGTTTGGTGAACAACGGCGTATTCAGCTCAACCGTGTACATCGGCAGCTTGTTGGTAACGAACTGTTCGCTGGAATACTGATAACTTCCCACGAGGAGCAGTTCGGTGCCTATGTCATTGAAGGTATGGAAATATCGTGCCCTGCCCAGCACTTTTCGCATCATTTTATTGGGCTGTTCAATAAACTGCTGCGTGAAATAGGTCAGCAGTTTGTTCTTGTCGTCAAAGCGGTTGGTCATGTGAAGCGTCAGATACTCCCTGCTGCCCTCCTGATAGCGGTAGGTAGCATTGGCATAGATATCCGTGCCCTTACTGCCATACAGCGCATTGACCGTTCCGTTGCCTTCGCCGTCCTTGCCAAAGCCCCCCTCACCCTCCACGAAGCCTTTCAGCCCGGAAGCCATCTTCATGTTGATGTCCAGCACATTACCCGTACCGATGGTGCCCTTGGCAACGCCCGTATTGTCGCACACCTGAATCTTTTCAATGTCCTTGGCCTTCATCTGGCTGAGAATCAGTCTGTCGTCGCCGTTGAACGGGACATTGTCGATGCGCAGGTTGTAAAGGGTGAGAATTTCCTCGTAGCCCGTTATCAGCAGGTCGGGCACCATCTGCAGCATATCCATCAGCGTTTCCTCACCTGTCAGTTCCATGCGCTGAGGATAGATAATGGTCCTGTCGGCCTTGATCTCCACGATGGGCAGGCTGTCGTCGGCAAACCCGGAGACAGCTAAAAACCAGGAGGCTATCAATATCAAGAGACCACGATGCATACGACTAGGGTAAATAAAAGTGTTAGTAATATGTCACAAAGATACGAAGAATAATTGATTGTTCTTTATTTTTTTGATTTTTTAAGTTTTTCCCATGCCCGCTCCGTTTGGAAATCACAGCCGCGCCACTGATGACTTTTGCCCATTTCATACGTCTTCAAAAATAAAGAACAAACAAATCAAAAAAAAGGAGAAAATTATGAACAACAGCAAGTATCAGGGCGTGGTGGTACCCATGGTGACACCCGTCACACAGGATGGACGACTGGACACAGAGGCCGTAAAAAAGATTATCAATTTCTTTGCAGAGCACAAGGTGGCCCCCCTGCTCATGGGAACGACGGGCGAGGGAAACAGCGTGAGTCAGGCTGACGGTCAGCTGCTGGTGGACACGGCAGTGAAGGCGGCAAACGGCAGGATTCTGATATATGCCGGACTGACGGGCAACTGCTTCATCGAACAGGTGCAGCAGGCAGAGGTGTATTCGGCTTTGGGTGCCGACGTGATTGTGGCCACGCTGCCCACATACTACGCCCTGACCGCAGAGCAGATGTACGAATATTACAAGACGCTGGCCGATAGCATCACGGGTCCGCTGATGCTCTATAACATCTTGGCAACCACCCACATGTCCATTCCCGTGGATGTCATCAAGCGATTGGCCGACCATCCCAACATCGTGGGTCTGAAGGATTCCGAGCGCGACTTGGAGCGCATGGCCCAGTGCATCGAGATAACCAAGACGCACGACGATTTCGCCTACTTCTGCGGATGGGCAGCACAGAGTGCCCACTCCCTGGAATTGGGTGGCAACGGCATCGTTCCCTCCACAGGCAACTTCGTTCCCGACATGTTCCAGCAGCTGTTCGACGCTGCCATGCAGGGCGACTGGGCAACGGCCAACCGTCTGCAAGACGAAACCAACGAGATTGCCAAGATTTACCAGAAGGACCGCACCCTCGGACAGAGCCTGAGCGCCCTGAAGGTGATGATGCAGACGAAAGGACTTTGCGAACCGTGGATGCTCATGCCGCTGACGCGATTGTCTGCGGAAGAAGAACAGGCGATTGTTTGTCAAATAAGAAATGAATAATGTAAATGAGTAATGAGTAATGAGTAATGAGTAATGAGTAATTATGATATGATTGTGCAAAATGCCATAGGTATAATCGCAAAGCATAGGGGCTTGAGGTAATCATAATTACTCATTACTAATTACTAATTACTAATTAAATTTGAACAACCATGCACATCATAGACTATATCATCGTTTTGCTGTCGATTCTGGCAGCCATCGGAACGGGTGTCTGGTTCGCCCATAAGCAGAAGGACACGTCGCAGTATTTTGCCGGAGGCGGCAAGATTCCCGCCTGGGCCGTGGGCATCTCCATCTTTGCCACGCTGATTTCCAGCGTGACCTTCCTCGCCTACCCGGGCGCAGCCTATGCCGACAACTGGATACTGCTGGTGCAGGGACTGATGGTTCCGATTGTCCTGCTGGCCCTTGTCGGCATCATCGTACCGCTGTTCCGCAAGGTCATCCGCCTTTCAACCTACGAATATTTCGAGCGGCGCTTCGGACTCTTTGCCCGTCTTTACTCGTCGTTTGCCTTCACGTTGGGCCACTTCTCCAAGGCCGGCACGGTGTTCTTCCTCGTCTCGATGGCCCTCGCCACTTTCCTCGACATCAACATCTACACCATCGTGCTCGTGCTGGGCATTACCATCATCATCCTGACGCTGTTTGGCGGCATGGAGGCCATCGTGTGGATGGACGTGGCGCAAGGGTTCCTGCTCATCGGAGGCGGCATCATCTGCATCGGCATCCTGCTGTTTGGCATCGACGGTGGACCGGCAGAGACGTTCCGCATCGCGTCGGAATACAACAAGATAAGCTTCGGCCCTTACGACTGGGACCTGACGCAGCTGACGTTCATCGTGATGGTGCTTAACGGTATTTTCTATGCCTTGCAGAAATATGGCACCGACCAGACCATCGTGCAGCGCTACCTGGCTGCCAAGAACGACCACGAGGCGAAGAAGGCCGCCTATATCGGTGTGCTGATGAGTGTTCCCATCTGGGCACTGTTTATGTTCATCGGAACAGCGCTGTTTGCCTATTACCATGCGCAGGGCGCGCCCCTCTTGCCCGAGGGCATCAAGGCCGACGAGGTATTCCCCTACTTCATCGCCCACGAGTTGCCCGTCGGCATCCGCGGACTCATCATCGCAGCCCTGGCGGCGGCAGCCATCTCGTCGCTGGACTCAGACCTGAACTGCCTGTCGGCCATTGCTGTGCAGGACTACTACATGCGTTTCCGCAAGGACGCCACCGACCGCCAGCAGCTGAACTTCGGCCGTTGGATGGTGGTGGCAGCAGGCATCGGAGCCATTGCCGTGGCCTGCCTCTACATCTCGTGGGGCGGAGAAGGCGTGCTGGGAGCCCTGTTCTCGCTCTACGCCATCTTCTCGGCAGGCATCGTCGGCATCTTCATCCTCGGACTGTTCTCGCGCCGCGCCAACAGCCAGGGCCTCTACATCGGCATCGCAGCCGCCGTGCTCTATACCGCCTACGCCGTGCTGACTTCGACCAAGGTCGATATCGACGGCGACGGCGTGAAGCAGACGCTGATAGACCTGGGCGACTGGAACTTCGCACACCATAAGTACATGCTGGGCGTCTATAGCCACCTCATCGTCCTCGTCGTGGGCTACGTGGCCAGTTTCTTCTTCAAGACGCCGCTGGCCGACAAGGAGCTGACCATCTGGGGCTATCTGGAGGAGCGGAAAAAGTAGATTTTTGTCATCATACCGCTTGGGATTTTACCGCCAACCACTGGCGGTAAAATTTCTTTTATGGATATTGCTCGCAAGGTTATTGCGGTAAACGCTCGGATGCAAAGTATTGCATGCAAGGTTATTACGATAAACACTCGATTGAAGAGTGCTGCTCGCAAGGTTATTGCGATAAACACTCGGACATCTAGTTATGCTCGCAAGGTTATCGCGATAAACACTCGCGCAGCAAGTTACATCGCAAAGAAAATGCGATAAACACTCGACCGCCGAGTGCTGCCCGCAAAGTCATTGCGATAAAACTTCACCGCTAGAGTTTTTATAAAAAAGTCTTGGCGGTAAAAAATCTTTTTCGTATCTTTGCAACCGAAACCCCTTTTAAACCCCCGAAGACAATGGAAGCAATCAAGAAACTGACCATCAACGACCTCTACATCTCGCCGTTCACCGCCCGCCGCGTGTACAACGAAGACGGCGTGATGAGCTACGTGCCCGTCGAGCGCAACACGAAGCCCACCGGACAGGGCATCATCGACCGGCTGGCGCAGGAAATGGCTGCCGGCAACACCGACCACCAGCGGCTGGCTCTCATCATGGGCTGCACCCGCGAGGAGTTCAGCGGATTCATACGCGTGATTACCGGCATGTCGTTCGCCGACTTCCGCCGCCAGTACATCTTCCGCTTTGCCGACGACCTGCTGCGATACACCGACCTGTCCGTGGACAAGATAGCCCGCCGCATCGGCGCCTACTCGGCATCCAGCCTCTGCCAGCAGTTCATAGAATACCGCCACTTCACGCCCAAGCAGCGGCGCATCGCACTGCAACAGCCGCGCGACGCCGGACGGTACCGCATGTAGTGACAAATCGCGGCGTCGAACGTCTGAAATATAAAAACTAACAACAGAAATATGAAACAAATCACACTTTTGCAGCCACAGAAAATCGTGTTCGGAACGGGCTGCATCCAGACATTAGTAGAAGATTACAAGAAAATGGGGCTCCGTAGGCTCTTTGTGCTGACGGCTCCTCCCATCCGCCCGCTCATCGAAGGCACGCTGGACGAGCTGAAGGCTGCCGGCGTCGCCATCGAGGTGTTCCAGGACATTGTGGCAGAGCCCACCGTCAACGACTTCAAGAAGATTCTCGAGGTAGCGCGCCAGTTCAAGGCTGACAGCGTGGCAGGCATCGGTGGCGGTAGCGTGCTCGACGTGACGAAGCTCGTAGCCGCCTTCATCAACAGCGACCAGCAGGTGGAAGACTGCTTCGGCACGGGATTCATCACGAAGAAGGGCCTGTGGTTTGCCTGTCTGCCCACCACCGCAGGAACGGGCAGCGAGGTGTCGCCTAACGCCATCCTACTGGACGAGCGCGACCATCTGAAGAAGGGCATCGTGTCGCCTTTCCTCATTGCCGACGTGGCATACGTTGACCCCAAGCTGACGTGGACCGTGCCTGCCAAAGTGACAGCCGACACGGGTATGGACGCGCTGACCCACTGCATCGAGGCATACACCAACAAGTTTGCCCATCCGTCGGTCGATATCTATGCCCTACAAGGCATCCGTCTGATTGCCGCCAACCTGGAGCGGGCCGTCACACTGGCTCGCGACAACAAACCCGCCGACCTCAGCGACAACCCCTCCTACGTCGAGGCGCGCGAGGCTCTGGCCTTCGGTTCGCTCTATGGCGGACTCTGCCTCGGACCTGTCAACACCGCCGCCGTCCATGCCCTGAGCTATCCCCTCGGCGGCGAGTTCCACATTCCCCACGGACTCAGCAACGCCATCCTCTTGCCCTCGGTCATGAAGTTCAATGCTCCTGCCAACATCAAGCGCCATGCGGAGGTCGCCATTGCCTTGGGCTGCGAGCCTGGCAAGAACGACGAAGAGACCGCCCAGCGTGGTGTCGATTTCATCTATCGCTTGGCCGATGCCGTCGGCATTCCCGACAAACTGACCGCCCTCGGCATCCCCCAGACGGCCGTCGATGGCATGGCAAAAGCCGCCATGCAGGTACAGCGCCTGCTGAAGAACAATCCCCGCGAAGTCACCGAACAGGACGCCCGCGCCATCTACAACTCCCTCTATTAATCATTCACCGTCTGCTGCGATTCCATCGCAGCCAAAAAAAGAAAAAGTATGACCCCAATATTAGCCATCACCATGGGCGACCCCGCAGGCATCGGTCCTGAAATTACCGTGCGCGCCCTCAACAGAAAAGAAACCTACGAGAAGTGCCGCCCCGTCGTCACCGGCGACGCCGCCATCATGCGCCAAGCCGTCCAGCTGCTGGGCTTCGACCTGCAGGTGAACGCCATCCAGAACGTCAAGGATGCCAAATTCGAGTTTGGCACCATCGACGTCATTGACCTGCAGTGTGTTGACCTCGCCACCTTCGAGTTCGGCAAGGTGCAGCCGCAGTGTGGCAATGCCGCCTTCCAATACATCAAAAAAGCCATCGAACTGGCCATGGCCGACGAGGTGGACGGCACCGTGACCGCCCCGCTGAACAAGGAGGCGCTGAACCTGGCTGGTCATCACTACGACGGTCATACCGAGATTTACGCCACATTCACCAATACCAAGAAGTACGCCATGATGCTGGCCGACGAGAACATCCGCGTCATCCACGTATCGACGCACGTCCCCTTGCGCAAGGCCTGCGACTTGGTAAAGAAGGCCCGCGTCATCGAGTGCGTAGAACTCATCGACGATGCCTGCCGCCAGTTTGGCATAGAAAAGCCCCACATCGGCGTGGCAGGCCTGAACCCCCACTCCAGCGAGAACGGCATGTTCGGCTACGAGGAAGCCCAGGAAATCATTCCTGCCATTGAGGAACTCCAGGCTCGCGGCTTCGACGTGGAAGGTCCCGTACCGCCCGACAGCATCTTCGCCAAGGCGAAATGTGGCAAGTTCGACGGCTGCGTAGCCATGTATCACGACCAAGGCCACATCCCCCTGAAGGTATGCGCCTTCAACTGGAACAAGGAAACGGGCAAGATGGAGTCGGCCAGTGGTGTGAACATCACCCTCGGCCTGCCCATCATCCGCGTCTCCGTGGATCACGGCACAGCCTTCGACGTGGCAGGCAAAGGCATTGCCAACGACTCCGCCATGACACTCTCCATCGACTATGCCACAAGAATGGCGATATATAGGAAAAATAAGTAATCGACGAAGTCGCTTTGTACCTTTAGGTCAAAGAAATAAAAAATAAAAGTGAAAAGTGAAAAGTGAGGAGCGTATGCTTATCATTGCCGATGACATAACAGGGGCTGCCGAAATAGCCGGTATCGCTCATGCCCACGGACAGCAGGCGCGACTCGTCTGCGCCTGTCCCGCCGCCTCGCGTCCCGCCGTCTCCCCCGTATACTGCGACTCGGTCGCAGTCACCACCGTCATCGCCACCGACACCCGCTCTATGTCGGAGGCCGATGCGGCAGCCGAAACCCGCCGCATCGCCTCAGCCATCAGCCATCATACATCACACATCTTCAAAAAAACCGACTCCGCTCTCCGCGGACACGTCGTCGCCGAACTGAGCGCCCTAATGCAGGCTACGGGCTACCAACGTGCCGTCTATCTGCCTGCCAACCCCTCGAAAGGGCGCATCATCCGCAATGGCGTATATTACATAAAGGAAGCGAGTGCCGAGGGCCAAGAAGTAATATCCGAGGGCCAAAAGGTGAGAGAGGTCCCCATAGCAGAGACCGCCTTCAGCTACGACCCCGAGTTCCCTGCCAAGACCTCCGTGTTGAAGGAGCGTTTCCCCGATGCTGAAGCCAAGGGTATCATCATGCCTGATGCTGAAAGCGAAGCGGACATCCGCAACGTTATCCGGCAATATGACGACGGAAAGACCATCTTCGCCGGAGCTGCCGACCTGTTCACCGCAATCCTCCGCCAAAGGGAATCTAGCAAACCCTGCCCCACCAGCCCTACTAGTTCAACCACCCCTACTAGTAATACTGCCCCTACCAGTAATACCAGCCCCACCCGCCTCCTCATCCTTTGCGGCAGCACACAGAGCAAGCCCTTAGACCTGGGCATCCCCATTGCGCCTATGCCGCGCGAGGTTTACGACGGAGAACAAGGTGCCGACTATTGGTTCCAATCGCTCACCTCTCCGCTCTCCGACCGAGCCTGCCCGCCTTCCTCAGAGAAGCCTCTCACCTCGATAATCCTCACCATTCCCCACACGCATCGTACCGGTAAGGAGACAGCTGTCCATCTGCGTACCGTGATGGCTGAAATGGCGCAACGCTTGGTCAGCAAGCATTGTCCCGACCACCTTATCATCGAGGGAGGAGCCACCGCCTGGGCTACCCTTCAAGCCCTTGGTTGGACAGACTTCCAGATAAGGCGACAGATAGCACCTGGTGTAGTACAAATGAGCGCCACCAATGGAACACTGGTGACGCTCAAACCTGGCAGTTATTCTTGGGGAGGGTTGTTTTAGTCCTTCAGCGAATAAGTAACGGTTGTTACTACGCGAACTTTCTTAATATAAGGGGTATTATCGTCGCGGTTGTCTATAGAGAACTGGCCCTGATCGGCACTGACAATCTTGTTCAGCTTCGAATGTGAGTTCTCGGCAAACTGCTGAGCGGTCTTCTCGGCATTCTCGATAGCCTCCTGCATCATCTTGGGCTTCATCTCCTGGAATGCTACGAACTCATACTTCACAGGATTCTCGTAGCCGCCGTCCACGATGGCGACGCCCTCTTTCAGCAAGTCGCCCTGACGGGCTATAATCTTGCGCACCTGCTTCACGTTCTGGCTGGTCACGGTGATAACCGAGGTGACGATATAGCGATAAGCCTTGTTGTTATCACTATACTCACGAGCCTGCAGGTCAACCACCTGGGGAGCATTCTCCGTCAGCTCTTCCTGCTTGATGCCACTGCTCAAGAGGAACGACTTGATTTTCTTCTGGGTGCTCCCTATCTTGTCGTACAATGCAGGCAGGTCGTTACCCACCTCTTTCGATACGATAGGCCATATCACCTTGTCGGCCTCCACTTCCTTTTCGGCCAGTCCCTTCACATTCACCTTCCGGTCTTTCTCCGAAAAGTTGTCGATACCAGACTTGATAAACCAGCCCATACAGACCAGTCCCAGTGCTATCAGGGCTGAACCTAATACATTTGTTTCTTTCATCTTACAATTACTTTTTTAATCTCACTACCTTGCTTGCGAATCAACATACCCTTGGTATTGCCGGAAACCTCGCGACCCTGCAGGTCGAAATAGCGAACGGCGTTGTTGTTGTCGTTGGCAACCTTCGCGCTGATGCTATGGATGCCGGTAGTATTCTCAAGATCGAATGTCTTCTCATCGCTCCATGCAGAGGGAACATACTCCTCGTCCAACGAACGGATGCGATAGGAATAGACTTTGCTCTTATCCACCGGCATGGTAATGCTGTTGGTTGGAGTCGAATAGATGCCTGTCGTAACCGCACGACGGGAAATCTGACTGGCTGTTCCTATTCCTAACTGCTCGGCAGTCCAGATTCCGTCATACATTGCCAGATAGTTGAGATACATCTGTGATTGGGGAGCTATCAGGAACTGGAAAGCTTCCTTATTAATATCCTTCAAGTGAATTATCAGTGTTTCGTCACCTGTCACCTCGAAGTTCTCGGTGCCGACCTGCGTAATGTTTTCGACATACTCTCCTACTATATCACCGTTAGAATAGGTAACGCTTCCTTTGACCGAATTCTTAACGATATTTGCTCCCAGCACCAAGGTGACATGGGTTGATGACGGAGTGTCTTTCCAAGGAGACTTCAGGGTACCTTTTGACGTTGAAGTACCGAATCGCATCTTGTTGGGGGTGGTGTAAAGATTTTCACCGGTCCAATTATCCAGACCATAGCTTTTCAGACTACCTTTGATGGGTGTAAAGCTTGTAGATTTGGTCTCAAACTTATCTAATTCGGTTTCAAATAACAAGGCATCTTCCGGAGTGTCTGGAGCCTTATCCTTTATCGTCCACTCTACTTCATAGCTTACTGCTCTTTCTACTGCAGGCCATGAAATAGTTAATAAATCGCCCTCAACTTGTTCGGTAGCTTCATCTGCAGCGGGTACAGGCATCTCCGGGCGACAAGCCACAAACGAAACCGTCAATGTTGTCGGATCCTCCGTAATCTTATCAACCTGCTTGTTCAACAGCTTGCTGCCATCCGTATTTGCATTATAAAGCGTAGCTGCTGGCGTGGTACGATTGCCCAGCATCGTATTGCCTTTAGTGCCTGGCCAAGGGTCTCCAGCCAGACTTCTTGCTGAAAAAGCATCAAACTCATTGTCTGCAGGAACAATAACCATACGCTGATGATCAGCCACAGTATTAATCTTATTACTACTCCAGGCATTCTTGTTATAGTCAACATGGTAGATGAGCAGACCATGCCCAAACAAACCTTTATCGAAGCTGACGGGCTGGCGGTTCTCCAGCATATAATACTCGTTCCTATCCTTTTCATTATAGAGGATATATGCCTCAGGTTCGTTTATCAGAGGTTTCATTCCCTCTATCCTCGTCTGTTCCTTTAGCTCTGTCGGCTCCATCCAGCCAGCGAACCAACGCTCATAGGCTGTATAACCTGCGGGGGAATGAGAATCGTCATTATAGCCGCCAGCATCCATCACGTCCCAATAAGCCATTCCATAGTT
Organism: uncultured Prevotellaceae bacterium; assembly: GCA_902770195.1. Lineage (GTDB taxonomy): Bacteria > Bacteroidota > Bacteroidia > Bacteroidales > Bacteroidaceae > Prevotella. The sequence goes on from CACXSA010000012.1 coordinate 28,514, forward strand.
ATCTCCAGACGTATCATACATATCCGGCAATCCTAAGCAGTGGGTAAACTCATGACAAGCAGTGCCGATACCATCCAAATCAGTGCCCGTGCTTCCACTTAACTCCGATGCACAACCATAAGTGTTTATCTTTACGCCATTATAATTTTTTGATTTACCTTCTGCAGACAATACCCACTCATGGGGCCAGATGGTCTCAGGAGCAGCATGTTGCGCCTCCGCATAGCCGGCATAAATCACAAACACCTGGTCCACCTCCTTATCGTCATTCCAGTCGTATTTTGAGAAGTCAACACCAGCCTTGTAAGCAAAGTCAACACCCTCAGCCACCATGATTACAGGATGCGCGTCATTGTTTTCCATACCTTGGGCATCCGTATAATGCTTACCATAATACTCCATCTTGTGAGATACAGTAAACGGGCCTACCACGTCGAAGTCAATGTTCAGCTTCCCATAACTCTGCTTCTTAAAGTAGTCACGTACCGACCCCTCATTGCCATACTCCTTATAGCCTTCCTCATTGAAGAAGCGCTTGAAGATTTGGTTTGTAGTTAAGCTGTCGTTTTGGAACTTTACATCCTGAAACTGTACCAGGATAACCAAGCCCTTTTGATTTCCTGTAGTAGTGCCAGGTTCTCCCACCCGACGGGCTCTTCTGCTTGAGGAATTATCCAAGGCCAGCCTCTGCTCTTTCAGGGCTGTCCATTGCTCTGCCACTTCCTCGTGAGTTAACGTAATCAGCTCACCATTCTTCAGCTTACAGGGTTTTCCCGCTGCATCTGTATAATAGGAGAAGTGCTCATCGCCACGTAGTGACAACTCTACCGTAGTACCGTTCTTCAACGTTACCTTCTTCTTCAGGCCCGGCTTGGCGGGTACAGCCATCATGGTTACTGTCACCAGCATCAGGGCTGTCATTGTAATCAATAGTCTTTTCTTCATATGGATAAAATCAATTATTTCCGAATAATCTTTCACTATTCTCGCTGCAAAGATACGAATAAGCGAGCGAAATACAAAAGGAAAACTTGTTTTTCTTTTTATTTCCGAGCGTGAGTATCTTCGACAAGAGGTCAAAGATACGAATAAGCGAGAAGAATGCAAAATAAATACTTATTTATTTTCATTCCCAGCGTGGAACACTTACACAAACACTATGTTAGGTCTTACTGTATCTTAGTACAACAATTGATTCATAAGAAGACAACATTATGAAGTTATTGCAAAATACTCTTGGAGTAACAAAAATTACTTTCGGAGAAAATTTATTTCTGTTCGGAGTATTGAAAATTACTTTCGGAGTATTCTCTATGCCTTAGTACTGGGACCTCTTGGATTCTATATAAAGACAAATGGAAAAAACAATCTCTATGGCAGCCATTAAAATTGCTAACACGTAAGGGGGATATATAAGTCCGATTATCAGAGATAAGATAGGAATAACAATTGACATTACAAGATAACTCTTAGACTGATAAAGCCAGGAAAATGGCATAAGGTGAGCTCCAAAGATCATAGAATAAACCATAAGCATCTTATTGGGAACAGCTGCATATACCCACATAGCAATCAAGATATATAGCATCTGATTGACGCTGAACAAAATGCCTGCCTTTGTAAGTGGGTTGCCCTTCCCTTCGAAATCAATGTTGAGCACCTTCGACATCATCCATGCTAATGGGAACAACACCGCAGAGCAACAGAATGTGAAGAGGTTTTTCTGTTCTATCGTGATGTTCATAAGGTGAACTATCAGTATCAAACACCATACCACAACGGATGCTATAATGAAATGCAGTCCCTTCTTTTGTCGTTGAGAACAATCTTTTAATAGTTCGTGTAGTTCCATCATCATTCAAATTTAGAGTTTCTCTTTGCAAAATTACATATTTTTATTCTAAAAGATTAAAACATAAAAGAAATATGTAAACATGGAAACAAAAAAAAGCGTGAATCCATGTCAGACTCACGCTTTTTATAGAGTTTATTTCAGAAAAGAATTAAAAACCTTTCTTGAAATTCTGCTTCTTAACCCTTGTAGCGAGCTTAACTGCTTCAGCCTTATCATGCTTAACCCTCTTCTGGTTTTTCACAACATAACTGTGCAGACGTTTAGCGAAGCTTGCAGCTTTAGCACTTCTCTTGGCAGCAGCCTTAACACTTGCGGCAGCACTGGGAAGCACAATCTTCAGCTGAGTGTCAGCTGTCGGATTAATGCCTGAATAATAGTTCTTAGCATCTGGTGTAGTAACCATTCCCTGATAGGTAAATTGAACATTGCCATCACTATCTTTACGTGAGAATAAGGGGAATGTCATTACACCATCCTTTAAAGTACCGAAGTATCCATATTGGTATAATGTTTCAAAATCATAGTTCTGCAGCATATAGCCCCCATAGGTACCAGTGGCATAACCTCCCAAACCAGTTTGCTGCGACGTAATATATACTCCACCATCTGCTACAGTTGCATTTACATCAATGTTGGTTGGAGTATAGTAATTACTGTAACCCATGTACTCAGCTGCACTCTGGAAGGCATTGACTATACGGTACATACCAGGTTCGTCAGAATTTTCCAGAATCTCAACCTCATAAATCTGTGGGTCATAACTAGTATTTTCATCTGGACCGAAGAATGTAGTCAGCAGGTTGTCGGTAAAGTAACCCTTACCTAATGACTTCCATGGGTTTGCTCCACCACCATAGTACTCAAATGCTACAGAAGCAACAGATGCGACAGCACCTTCAGCATCCAGAGAAGCCACAACAATCTGGAGATTGCCAGTCAGACCCTCAGCAATAGGTACATTGATTGTACCAGCCTGTACGTCAACAGCCTCTATCTCACCGGCAGCGATAGCGTCAGCTACTGCTGCTGCATCAGCATCGGCACCAATAACTACGGCCTTCACATTCTTGGCATCAGCAGCAAGATCCAAAGCACCCACGGCAAATACTTTCTGCTGTGCATCAGTGAAAATACCTGTAAAGGTCAGATCATTGATTGAGTAGTCGGCACGTACATATCCGTCGATGTAAATGTACTCGTAACCAGCATTCCATGGACCCTCGGCATCGTAGTAAATAACTGACAATGCAACGATACCCTTCTGGGTGTCGAAATAGCCCTTGGATGCCTGAGAATCATAATCTGTGTAGTCACCGATATAAATATTGCCATACGTTGCGTGAACATAACCTGTAAAGGTCTCAGGCAAATATACTTCACCTGTTGCTGCATCATAGTTCATGACGAGATCTACATCATATCCCCAATGCTGCAACTTCAGCTGATACTTGGTGGGAGTGGTCACACTCTGACGGTATGTGAAGGTCAGGTCGGGATCTTCACCATTGAAGAAGAAGCCACTATAGATGTAGTCAGCTGTTCCCGTTGAATTCCACTTTTTCCACGTAGTCCAGTCACCCTCACGCTGTACTGTGATGGTGATTTCAGGAATCTGAGTTCCGGTAATGGTATCAGCAGTAGCAATGTCAGCATCACTCAGCGTCAGAGTATAAGTATAAGGAACTTCTTTCTCCAAATTGGCAGCCTTCACGTTAATGGTTGCTGTTCCCTGACCAGCCGCGAATGTTACAACTCCGTTGCCGTCGTCGCTGAAAATACCCGCAGCACTAGAACTTGTCACATATTTAGCTTCGTATGGCATAGCTACGTTGCCGCGAGTCAAAGTGACAGGGATAGTTACTGAAGACTCATCAACAGGTACCGACAATGACTTGGCAGCGACTTCGAAGGACACATTGTCCAGCCCCGTCTTATAGTGGTCACCCTCAACGTCAGTATTACAAGAGGTAAGACCTCCCATAATGGCAACGGCAAGACCTAAAAAATATTTGTTGATTTTCATATTTCTTTAAATTTAATCTTTAATCTTGCTTATTATTACTTACTCAGGATAATCGCCAGTGGGGTTCTGGTCCTTTGACGCATCCATGTTCTCGTTACCATCGAACTCTGCCTTAGGAATAGTCAGTACCCAAGGATAGCTCTCAGGATCGTCAGTTGACCTTGCAGCTATCAACAGACCGCTAGGCCAACCCTCAGCAGCTGTACGCTTGAAGCCCTGGCGCAGACGACGGATGTCGTACAAGCGGCCGTACTCACCCCACAACTCAATACGACGCTGGTCGATGATGGCCTCACGCAACGAACCTGTGCGGTCGCTGGTCAGCGCGCCAAGAGCAGTACCAGTCTTTGTGCAGTTGTAGTTCGGGTCACGAGTCTGAACCATTGCGTTCAGATACTGCTGAGCTTTAGCATCATTATTACTCATACACTCAGCCTCGGCAGCAATGAGGTACATCTCCTCAATACGCATCCATACGTAGTCACCCAGATAAGTCTGAATATCGCTGAAATGGAACTTCTCCTGCTGATAAGGATTGTTTTCATCGTTAGGATTCCACCAGCAACGACGGCTGTCGGTCTCGCTCATCAAGTCATAGGTAGCAGAGTTGATCTTCTTAGGAGCACGATCGTAACCAGCATACATATTAGCTGCAGCGTCCATGTGTGCATACAAAGAGGCATAGATACCTGACTGGTCAGCAATAATGTTAGCACCCCACATCACATTACCTGCGCTATAGGTATTGATGAAGTTTGCAGTATTTTTCTTGAAAGCAGAAGCCTGAACGGGCTGGATAGTGTGCTGACCCAGGGCGATAGCGGCCTCAGAAGCAGAAGCAGCCAGAGCCCAATCTTCCATAGTCAGGGCAATACGAGCCTGCAGACCCAAAGCCACTGGATAGGTGATAAAGCTCTTATCCTTCTCCAAAGAGGTATTCAAGCTCTTTGACAGGTAGTCAACAGCCTTGGCAATATCAGACTTCATCTGCTGGTAAACCTGTTCGTTGGTAGCACGGGGCTGACCAGTGGTGCTGGCCGTTGTCGGCTCATTGTAGATAGGCACACAGGGATCGCTCTCATGTCCCTTGTAGGTACGGGCGAAGTATTGTGCCAGCATCCAGTAGCTATATGCACGAACGGCGTAAGCCTGTCCGAGAACATAAAGACGGTCAACGTCTGTAATCTCCGCGTCGGTATCCATTGCAATCAAATAGTTGGCATTAGCAATCCAGGTGAATCCTGCGTACCAGAGGTCATAAGAACGCCAAGCGCCGCTGGTAAAGCGAGCTTTCACATTGTAGGCAGCGTCGAACCAGAACCAACCAGAACCTTGTGCAGCCATAATGTGATCGTCACCCATGACGTCAGCACAAAGATTGTATGCAGAAATACCGAAACACTGGTGGGTGTTACCCGTTGTTGACCAGCCGGAAGTGTACATAGAGCGGTAGATACCGTTCAGAGATATCATAGCAGCATCGTTGCTTGCCGTCATCGTCTGACCTGACACAGAGGTAGTAGGCGATGTCTCCAGCTGGTCGCTGCATGCGGTAGTCAGCGTGGTAATAGCTGCACCGATAACGAGATATTTAAATACGTTTTTCATCACTGTAATCCTTTCTTTTAGAAGTTAATGTCAAGACCAATGGTTAAGTTCTTGTTGGAAACGTAAGAATAGTTTGTACCAACACCATGCAGGTTATACTGAGGATCCATACCCTTTAGATGGCTGAACACGGCCACATTGTCAAACGATGCATAGAGACGTACGCTCTCAAGATAAGCCTTACGGGCAAAGCGCTTGGGAAGTGTGTAACCCAGCGTAATGTTCTTGATTGCGAAGTAAGAGGCATTAACCAAATAGTTGCTGGTGGTAATTACATTACCGGCAACCTCTACACGAGGAATATCGGTCACGTCACCAGGATTCTGCCAGCGACGCAGGATATTTGTGTTCCAAGTGTTACCATAGTACAGGTTCATCATAGATGATGTGTAGCGTGAGTCTAAGATCTTACCACCGATAGAATAGGTAGTCAGGATAGAGAGATCGATGCAGTCGAACAACTTGAGGTCAGTGCCGATGCTACCATAGAGGTCAGGAATACGGTCGCCCTGGAAGTAGCGGCAGGCAGAAGCCTTGCTATAGTCTGTGGTAATATACTCGCCTGTCACATTGCCATTGTCGTCCATGCTCTCGTAAGCCCAGTAGAGCTGCTGTCCCGTTGCGGGATCAACACCTGCAGAACGAGGCATATAGAAGGTGTAGAGGGGGTAATCCTCCTTGATAATTGAGTTACCACTGACAATCTGGTTAGTCTCACCGGTGAGTTTCAGGACTTTGTTGCGCTGGGCTGTACCCATCCAGGTCATGTTCCAGACAACGTCCTTAGTCTTAACCAGCGTGCCGCTAACCATGAACTCCCAACCCCAGTTGCGCATGTTACCAACGTTAGCATCGTAACCTGTGAAACCGGTTGACAGAGCCATTGGGTAGTTCAGCAACATGTCCTTGGTCTTCTTGTTAAAGTACTCAATGCTGAAGCGCAGACGGTTGTCCAACAGAGCACCCTCCAGACCGATGTTCAGCATACCATTCTTCTCCCATGAGATGTCCTTGTTCTCCAGAGTAGAGACGAAACCACCAATACGGTTTGCGTTAGGATAACCCAGTGAGTAGAGGTTCTGCCAAGCATAGTAGGTATCCAGATTCTCATTACCATTCTCACCGTAAGAGATCTTAAACGAAAGGTTGTTCAACCAAGTAAACTTCTTCATGAACTCTTCTGCAGTAATACGCCAGTTTGCACCTACAGACCAGAAAGTACCCCAACGGTTGTCCTTGTGGAAACGTGAGCTACCGTCAGAACGCAGAGAAGCGTCAAAGTAGTACTTGTCCATATAGTTATACTGGACACGACCCAGCCAAGACTCAATAGAATGCTTGTTAGAATAAGAGTCTGCATCATACAGGGTTGCAGCAGGGCGCAACTCGTCAATACCGTCAACAATGTTAGCCTTGGCAGCATACAGATAGTTGTACTTGTACTCATAGTACTCGTGACCAAGCAGGGCACCTACAGTGTGGTCACCGAACTTGCGGTTCCAAGTGAGCTGTTGACCGAACGTGTAGGTCTGATAACGCTCGTTATACTTGTAAACACGACCCAAAGCGTTCTTAGCATTACCATGATACTTGTTAGAAGTCTCAGTGGTAGAAGAGTTAATATAGTCAATACCCACGTTGAGGTTGAGCTTCAGGCCCTGTGCCCAACCGAACGACTCCTTGTCAGAACCGAAGGTCAAGTAGGCACGTGCACTGGCATTGTCGTTGTTAGAGAATGACTTGTCAAGCGACAGGTCACCCAGTGAGTTGAAGTCGTTGGCTACAGGACGACCTGTTTCACCATAGTCGAAAACAGGCACTCCGTTTTCATAAACAGTATTACCCTCAGCATCCTTCAGATAAGTAGGATAGATAGGACCCATGAACTGAGCGGTGTACCAGGGGTTAGAAGTCTGGGTATCAGAATACTGGTTGTAGTTTGACTTGGTATAAGCCAAGTTGGTATTCAAACCAGTCTTGAACCAGTCAGTCACCTGAGAGTCAATATTGACACGAGCACTGTAACGCTGGAAGCCTGTATTCTTCAGGATACCATCCTCACTGATATAACCCAGAGACAACATATATTTGGTACGGTCTGTACCACCATTGAGTGACATAGTGTGCTCATGACGAAGGGCACCCTTGTTGTAGATAGCATCGTACCACTGATCGTCATAGGCAGAAACAGCGTCAGGCTGAATCTTTCCAGTAGCAGGATCAATGATGGTGCTCCAGGTGTAGTTCTTGAAGGGGTTGTATTGCTCAGGATTAGAGCTGCCACCAAGTGTAACACCCAGGTCAGCAATAGCAAGCTTTGTAGCATCCTCACGGCTATAGCCATTACCATACTGGTAGCTGTTACGCAGAGACTCAAAACTCAACTGAACAAAGTCTGCCTGACTAACCGTCTCGTATTTTTCAATACCACGCCAAGACCAACCCACCGTGTTGTGGAGCTGAACCTGAGGACGACCATCCTTACCCTTCTTGGTAGTGATGATAATCACACCATTGGCGGCACGGGCACCATACAGAGCCGAGGCAGAAGCATCCTTCAGCACTGTCATCGACTCGATATCCTGAGGGTTAATAGCGCTGATGCTACCACCGTAAGGAACACCGTCAACAACATACAGAGGATTGTTGCTGGCATTGATAGAACCGAAACCACGGATTACTACCGATGAACCGCTACCTGGCTGACCACTACCACTGGTAGTCATCACACCAGTTACCTGACCATCGAGGGCCTTCGTTACGTTAGTCACAGGACGTGAGGCAATCTTCTCACCACCCACAGCAGCAGCAGAACCTGTAAACGAAGATTTCTTTGCTGTACCATAAGCTACTACGATTACCTCGTCCAGAGCCTTCTGGTCGCTTGTCAACATGATACGCATGTTGGGACGAGCCGTAATCTCAATAGGCTCCATACCCACGTAGGTAATACGCAGAGTCTTCTTGCCTTCTGGAACAGTCAGCGAGAAGCGACCATTAGCGTCTGTTACAGTACCTACCTGTGTACCTACTACGAGAACAGAAGCACCGATAACGGGCTGTCCGTCTTCCTGTGAGGTCACGGTACCATTAACTTTTGTCTGGGCCAATGCCGTTCCTACCATGAGGAAGAGCGCGGCCAAAAACATCATTAGTCTTTTTTCCATAAACACTCTCAAATACATTAAAAATATATAATTGCCACTTTATGTCTGATAACCTCCTTCCAGGAGGTGCATAGTTTCCCGCATGGAAAAATTCCGTGCAAAGGTAATGCTTTCATTTGTAAACAACAAATAAAAATTATAAAAAATGCACATTTTTACTCAATTATTTAACATTATCCCCTTTTTTTGTGCAAAATAATGCGAAAATGTTGCAAAAAAGTTGCATTCCGTTAAAAACTGAAATATATACATTTAGTAGTTTCTTTCGTTATTATATAATATAATGCACGCGCGTGGAGATTTATCATTATTAAAATTAAATTGGAGTAATTATGATAAGAGTCGTATTCAATTTCAGCATCCGCATTTACCATGAAGGGCAGAAAAAGGAAAAGGTGCGGGAACGCAGAGAACCTAAATTTCTGGATATAGTGGACAATACTATCAATAAGCTTTTAGCCTCACGAGGGAAGAGTACTATAGACAATTATCGTACAGCCATTGCCTCTTTTGTCCGATATGCAGGAAGCAATATTTCAATTGGGGACGTCAGCAAACAGATGGTTGAAGGCTGGCAATTGTGGTTAAAGGAACAAGGTGTGAAATTGAACACTATTTCTTGCTATATGCGTTCTCTTCGATCTGTAATCAGCCATTCAGACATACCTTCTGTTGTCTCAACTGCATTTAATTCAGTATTTACAGGTAATCTTAAGACGGACAAACGCTCAATGTCTTCCATTGATTTGCAGAAAATACGGACGATGCAGTTGCCACAAGGCTCATCTCTCTGCTTTGCCCGCGATTTGTTTCTTTTCTGCGTTTATGCTCTCGGTATGCCTTTTGTCGATGTAGCTTTCCTGCGAAAGAAGCAGATAGTCAACGGCTACATCGAGTATGAACGTCATAAGACAAGGCAGCCCATACGGGTTAAAATCGAACCACAGATGCAACGCATTATCAAACGTTACAGTATTCCGGACAGTGCTTACGTATTCCCTATTTTACCAACAGGTTCCATGAAAGAGTATGAAACAGCCCGCAACCGATATAACCGTCACTTACGACAAATATCAAAGATTGCAGGTCTTCGTCGTTCACTCACCTCATATGTTGCCAGACATTCATGGGCAAGTATGGCTTACAGCAACAATGTTGATCTGGCAGTCATCTCGAAGGCATTGGGGCATTCTAATACGAAGACAACTATGGTTTATATTCGTGAGATTGACGACAACAGAATTGACATGGCCAACCACAAGCTACTAGGAACCATTACGAAAGCCATATCATTAGGATAAGTATCACCTCTCCATAAACGCCCACCTCCTGGAAGGAGGTAGTCAAATATAAAGTAGCAATTATATATTTTTAATGTATTAATAATAACAAGAGAGTGTTTATGGAAAAAAGACTAATGATGTTTTTGGCCGCGCTCTTCCTCATGGTAGGAACAGCATTGGCCCAGACAAAAGTTAATGGTACCGTGAGGGAACACAAATAGGTACTGTTACTGACGTAGAAGGTCGCTTCTCGCTGACTGTTCCAGAAGGCAAGAAGACCTTGCGTATCACTTATGTAGGTATGGAACCTATCGAGGTGAGTGCTCGTCCAAACATGCGTATCATGTTGACTAGTGATCAGACTGCCCTCGACGAGGTGATTGTTGTGGCTTATGGTACGGCCAAGCGTTCGGCATTCACTGGTTCTGCCTCTGAAATCAAATCGGCTGAGATTACGAACCACGTTTCTTCTACAGCCACTAGTGCACTAGTAGGTTCTGTTGCTGGTGTTCAGGCTACATCATCATCAGGTGCACCAGGCAGTGCGCCCGAAATTACAATTCGTGGTATTGGTTCTTATCTGGCATCTTCTTCTCCTTTGTATATTATTGATGGTGTGCCTATGGAACAGAGCGTTTCTACGGTTAACCCACAAGATATCGAATCAATATCTGTATTGAAAGATGCTTCAGCTTCTGCAATTTATGGTAATCGTGGTGCAAATGGTGTTGTGATTATTACCACCAAAAAAGCCAAGGGTGCTGCTAAAGATGCTGAGGTGAAGTTTGATGCCAAGTGGGGTGGCAATTCTCGTCTCCTGCCTCGCTATGATGTGATTACTGATCCCGGTCAGTATTATGAAACACAATATCGCGCTATGTTCAATAGCGTTGCTTATAATGGTGGTACAGCTGCTGACGCATATGCTTTCGCTGACGCTAACCTGTTTAACGAAAACAATGGCGGTTTGGGATATCAAGTATTTACTGTACCCGATGGTGAGAAATTAATTGGTACAAACTTCAAGTTAAATCCTCATGCTAAGCTTGGATACAACGATGGTACTTTTACATATATGCCAGACAACTGGTATGATGAGACTATTCACAGTGCTTTCCGTCAGGAGTACAATGTCAGTGTAAGTGGTAATACTGGTCGCTTGAGTTATTTTGCAAGTGGTAGTTATCTGAATGACGGAGGACAGGTAGAGAAATCAAAGTTTGAACGTTATACAGCCCGTACTAATGTGGAGTATCAAGCAAAGTCTTGGTTGAAGTTAGTAACCAATATGGCATTTACTCACCGCATCAGCCAGACCCCATCATACGGTTCTACCTATGGCAGTTCCACTAATATGTTCTACTATGCGAACTCCATGGGTGCTATTTACCCATTGTATGTTCGTGATAATGAAGGAAATATCATGTACGAAGCTGGTCGCACCGTTTATGATGCCAACCAGACAGGTTTCAGACGTCCTAGTTTCATGGGTAATGCAGTACGTGACAATGCCAACAATGACTATCAGTACTATGGAGATATTTTCACTGGTCAGTGGGGTGCGGTTATCACACCAATTGATGGGTTGAATATCACCGCCAATATCAGTGCAAACAGCCTCAACTATCGTTATCGTTATCTCTATAGCCGTTTTGGTAGTGGATCAAGTACTGATGGCATATCCAGTGTGGAATCTAATCGCACGTTTACTAGCAACCAGCAGTATTTGGCCAGTTATACGCGCACTATTGCCGATAAGCATAATTTCAGTATTTTGGCAGGTTATGAGCAGTACAATGTAAAAGACCAAGTTCTCTCTGCTTCAAATACCCATCTTTACGACCCGTTTATTGGTGAAATCGATAATGCTGTAGGTCCTAACGAAGACATGTCTATGTCCTCTTATACGGACACTTATATGACGGAGGGTTTCTTGGCTCGTTTGAACTACGACTACGATGATCGTTATTTTTTGAATGGTTCTATTCGCCGTGATGCTTCTTCTAAATTCGCTCCTGGTCATCGTTGGGGTACCTTCTGGTCAATTGGCGCTGCTTGGCAAATTAACAAGGAGAAATTCATGGAGGATGTAAAGTGGGTTGACCTGTTGAAACTGAAGGTGTCATATGGCCAGAATGGTAATGATCAGGGCATGGGCTACCACGCATATTCAGACCGTTATAGAGCAACTTATAATAAGGATTCCAAGACATACTCTTTGACCATGAGTTCAAAAGGTAATGATGACTTGACATGGGAAACCAAGAAATCATGGAATGTTGGTATTGACTTCTCACTGTTCAAATACCGTCTGAATGGTACTATCGAATTCTATTCAAGTACTACAAGCGACCTGTTGTGGTCAAAGACAGTACCTTTGTCGTCTGGTCTGATGGTTTCTAGTTATCCAGCAAACATCGGTAGTCTGCGCAACACGGGTATTGATATCACATTGAACGGAACTGTTATTAAAACTAAGGATATTGAGTGGGGACTGAATTTTGTGATGTCACACAACAAGAACAAGTTTACCGAATTAGATGAAGCAATTCAGGAAACAGGTCTTCGTTATTCTAACCAAATTATCCGTTTGGATGGTTCAAGTTATCAGGCATATATGGTTAAGTATGCAGGTGTTGATCCTTCTAATGGTCGTGCTCAGTTCTGGAAAGCATATACATGGGATCCCTCAGAGGAAAATATGGCAAAGCCAGAAAGTGAGCGTACACTTGTGGCCATGACTAACACATATGGTGCTGGTCCAATTGTCAAGGAAGAGTTGACTTACGATGTCACTGAGGCTTCGAAGTACGATGTAGGCGATGTACTGCCTACAGTACAAGGCGGCTTTGGTACTACCTTGAATGCTTATGGTTTTGACTTAAGTGCACAGTTCTCGTTCCAACTTGGCGGTAAATTCTATGATGGTGCTTATCAGCAGTTGATGCATAATGGTCAAGAAGTTGGTCATGCAATGCACAAGGATCTTCTGAATGCATGGAGTCCTGAAAATACAACTTCAGACATTCCTCGTCTCAGTACTGCTGCCATCGATGACCCAGGTGTCAAATCACAGACAGCACAGGATCGTTTCCTAACCAGTTCTAACTATCTCTGTCTGAATAACTTGACACTTGGTTATACTCTGCCAAAGAAATGGTCACAGGCACTTACAATGAAGAGCGTTCGTGTATATTTTTCTGGCGAGAATCTTTTCCTGTTGACTAAACGTCAAGGTATGGATCCACGTTACAATCATGGTATTGGTTCTATGACATCTGGTGGTGGTCTTGCTTCAGGTAGTTATTCAGCTATGCGTTCTATCACTGGTGGTGTGACTGTAACCTTCTAAGAGTGCATTTAAACGAAAAAGACTAAATATTAAAGAAATATGAAAATATATAAGATTTCCCTTTTTATGCTTGGTGTGACCATGTTGACAACAGCATGTAACGACATCGACAAACAGAATCCCGAAAGAGGAACACTTACCAAGGATCAAGTTCAGGCTACGAACGAGGCAATACCTGAACGTATGCAGGCAACCTTCTCTGGCATGTTCTCAATGATGGGACGTCCTCACGGCACATGGCCTACGGGTGGAAACGCAAACCGTGCTGACGACTTTGGATTTATTATGTCTGCATTATCACTAGACCTAGAAGGTGCAGATATGCATATTCCTGATGTTGGTTATAACTGGTTTTCTACTTGTGGTGAGTATAGTAGCCGTAATGCAAACTATGCCAATCCATATATCCGTTATGTGACTCCTTATCGACAGATTGGAATCTGTAATGAAATTATAGGGTCTTATGCAGCTGATACACAGGATCCTGATGCAATCAACCAGATAGCTCAAGCTCGCGCCATGCGTGCTTTTGACTACATGGCATTGGCTCCCTACTTTCAGTTTACTTATGCGCAAGCTAAGGATTCTCCTTGTATTCCTATCTTGAAAGATGGTGTTGACTATGCCAATAATCCCCGTGCTACGGTAGAGGAAGTGTGGAATTACATCTTGGATGATCTCAACTATGCAGTTGAGCACCTTACAGCAGAGCGTACCACCAAAGATTTAATCAATCTAAATGTAGCTTATGGATTACGTGCTCGTGCAAATTTGGTAATGCAGAATTGGAGTGCTGCAGTTTCTGATGCTGAAAAAGCAATGGAAGGATATACACCTGCTACGATTAGTGAGGTAAGCAAACCTGCCTTTGTTGATATTAATGAACACAACTGGATATGGGGTATTAATATTACAACAGAGTTGCAGGCACTTGGTGCATATTGTACGTCTTCTTCATGGGTTTGCGCTTTTAGCGGTGATAGCTATGCAGCAGCTGTTCAGTGCACCCCTATGATTAATGTGTTGCTCTATGATAAGATTCCTGAAACAGACGTACGTAAGGGATGGTGGCTTGACGAGAACTTGCATTCACCAAACTGGGCCGATCTCTCTTGGACAGATCCGAAAACAGGTGTTACTGCTGTTGGTGACCAACTTGGCGAGTTCTATATTGAAGACGTTAAAGAAGCATATCTTCCATATACCAATATCAAATTTGGTATGAAGAGTGGTGTTGGTTCAACCATTAACAATAATGACTGGCCTTTGATGCGTGTAGAAGAAATGATCCTCATTAAGGCTGAGGCTTTGGCAAAAGGCGGTAACGAGGCTCAAGGTCGTCAGGTGCTGGAAGATTTTATAAAGAAATATCGTGATCCTTCCTATTCTTCTACTGCCAGTGGTCGTTCTTTCGAGAATGAAGTGTGGTTTCAGCGTCGTGTAGAGTTGTGGGGTGAAGGTTTCTTCATGTTTGATGCCCGTCGTTTGAGCAAGCCTATTGTTCGCTTCCAGGCTTCTAAGGCTTCGAATCTTTCGGATGCTTTCATTTTTAATATATCTGCTGATGACCAATGGCTTAACATGCGCTTCCCTCAGACTGAGATAGACAACAACTTTGGTATTATCGATAACACAGGCAGTCAGATACCATCAGCTGGACAAAATCCGAATCTGCGCGATGGAGTTACTGACTAAATAAACTTAACATAATAAGAATATAGATAATATGAAAAATAAAAAATTATTCTTAATGACATGTATCGCCTCACTGAGTCTAGGTTTGACATCATGCAGTGATGATAACAGCTACTCTGCTGGTCCTGAGGCGGGTAAGGATGTTGTAACCTTCGACAATGAGGAAAATGTTGTTCTCGGTATCGATGAGACAGACTTTACAGTAACTGTAACACGTTCTGATGGTGCAAGTGCTTTGACCGTGCCCATACAGGTTGTATCTGCTCCTCCTACAACGACTGTTCCTGAGTCAGTGTCATTTGCAGCAGGTGAGACATCTAAGGAAATTACTGTTAGTGTTGGTGATGGGATCTTGCCATTCACAAAGTATTTTCTTGTTCTCTCTATTCCTATCGAGTATGCGGGAAACACCTACAAGGCAGATCCTGACACATATCCTCGCTACAATGTGAGCGTTCTCCGTGAAGATTATAAACCTTGGGCTAAGTGTACCTATGCTGCAGGTGCATTCTATAATCCCTTCCCAATGGAGATTGAATATTCTGAATTGTTGGATCTTTATCGTTTGCCAGATTTGTTCAGCGGTGTTTCTTGGTTCTTTAAGTGGGATGGTACAAGCGGTGATGATCAGCTTTTCTACATCGCTGATGAAAATGGTAATCCTATTTCGAAGTTCTTCTCGGGAATTGTTCATCCTTCCTATGGTAATGTAACTGCAAATATCTTGACAAAAGAAGAAGCAGGTTATCTAGGTTACTATGAATTCGAAACTGGTCCTGAATTTGTATTCGGTTGTGAATATACCGTTAGTGCAGGATCATTTGGCGCAAAGATAGTTGAAATTTACGATATAGTTAAGTATTAAGATTTAGTAAAATAAAAAACGGACGTGTTTCTGCCATAAACAGAACACGCCCGTTTTTACATTTAAACCTAATAAATATGAAGAAGCTACTTACACTATTTGTATGTCTACTCGCAACAGTATGCTCTAAGGCTGATCCTGTTGGTTTGGAGGTTGCCCAAAATGTTGCTCAAAAAGTTTTGGGCAAGCAAGTGCGACTGTTGGGAAATAGTAATTCACATAGAGCTACGAAACAGATAGAGGCAAATCCAACGTATTATATGTTTAATGCGGAAGATGGTAGTGGATTTGCTTTGATTACAGGCGATGATATGCTTCCTCAGGTTTTGGGCTACTCAAGTACAGGTAAGTTATCAGAGAAGTGTGATTTGCCAGAAGCTCTCGCTACTTACTTGGACATTTACGACCAGTATGTTAATGCGGTTCGTAACGGGCAGTTATCAGATACAGAAGATTTGACAAATGCCTTTGCTCTTAGACGTGGTGCAGGTGCGCCATTCCTTTGTGAATCAGAGTGGGGCCAAGGTGACCCATATAACAGGCTATGTCCTGTATTGAAAGATATTAGGTGTCCAGTAGGATGTGTGGCAACTGCGTTAGCTCAAACGATGTTTTATTGGAAATGGCCTATTAAAGGTCAAGGTTATGGTCAAGGAAAAGACACGGATGGTGAAACACATCATGGAACACTAGAGCACACCTATGACTGGGACATTATGAAAAATACTCGCGTTGAAAACCTTGCATCCGACGAGGCATGTGCCGCTGTTTCGCAACTTTCATATGACTGTGGATTGGCTGTTGCTATGACGTGGGGAACAAATGGTAGTGGTGCTGGCACACCTGTTTGTATCAAGGCCTTATATACCAATTTCGGATACATACCTACAACGCTACGTCCTCGTATGCGCGAATGCTATGACTCAGAAAAAGATTATTTAACGGTTATTGCCGAAGAAATAGATGTTGGAAGGCCTGTCATTCAGTCTGCTTCCTCAAAAACAGGTACTGATGGGGACGCTGCAGGTCATGCCTATGTGATAGACGGTTACGATGCCAATGGTTTTGTACATGTGAACTGGGGATGGAACGGTGATGCGAATGGATACTTTGATTTGGCAAAAATGAATCCAATGGGTTATACGTTCACTTTGTCGCAAACTACTATTACAGGTATTGTACCTGCTAAAAATGGGGAGATAGGTACTCCAACAGAATATCCTTATTTGGCATATTCACCTAAATCAGACCGTAAGCTAGGTGATAAGATACGTTGGAAATCAGTATCTTTTAAAGCTACTGTAGGTGGTGTTTATAATTACAATGGTAATGCGCATACTTGGACGATGGCACTTGGTGTGTATGATAATAATAACCGACTTATAGGTCAGATTAGTGACCCACGTAACACCATAACAATCTCCTTAGAGCCAAGTCATTATTATAAAGAGGATGCTTTCTCAAATATAGAATGCAAACTAAATAAGGAATTGGAAAATGGTGAATATGCTGTTCGCGTGATGTTTAAAGAGAATAATGGTGAATGGATATTGCCAGATATGGCAGGTGGTATGAAAAAAAATGCTATTTACTTTAAGTTAGAGGGTAATTATATTACATTTACCGATGGAACTGAATATAATGCCACGACTAGCATTTCAAGTCTAAAACGGGACGAATCACTCGACTCATCACTCCGTTATTACGACTTACAGGGACGTGAACTGAATGGACCATCCAAAGGTCTGGTAATTCGTAAGCAGGGCAATACCGTTCGTAAGGTGATTATAAAATAACAGAATTCTTTTATCTGTAGATAATCAACAGGGCAGGAACAATGTTCGTTCTTGCCCTGTTTTATTCATGAAAAGACCTGCCCCCAATACTCCGAAAGTAATTTCCAATACTCCGAATAGAAATAAATTTTCTCCGAAAGTAAATTCTGTCATAATCAGTTTGTGGTTTCAAAATATAATCGTATCTTTGCAAGCGTATGGACGTCGCTTTTCTACTAAATAAGTATTTCAACGGTGCCAAGGATGTTTCTATTGATGTCTTTGATGCACAAACGCTTAACAATGTTTATCAAGATGTTGTGGGTGCATTGACAGCCCACTTAGAGATTGAGGTCAGTGTGCTACAGGCACTGAGCTATTGTCTCTACGAGATGATGGATAATGTGCATATCCACTCTGGCAAACCACTTGGGACTGCAATGACATATTACGATAGCGAGTGTAGGAGTGTTCGCGTCCTTATTGCTGATGACGGAATAGGAATTAAAGCCTCACTAGCAGAGAACATTAAATACAAGGACATCACAGAGCCAGATGCTCTTAGAATATGTCTTGAAGACAAAATAACAGATGGCAAAGGAATGGGATTTGGACTATATACTACGTCAAAATTAGTTGATTGCATTGGGAAAAAGTTCGTTCTGCATTCTGGAAGCCACAAGCTTATCATACAAAGTGGACAAACCTCTGTGGTTGAAAATGGCTATTGGCAAGGGACACTTATCTATATGGAAATAAATACGGCAATTGAAATCGACCCCAATCAGGTTGTCGACAACAGGTCTGATATTGCCGATGAGTATAATGAAACATTTGTTGAAACAGGAGAATTGGAGCAACTATGGTAGAATTCAAATTCATAGAATACGGAACTGACTTCGGGACACGAGACATGGGACAAAAGCTTCGGCTAAAGCTTCTGCCTCTTATCAATGGTAACGAAAAAGTTGTTTTAGACTTTACTGGAGTCAATGTTGTGTCAAATTCCTTTGCAGACGAGTGCATTGCTAAATTGCTTCTGGAGATGCCTTTAGACGAACTCAAAAAGCGCACTACCTTCCAGGGATTGAACTCAATGGCTGAACGTAGTATCTTAGTAGCATTGCAAAGAAGATACAAGGTAATAAAAGAAGCTGTCACAAAATAAACGTAACAATACAGCTTCCTTTGAATAAAATTGACTTTTAGAGACTAAGAACACATTAAAATAAATGGGCTCCCTCATCGGAAGCCCATCGTTTTTAACCACATAATTCAGCTTATTCCTTAGGGAAGGCTGATTGCCTCTGACGGACAAACGTCAGCGCATGTGCCGCACTCTGTGCAAACATCGGGGTTCGCCCTCAGAGATTGCTCCAGCGGGGCATTCATCGATACATGTACCGCATGCGATGCAGTCGTCACCAATTACGTATGCCATAACTTAATTACTTTTAATAGATTAATAAATACTTAATATTTGTGATGCAAAGATAGGCATTTATTTTGAGAATTACCTAAAAATGATGAGAGTTTTTTTATAATTTATACGTAGTCGAAATAATAATTAGGGGTTTGTTTACGTTATAATGGATATAAATGAAACGATTTTTGACGCTTTTACTAACGGGATTGACGGTTCTGAATGCTGCTGCACAGATGGACCGTCGAGTGCAGAACAAGCCTTATATAGACTTGCGTCCGCTACACTTTGGCATATTGATAGGTACACACCTGCAGGATATAGAGTTGGAGAATGTGGGACCATACATGATGACTGATGACGACGGGAACGTGACCGAACAGTATATCATGTGTGATGCAGACAAGTGGAACCAGGGATTCTCCGTGGGAGTACTGGCTGAAATGCGACTGAGCGAACATTTCTCTTTGCGCATCACCCCATCTATGCACTTTGGAGGCAAGCACCTGACGTTTTTGAACATGAAACAGTTGGACGCTCAGGGCAGACCTCTCCAGGAGACACAGGACATGAAGAACACGTATGTATCGATTCCGCTGGACATCAAGTTTGCTGCTCCACGCTGGAACAATCACCGTCCGTACATTATGGCTGGAATCAATCCGATGATTAACCTGACGGGGGGTGACCAGGATATGGTTCGCATCAAAAAGTACAATACCATGGTGGAAGTGGGACTGGGATGCGACTTCTACCTACCCTTCTTCAAACTGATTCCTGAACTGAAGTTCTGTTTCGGACTGGGTGATGTGCTGGACAAGAACCATATTAACGAATTGCGCGATGCCAACCTACGAGCCTATGCAGGTAGTGTCAGCAGCGCGCAATCGAAGATGTTTGTCCTAACGTTCTACTTTGAATAATGATTATTTGAAGTCAACCACCAAGCGACCTATGAAGACAGCCGACTTGCCATTCTGATCAACCGGAATGGGTTTGCCATCCATATTATTGCAATATTCCAGTTGCGTCATATAGGTATGGGAATGACCACCCAGCACCAAATCGATGTTGCGAGAGCCTTGTATCATATATTGGTCGTCCTCTCCACGATTGAGATTCCAGCCAAGGTGTGAAATGCAGATAACCATATCGCACTTCTGCTGTTGCTTCAACATAGTGGCTGTTTCTAGGGCCACCTTGGCAGGATCCAGGTATTTCACTCCCACGCAATTCTTATCGCTGACCAAGCCTTTTAGCTTAGGACATACGGCAAAGACTCCTATTTTCAGACCATTACGCTTGATAATAATCCACGGTTTGCAGATGCCTTCCATCACAGTGCCCGTGAAGTCGTAGTTAGCACAGAGAATGGGGAAGTTGGCTTGCTTGAACACACGAGCCATATTTTCGAGTCCGAAGTCGAACTCATGATTGCCAATGGTGGAGGCATCAATGCCCATCTGATTCATCAGACCTACTTCCACTTCACCTTTGAACATGGTGAAATAGGCAGAACCTTGGAAAAAGTCGCCACTATCGAAATAGAGGAGGTCTGGATGCTTCGCGCGTTCCTCTTTTAACATAGCAATACGACGAAGGAAACCTCCACGACCTGCCTTCATCGTGTCAGGCAACTGCGCATTGATAGGCAGGATGGCTGAATGGGTATCGTTGGTGTGTAGAATCACCAGTTGCTTGTGCTTCTTGGCCTGACCGCTGAGCGATACCAGAGCCAACAATATAATAAATAGGTACTTTTTCATACTTCTTACATCTTACATCATACTTCTTACATCATACATCTTACTTCACTACCACTCGTCCTTCTATCTCGGAGTCAACTTCCTTTCCATGCTTCATCATCTCACGGAAGTAATTCATAATGATGAAACGAGTATTGTTGTCAGCTTCCTTGGGGGCATTGACGTTGCGTCCTTTCTTGAGGGCTTCCAACTTATCGGTTCCTCCCAGAAGATAGTCAATGGTGGTTATACGATAGTCTTTCTGAGGTTCAACAGGCTGGCCGTTAATGGTGGCACTCACCAAGCGACCATCTTTCGTAATAACCAAACGAACGGAATGGCTAAGACCTTCGCCTCCGACAGCTGCAATCTGTTGGAAAAGTTCCAAGACATCGGCACCACTCATGGTAATGAAGGATATCTTGTTTTCAAAAGGCGCTACATCGAGCACATCGCCATAGGTCACATCACCCTTAGGCAAATCAGCTCGTACACCTCCCATGTTGTAAATGCCAAAGTCAGGCTTTTCATTATAATCCTTAGCCGCCCAAACCAATATGTCGGACAGCAAGTTGGGAAGAGTTCCTTCAGGACGCTGAGTGGTCATATACCTGGCAGAACGACCCACGACAGGCCCCATCACACTATCTACAACATGCTTAAAAGGTTGCAGAAACTCAGCAGCCCGAGCATCTGGCTTGACATCATAGCGGGCATCCACCACGATACGGTCACGTTGAACAGAGGCCACTTCATAATGTGACTTGCACGACGCCAACATTAGAAACGGCATCAAAGCGAGCAAAACAGTCTTTCTATTCATCATTTATTAGGAATTATTTTAGGTTCAGACTGCAAATTTACGAAAAATATCCAGAAAATCACATTGCGGAAGCAAATTTTTCACTTTTCACTTTTCTCTTTTCACTTTTTTCGCACCTTTGAAACTACGTTTCGAAAGTACTTTTACTCGAAAAAACAAAGAAAATTGAGGTTTTCTTTGGTTTTTTGCTCGTTTATTCGTACCTTTGCACCCGCTTTTCGGCGTAATCGCTGGCAGGAAGTTTCGAGTTGCCTGTTATGTTGCGTTGGAACGATAACAACAATTTTAAACGTTTAAAGAAAAATGGATTTAATTAAAGTTGCTGAAGAAGCATTTGCAACCGGCAAGCAGCACCCCAGTTTCAAGGCTGGTGATACTGTAACTGTCGCTTACAAAATTATCGAGGGTTCAAAGGAGCGTATCCAGCTCTTCCGTGGCGTAGTCATCAAGATTAACGGTCATCAGGAGAAGAAGCGCTTCACCGTTCGCAAGATGTCGGGTACTGTAGGTGTAGAGCGTATCTTCCCCCTGGAGTCTCCCAACATTGAGAGCATCGAAGTGAACAAGGTTGGTAAGGTTCGTCGCGCTAAGCTTTACTATCTGCGTAAGCTCACTGGTAAGGCTGCCCGTATCAAGGAGAAGCGTAGCGGTGCACGTGCTACTGCTGAGTAAATCTCAGACGAGACCTGCACGACATAAAAAGAGACACTCAAGTTTTGGGTGTCTCTTTTTTATTAGGATGATGCCCTCCGTAAATGGTTTCTCCACCAAGGTCTCCATGCAATGTCTCTTGGAAGGAATCCCAGTCCTGGAAACCAGCCAACAGCGACAAGCGGTCCAACGTCTTACGGTCAGGCTTGTGTAGCAACTCTTTTTCCACTGCTTCTAGAAGTTTGCGCAGTGCATGTCTTTTTTTCTCCATATCGCGTACAAAGTTACGAATAAATTAAGAATTAAGAATTAAGAATTAAGAAAAAATGTGTAACTTTGCAGGCAGAATAAAAAACTTACCTATTTATATAATGAAAGAATTAGCACTTAAGTACGGATGCAATCCGAACCAGAAGCCCTCTCGCATCTTCATGACAGAGGGTGAGCTACCCATTGAAGTGATTAACGGCCGTCCCGGCTACATCAACTTTCTTGATGCCTTGAACGCATGGCAGTTGGTGAAGGAACTCAAAGAGGCGACCGGTTTGCCTGCTGCTGCTTCATTCAAGCATGTCAGTCCAGCTGGAGCCGCTGTGGGCCTGCCTCTAAGTGATACTCTGAAGAAAATTTACTTCGTTGATGATGTGAAGGGATTGGATGAGAGCCCTATTGGATGTGCCTACGCTCGTGCACGTGGTGCCGACCGTATGTCAAGCTACGGTGACTTTGTGGCTTTGAGCGACACTTGCGATGCCACTACTGCCTTACTCCTGAAGCGTGAGGTAAGTGATGGTGTGATTGCCCCTGACTATACTGCTGAAGCTATCGAGATACTGAAGGACAAGCGCAAAGGCACTTACAACGTCATCAAGATTGACCCCAGCTACAAGCCGGAGCCTATTGAGCGTAAACAGTGCTTTGGTGTGACTTTCGAACAGGGTCGCAACGAGATTAAACTGGACGATCCTGCACTCTATGAAAATATCCCTACACAGAACAAAACATTCACTGCTGAGGCCAAGCGCGACTTAATAATCGCCTTGATCACGTTGAAATACACCCAGTCTAACTCTGTATGCTACGTAAAGGACGGCCAGGCTATCGGTATTGGTGCCGGTCAGCAGAGTCGTATTCACTGCACCCGTCTGGCAGGCAACAAGGCTGACATCTGGTGGTTGCGCCAGCATCCAAAGGTGATGAGCCTGCCTTTCAAGGAGGGTATTCGCAGGGCTGACCGTGACAATACGATTGACGTTTATATCTCTGAGGATGAGCATGATGACGTTTTACGTGACGGAGCCTGGCAGCAGTTCTTCACCAAGCAGCCCGAGGTACTGACACTGGCTGAAAAGAAAGAATGGATTGCCAAGAACACCAAGGTGGCATTGGGTTCTGATGCCTTCTTCCCCTTTGGCGATAACATTGAACGTGCCCACAAAAGTGGCGTAGAGTTTATTGCTCAAGCCGGCGGCTCTGTTCGCGACGATCATGTTATCATGACTTGCGACAAATACGGCATTGCAATGACATTCACAGGTGTACGTTTGTTCCATCATTGATTATGAGTAAAGAATCTGACTTCGAGGATATCCTCGTAAATGGTATCTCCTTCGGTCGTGGTGGCGGTCCTCGCAAAGAGGAAGACAAGATAAAGACCAAGGCCAAGAAGAAAAAATACATCACTGGTGCTCACGGTAGTGGCTCTGCACGACAGAAAGCCAAATACCGTGAGCAACGGGCTAACCGTCATAAGAAGTAAGATGGCTGATGTAAGATGTAAGATGTAATAAAAAGAACTAACGATATGAAAAAAACACTACTAACACTAATTACACTTATCGCTATCACCACCGTATCAGCACAGAAATACGTGGGCGGCGATATTTCGTTATTGACGAAATACGAAGCGAATGGAGCTAAATATTTCGATCTCAATGGTAATAGTATTACTGATTTGCTGACATTCCTGAAGAATCAGGGACTCAACTCCATGCGTGTCCGTCTATTCGTAGATCCCAATAATGCTACCAGAGCAGAAAAAGGGCAAGGTGTGTGCCAAGATATTGAATTCGTAAAGACACTTGGCAAGAAAATCAAGGATGCAGGACTTTCCTTCATGCTTGACTTTCATTACAGTGATACATGGGCTGATCCCTCCAAACAGTGGACACCAAAGGACTGGGAGACCATGAATAATGACCAGCTATATACCAAAATTTACGAATACACCAAAGATTGCCTAAAAGCACTGAAAGATGCTGGAGCTGCCCCTGATTTCATCCAGACAGGTAACGAAATTAGTTATGGAATGCTTTATGGAAAAGGTATTATCATAGAGGATGTCTATGAGGGGAACAACAGATATACAACCTATAAAGAAAGCGACCCTTCGTATAAGAAGGTATATGCAGGAGAATCGACTAACTGGGAACGTTTTGTCAGTCTTCTGAAACAAGCAGGAAATGCTTGCAGGGAGATGTGCCCGAATGCAAAAATTATTCTCCACACCGAGCGTGTTCCCAATACGAACTATCTAAATACCTATTATAATTTATTGAAGAATGAGGGTGTAGACTTCGACATTATAGGACTTAGTTACTATCCGTACCATCATGGTCCCTTAGCCAATCTTAATAATGCCCTGAACATTCTTGAAACGAACTTCGACAAAGACATCATGATTGTCGAAACAGGATACTATCATGCCTACTACCCTACTACAGGAGTAAAATACCCCAAATCCACTTTCCCATCATGGCCTGACACAGAGACGGGACAGCTACAATTCACCAAAGACCTGATAGAACAACTTAACAATCACACGAAAGTCAAAGGTCTTTACTGGTGGTTCCTCGAAGCGAATGAATACGGACTGGATTGGAGTACAAAGCGTGTTACTGATAGTTGGTATAATGCTAGTCTTTTTGACAACAACACAGGTAAGGCTATGTCATCTATTAACGAACTCAAGAACTTCCTTGGCGACCCTAGTGGCATTGAGACCATTAACCGCGAACCCTTAACCGTGAACCAGCATGCCTGGTACACGCTGGATGGAAGGAAACTGAATGGACATCCTAGCACAAAGGGGCTTTACATCCACAATGGCAAAAAGATGATTGTGAAGTAATTAAATAACAAAAGGGAACATTATCCTTGAACGAAATAGAATCATGTTGGTAAAAACATATTGCGCAGCTGTTAACGGTCTGGAAGTCACTACGGTTACTGCTGAGGTGAGTATGTCACGAGGTATCCAGTTCCACCTCACAGGCTTGGCTGACACAGCGGTTAAGGAAAGCTACGACCGCATCAAGGCTGCACTAGTGAACAACGGCTTCAAGATGCCCTCCATGGACATCACCATCAACTTGTCGCCAGCTGACATCAAGAAGGAAGGCAGCGGCTACGACTTGCCTTTGGCCATAGGTATTCTTTCTGCCAACGGCAAGGTTGAAAGCGACAAGTTGGATAAATATATGATGGTGGGCGAACTGGGATTGGACGGTCACCTGCAACCTGTTCGCGGTGCACTACCTATTGCCATCAGAGCCCGTGCAGAGAAATTCAAGGGACTTATCGTTCCCAAACAGAACATCCGAGAGGCTGCCGTGGTAAACCAACTGGAGGTTTATGGTATGGACTCCCTGATGGATGTGGTGCAATTCCTAAATGGCTACAAAACATTTGAGCCTACCATCATAGATACACGCAAGGAGTTTTACGAACAACAGAACCACTACGAACTGGATTTCAGCGATGTTCGTGGACAGGAAAGTGTGAAGAGAGCTCTCGAGGTAGCTGCTGCTGGTGGACATAACCTGATAATGATTGGGCCTCCTGGTAGCGGAAAATCAATGCTCGCCAAACGTCTGCCCTCTATCCTTCCACCACTTTCACTGGCAGAAAGCTTGGAGACGACGCAGATTCACAGTGTAGCAGGCAAGTTGAATCGAGACACCAGCCTCATCAGTCAACGCCCCTTCCGTGCACCTCATCATACGATATCGCAAGTCGCCCTCGTGGGCGGTGGCAACAATCCGCAGCCGGGTGAAATCAGTCTGGCTCACAATGGTGTGCTATTTCTCGATGAGATGCCCGAGTTATCGCGAAGTGTCCTGGAGGTATTGCGCCAACCATTGGAAGACCGCAAAATTGGCATTTCCCGTGCCAAGTATAGTGTAGAATACCCTTGCTCGTTCATGCTCGTAGCTTCTATGAATCCTTGTCCTTGCGGCTATTACGGCGATCCTACACACAACTGCGTTTGTACACCAGGCCAGATACAGCGTTACATGAACAAAATCAGTGGTCCCCTACTCGACCGTATTGACATCCATTGCGAAATACAAGCTGTGCCATTTGCCCAGCTCAGTCAGATGCAGCCTGGTGAGCCCAGTGCCAACATCCGCGAAAGGGTTATCAAGGCCCGCAAGATTCAGGAAGAACGCTTCAAGACCTTCAAGGGCATTCATTGCAATGCGATGATGACGGAAAGGATGCTCCATCAGTTTGCAGAGCCCGATGCTCAAAGTCTTGACATGCTGCGTATGGCAATGGAACGTCTGAAACTCTCTGCACGTGCCTATAGTCGCATTCTGAAGGTTGCCCGCACGATTGCTGACCTTGCAGGCTCCGAGA
Organism: uncultured Prevotellaceae bacterium; assembly: GCA_902770195.1. Taxonomy (GTDB): domain Bacteria; phylum Bacteroidota; class Bacteroidia; order Bacteroidales; family Bacteroidaceae; genus Prevotella. The sequence continues at coordinate 55,420 of CACXSA010000012.1, forward strand.
AAGTAGAGTCTATGCACATTGCCGAAGCCATTGGCTATCGTAACCTAGACCGAGGCGACTGGGCTGAGCGAGGGATATAAAACGAAATCATTCGTCTTGTTGCTGGGCAGCCTTTGCGGCTTCTTTTGCTGCTTTTCGAGCTTCCTTCTCAGCCCGCCGTGCTGCATCTCGGGCATCCCTCTCAGCCTGTCGGGCTGCTTTTGCAGCCTCCTTCTCTGCCTTTCGGGCAGCCCTCTCTTCTTCCCTTTGAGCTTTGAGGACTTCTCTCTCTGCATTGCGAGCAACCCTTTCCTCAGCCCTTTGCGCTATACGGGCAGCCTTGAGTTCAGCATCAGAAACCTTAGGAGCCTCAGGATCTGACTTCTTCTTAGAGCCGCCCAGCAGGCCATGGAACTTGAGTTTCGGTTTAATCTTCATCTTCTGCATCTCGTTGGTGTTGGTGAACGAGAACGAGCAAAGCACGTCAAGACGTTTGCCACGAATGTTCACATCGCCTTCAGCCACGGCACCGTTACTCTTGATGGTAACCACGGTATTACGAACGTGAATCAACTTGTATTTAGCATCATTAACCTCAGCATACACCTCGCCCATAGGCAGTTTTCCGCCCACCTTGCGACGCATAATGGCAGTACGGGGTTTGGAGATATCGAACTTGAAGGAAGCTTGGCAAGCCACTTTCTTCATATCGGGCATATCCATGGCCTGTCCCAGTTCGAAGGAATCGGCACGAACGGTACCTTCTACATATTTAGTATTCTCATTCAGGGCAAAACTGAAGTTGATATTACCCGGCTTGGTTATCAGAAGACCGGCAAACTGCTCACGCTTCCACAACACGTCGAAAGTACCTATATAGCCGATGGTTCCCAGATTATGAAGCTGTTTCATCATAAACTTCTTCACGGGGAAATGGCTGATGATGCGCTCCTTGGAACCACCTTGAGCCGTCATGCGGTTCACATCAAAATGCACACGCAACTTATACTTGTCCTTAAGGCCACTGATATAGCCCTTGGCATTGATGGTAAGGTCTTTCTGCTTCGTTTGCACCTTGACATTGCTAAACTGCATACCCTCATCGTTGCCAGTCAAAGTGGTTTGCAGATACAGGGGTTCCGTGAAGTTCTTCAAGACAGGAGCAAATACGCGTGAGATGTCCTTCAGCAAGACGGAACCCGTAATGAGTGAAGTCTTATAGGCCAACTTGCGTCCCTGTTTCTTACTGGGCAACTGCAAGGTAGCTTCGTCGATCTTTAAGGTGGTATTAGGCAGACTGACGCTGAACTGCTTGATATGAGCCACCTGCTTATTGGCTTCTATATGAGCCTTTATCTCGCGGACATCAATGCCTGAGATGGAATCCTGAGCCTGGAAACGAGTGATTTCAGCCACCAGACTATCCTTTCCCGTATAAAGCACATTAACATCCATTTCAGCAAGGAGGTCCAAATGGCCTACATCAAAGAAACCGCGCTTAGGCTTGCCGGCATTCTTGCGCGGCTTACCGTTGTCGGTGATATAGCGAATGCCTCCGATGTTCAACAGATGTTGTCCATCTTGGTTGGACAGACGGATGGTGCCTATGTGCAAACGCGTATCAACAAGGCCTTTCTTAGTCTTTTGTACCCACGAGGAAGCCAGGTCGTGCACCTCGCCCGACAGCATTTCATTCTTATCCTTGCGGATGAACAATCCACCTAGCGAAGCCGACTCCTTGTTGTAGGTCACCTTGATATCCTCGAGTTTCACCTTATCGAAATCAATGTTTATCTTATGTTTCTTCACGGTGTCCTTTTTCACCTCCTGAGCCTTCTTGTTATGCTTTTTCTTGAAAGCATCAATGAAGAACTGATAGTTGGCTACCGTATCTGTCGAGTCCTTATAGAGGTGAGCCTCCAGTCCCTTCACTTTGGCATCAGTAATCCTGATTTCACGGTCAAGAAGGCGCCTAAGGTCGAGTTCTACGCCCAATTCCTTCAATATAAACATTTTGCGGTGCTGAAGGTCTTCTATCTCCACATCTTCGAGTCGGATATCCTGTCCGATAAGCCTCACCTGAAACCTGCCTACCTTTACTTCTGTCTGCAGCTTCTCTTTCAGTGCCCCAACGGCTTCTTCCACCAAACGGCCTTGAACCATGCTGGTGTTTAGCAACAAGACAGCAACTACCAACAGCAACACAATGCCCAGCAAGGTGCCAGCCAACCATTTCAACAATCGCTTCATCGTTTTCTTCATTTTTTCTTAATCTAGCAGGGCGTTTACTTTATTCTTCAGCATCAGCTCGTTTAAACGTTCCTCCAGCTTCTGAGGTTGCAGGTTGCGTTCTACAATGACACCCTTCTCGTCGATAATCAAGTTTGCAGGCACATCAGCTAGTCCGAACTTAGCCAACAGAGGGGTATCCCACATACGTCCATCGCAAATGGTGGACCACTTCAGTGAATCACGTTCCACGAGAATTTTGCATTCTGCGGGACGCCCGTCAATGCAGATACTAAGAACACCCAACTTGTCGCCATACTTATCCTTGAGTACTTTCAATTTACGCTGCTGGTCCATGCTGTTATAGCTCCATGTGGCCCAAACAGACACTACGTTTAACTTGCTCTTCAGGTTTTTCTCTGACACCTTACGCCCATTCACATCAGTAGCTGTAAAGGCTACCATGTTACTTTTCAACGCCCCACCCTGCAAGTTTTTCAACTGTTTCTGTAAGCGCATCAGTTGTCCGTTCTCAGGGTTTTCCTTCAGCATCATGTTCACCAGTTTCTTTGCCTGCTGGTAGTCAGGTGTGTGCGTCAGGAGAAAATAGCGCTGCAACAGGTAAATGCTGGTTGGTGATTCCAAATGTTCCCTGATATATTCACTAACCACCTTGGGTACATCAGGGGGAGCCGTTTCGTTTAGTTCCATTCGAAATTCCGTCATGCGCTCATTGTCGTCAGTTCCCTCGATAATCATTTCCTTCAAGTGAGTGGCATCACCCTTGATATGTACCTTCTCGCCCGGCTCAGCAAATACAGGTTGTTCAGAATAGTTGGGGAAAACAACGACCAGGGTAGAAGGTCCACGAAGCTCCGTTTCATAGGAGAAGCGACCATTACGTACAGCAATGGTGTCGAAGCCCGCTATTCCTCCATCCGTGCTATAGACCCAGAACTCTCCTTGGTTGATGTTACGCAGGCGTCCTTCCAACTTGAACCGTCCATCATCACCCCCGCACGAAGCCAAAAGCAAGACAGCAATCAGAATGCCAACATATCGAAAGAAAATCATATTTATCTTCATTACACCACAATTATCGTGCAAAGATACTACATTTTTTCTAATAGCCAAAATTTTTCCTTAGCCTATCTGCTTCTGGATGGCTTGAATACAGGCAGCAGCACTGACTGGCTTGGAGATAAAATCGTTGCACCCTGCTTCCATAGCCTGTTGGCGATCATTGTCGAAGGCATTAGCTGTCAAAGCGATAACGGGGAGGTCAGGATACTCAGCCTTAATAAGCCGAGTGGCCTTTAGTCCATCCATAATGGGCATCTTAATGTCCATCAGGACCAAATCAGGATGCTCAGTTTTTGCTTTCTCCACCGCTTCCTGCCCATTTTCAGCACGAAAGAACTCATAACGCCCTTTCAAGATGTAGGTCATCAACAGATAATTACTGTTATTGTCTTCTGCAATGAGAATTCTCTTCATATCTCAATCCTCCTAATTATTATATCGATTACCATAAGTTTTCATGTTAGTTTTCAATAATTAAGCACAAAAGTAATACTTTTCCTTTAAAACATTTGTCATTCTGCAGCTTTTTAACTAATTTTGTCGCTAATTTTAATGTACTAAATAGGCAACCAAGAATAATTCTCACGAAAAATGACGGTAGCAGACTATATCAAACAACAGGAAAACAACGAGCACCGCTTCTCCTTCGAGGTACTTCCACCTCTAAAGGGGAACGGCACTGACGCCCTGTTTCGTACCATAGATAAACTTGCGGTATTCAACCCCGCTTTCATCAACATCACGACACACCACTCAGAATATGTTTATAAGGAGCTGGAGAACGGACAATTTGAGCGTCAACGCATTCGTCGGCGACCTGGCACCATTGCCATCGCATCGGCTATCAAACAACGATATAACATACCAGTTGAACCCCACATTATCTGCAGTGGAACCACCATTGAGCAGATAGAATACGAATTACTGGACCTGCAATTCCTAGGCATCCGCAACCTGATGCTGTTACGTGGCGACAAGGCCAAGGAGGATAGTCGCTTCACTCCAACACCTGGAGGTCATTCGCATACGACAGACCTCATCAAGCAGGTGGTGCGCTTCAACGAAGGATTCTTTGCCGACGGAACACCCATCAAGCACCCAGGACCGAAGTTCGACTTTGGCGTAGCCTGCTATCCTGAGAAGCACGAAGAGGCACCCAACCTGGAACGCGACATGGAATACCTGAAGCAAAAACAGGACCTTGGAGCACAATATGCTGTGACACAACTGTTCTACGACAACCAGAAATATTTCCAATTCGTGGAGAAAGCGCGTCAGATGGGCATTACCATCCCCATCGTTCCGGGCATCAAGCCCATGGCGAAGCTGAGCCAGTTGACCGTCGTTCCCAAGACGTTCCATTGTGACATCCCCGAAGCACTGGCTAAAGAAATCGTGAAGTGCAAGACTGACGAGCAAGCCACACAACTGGGTATTGAGTGGACCACCCAACAATGTCGTGAACTCTACCAGCATGGAGTACATAACATCCACTTCTACACCGTGTCTGCTGTCGATTCCGTAGCTGAAGTTGCAAAGCGTCTATTGTAAAATGCCTTAACAAATTTGGCATTTCGCACTATTTTTATTAACTTTGGCTTCGCCGAACTTACTCCATCTCGGCAAAAAAAGAAACGAGTTTCTTTGTTTTGCGCTCGATTTTTCGTAACTTTGCCACCGATTATGGCTTTTGAACAGGTGATAGGACAAAAGGAGGCTCAGAATCGCCTCATGCAGATGGTTGACGAAGGACGTCTTCCCCACGCCATCATGCTATGTGGTCCACAAGGCTGTGGAAAGATGGCATTAGCCTTGGGATTTGCCAAAGTGCTGCTGGGCGACAGTCCGATGCTTCAGAAATGGGAACATCCTGACCTGCATTTCACCTTTCCAACTATCAAACTGCCCTCAATGAGTGCAGACCATAAACCCGTGAGTGACGACTTTGCCAGCGAATGGCACGAGCTGATTATGGCGGGTCCTTACTTCACTATGACGGAATGGATGGATTTGATGGGAGGTGAAAACCAACAAGCCATTATTACAGCAGGCGAGAGTGACAACCTGAATCGTAAGCTGTCATTGAAATCAAGTCAGGGAGGCTACAAGGTTAGCCTCATCTGGTTGCCTGAGCGCATGAATATAGAGTGTGCCAACAAAATACTGAAACTGTTGGAGGAACCACCTTCACAAACAGTATTCATCATGGTTTGTCAACAACCGGAGAAACTGTTGGAAACCATCCGCAGTCGAGTCCAACGGATAGATGTAAAGCGAATAGCCGACGAAGACATCGAAGAAGCACTTCGCAACAAACGGGGAGTAAGCGAAGATGTGGCATACAGAACGGCACGCAACGCCAACGGAAGTTGGCTGAAAGCACTGGAGCTGCTCAGTACAGATTCTGAAAACGAGCTCTTCCTGGACATGTTCCAGATGCTGATGCGACTAGCCTATCAACGCAAGATAAAAGACCTCAAGACTTGGTCTGAGCGACTGGCAAGCATGGGGCGTGAGAAGCAAAAGCGCTTCCTGGACTATTTCCTGCGCCTAATACGCGAGAATTTCATGTACAACTTCCACCAAGAGGAACTATGCTACATGACACAACGCGAAGAAGAGTTTGCCAAGAATTTTGCCCGTTTCATCAACGAGGCTAACATCCTGCCTATCAACGATATGGTGAACCGTGCCATTCGCGACATCGGACAAAATGCCAATGCGAAAATCGTATTCTTCGATATGGCTATGCAAATGATTGTACTATTGATTCAGAAATAAACAAAGATAAATGGAAAAAGAACTAAGTATAAAGACCGGATGCGACCGCGGACTGTGCAAAAACGGCATAGGACGACAGGACAGACAGCTAAACACGTATGACTGGTTGGCTGACGTGCCAGGCAATATTGATACAACCGACTTGGTAGAGGTACAATTCAAGCACACGCGTAAGGGCTACTATCATAATGTGAACAAACTGGACCTGAAGAAAGGCGACATCGTAGCCGTTGAGGCAAATCCTGGACACGACATCGGTGTTGTCTCCTTGACAGGACGACTGGTCAAGTTGCAACTGAAAAAAGCAAACCTCAAGAGTGCCGACGACATCAAGCGTGTCTATCGAATAGCGCGCCCTATCGATATGGAGAAATTCCATGAGGCCAAAGCCCGTGAGCATGCCACTATGATAGAAAGCCGACAAATCGCCAAAGGACTGGGATTGAAGATGAAGATTGGCGACGTAGAATATCAGGGCGACTGCAATAAGGCTATCTTCTATTATATCGCCGACGAGCGCGTTGATTTCCGACAGCTTATCAAGGACTTAGCTGCCACTTTCCATGTACGCATCGAGATGAAACAAATTGGTGCACGACAGGAAGCTGGTTTGATAGGTGGAACAGGTCCTTGCGGACGTGAGCTATGCTGTGCCACTTGGATGAAAAACTTCGTCAGCGTAGGTACCTCAGCTGCCCGTTTCCAGGACATCTCGCTGAATCCACAGAAGTTGGCTGGAATGTGTGCCAAGTTAAAATGTTGTCTTAACTACGAAGTGGACGGTTATGTAGAAGCCAGCAGGAAACTGCCCTCTAAGGAAGCAATGCTACAAACGCAAGATAGCGACTACTACTATTTCAAAGCCGACATTCTGGCAGGATTGATTACCTACTCTACTGACAAGAACATCGCAGCCAACTTGGAGACTATCACGGCAGAACGAGCCAAAGAGATTATAGAAATGAACAAAAGAGGTGAAAAACCCTCATCGTTACAGGAAGACGGCAACCGGAATGCTCCCGCAGGACCTGTCGATTTGGCTACCCAAGAGAATATTAATCGCTTTGATCGTGCCAAGAAGAAAAAGAAAAAGAAAAAGCCCAGAAAGCCTGAGCAAAACACTTCAGCCCACGATGGCAAAGAATAACTACACCTTATTGTATATAGGGGTATTCATGATGCTCATACTGACAGCTTGCCACGAAAAGACTGTCTATCATGACTATCAGGAGGCCTCTTCTTCCGGTTGGGAGAAGAATGACCCTTTGTCTTTCCACGTTCCACCCATCAAGGAAACTGGCAACTATGTTGAGGAAGTTGGTCTCCGTATTAATGGCAGCTTCCCTTTCCAGAACTTGAACTTGATTATAGAGCAAACCAGAAAGAATACAGGGGAAAGGCTATGCGATACATTGGTGTGCAAGCTTATCAGCAAGCAGGGATATCCTGAAGGGAGAGGCATCAGCGAATATCAGTACACCTTCCCCCTGAAAACCCTTCAGCTGGAAAAAGGTGACTCACTGTACATAGAGATACGCCACGACATGAAACGGGAGATTCTGCCAGGAATCACAGATATAGGCATTAAACTGAGCAAAGTGTCAAAAACGCAGAAGATTGCGACTCGCATCCAGTCTCAGGAAGATAAACAATAGGAACGTGAATCCCCACAGCGAAGAGCCTCCATAGCTAAAGAACGGCAACGGAATACCGATTACAGGGGTCAGACCCAGCACCATGCCCACATTGATAAACACATGGAAAAGGAAGATGCTTAGCACACAATAGCCATACACCCGCCCAAAGCGGAAAGGTTGTCGTTCCGACAAGTAAATCAGTCGCCAGATAAGCAACAAGAACAGGATGAGCACACCTGCAGAACCTACAAAGCCTTCCTCCTCGCCTACTGTACAGAAAATAAAGTCCGTATCTTGCTCTGGTACAAACTTCAACTTCGTCTGCGTACCGTTGAGGAAACCTTTTCCTTCCAATCCTCCTGACCCGATGGCTATCTCGCTCTGATGAACGTTATATCCTGCACCACGCAAGTCTTCATCCAACCCTAAAAGCACATTGATACGTGAACGCTGATGAGGTTCCAACACTTTATCCATGATAAAACCTGCACCATAGAAGAACCCTAAAGACCCCAAGGCAAAGAGAGCTATGAAGAAATAGCTGTGAAGGCGCGAGTTCAACTCTTCCCACACCAGATAACCTATCAGCACTACCGTCATAGCCAACTGAACATAAGTTACGTCGAAGGGTAACTTAACCATGAAAAGGAGAATGATTGAGATGCATAAGCAATACATAAGCAGGCGTAAAGCTTTCCGTGAGTTGCAGTAAACCCACACCATCCCTATGGTAAACAATTGGATAAGCAATAATACACTATATTTCCCCACCGAGGTAGCTGAATCAGCTATATAAACCTCTGCATACCGAATGCCCACCACGAAATAGATAACCATAGCAACGCCTGTAAACAGGATGGAGCCTGGCATTCCCTCGCGATAGAACATCAGGAAAAAAGACAGATAAACCAGAGCGGAACCCGTTTCTCGCTGCAACACAATACATATCATAGGTACCAAGATGATAGCTAGCGTAGCGAGAAAATGCTTCCACTGATTAATGTTATAGCCATAAGTGGACATGAACTTGGCCAATGCCAACGCAGTGGCAAACTTGGCAAACTCTGCAGGCTGAAGTCTTAGCGGACCTATCACCAGCCAAGAATGGGATCCCTTAATACTGTGTGGGTTGAAGATGGTTCCGAAGAGCAACAACACCATCAGTCCGTAGATAATAAAGGAGAAGGTGTCATAGAACCGGTCGTCCAACATGACGAGGACAAAGCCAAGCACAATGCTGGTGCCAATCCATACAATTTGCATACCAGAACGGGTGGACAGACTGAAGATATCAGTCTCGCCATAGGAATAGCTTGCACCACACACACTAATCCACCCAAACGACAGCAGGGCGAGATAGAGCAATATCGTCCACCAGTCAATAGAGCGTAATACGCTTGTTTCCCGTTTATCTGCTTGTCGTACCATAAGAAATATGTCTGTTTTGGAACTCCGTTGCCCGTTTCTCCGAAGCCTCGGATAATTTTCCGTGAATATATTTTTCCATGATGAGACCACCAATAGGCACACCATAAGTGGCTCCCCATCCACCATTCTCCACATAGACGGCAACGGCTATCTTGGGATTATCCATTGGAGCAAAGCCCATGAATACCGAGTGGTCGTGACCACGATTCTGGGCAGTACCCGTCTTTCCACAAGCCATAAAGTCGTACTTGGCCAGTTCATGACAGGTTCCACCCGTTGCCGAAGCACGCATACCCTGTACGACATAGTCATAAGAAGCACGACTAGCCATTGTCTTACGCCGCTTGGTATAAAGGGTATCCAAAGACTCTCCCTGTATTTTCTTCACGACATGTGGGGTAATGAACCATCCCCGATTGGCAATAGTTGCACCCAGATTGGCAATCTGCAGTGGTGTAGCATTTACCTCTCCCTGTCCGATGGCAATAGAGATAATGGTCAGTCCGTTCCAGGAACCTTTATAAGCTCTGTCGTAGAAGTCTGCATTAGGAATCAGTCCACGTTTCTCGCCAGGCAAGTCGATACCCAACTTATAGCCAAAACCCATGCTCACCATATAGTCGCGCCAAGTATTCATTGCGTTCTGTACAGAGCCATACTTCGACTTTGCACCAATCATATAGAACAGTCCCCAGCAGAAATATCCGTTACAGGATGTGGAGAGTGCTGGAACCAGAGACAGCGGCGACGCATGACCGTGACATCCCACATGCAGTCCTTTATAGTTAAAGCCGTGACCACAGGGATATGCAGTATGTGTGGGATGGATAATCCCCTCTGTCATAAAGGTCAGTCCCTGTGTGGTCTTAAAGGTAGAACCTGGCGGATACTGCCCCATGATACTACGGTTAAGCAAAGGTTTCCATACATTCTGACTCAACAGACGATGGCTCTTTGAACGCTGTCGGCCTACCATCATACGAGGGTCGTAACTGGGCGAGCTAACCATGCAGAGTACTTCGCCCGTAGAAGGTTCAATAGCAACGATGCTGCCTATCTTTCCTTCCATCAGCCGTTCACCCAGGGCTTGTAACTCCGCATCAATTCCCAAAGTAAGATTCTTGCCTGCTATAGGTCGGCGGTCGTACTTTCCATTCTGATAGCGTCCCTGTACCCTTCCGTGAGCATCACGGAGCAAAATCTGCATACCCTTCTCGCCACGCAACTGCTTCTCGTAGCTGCGTTCCACACCCAGCTTGCCTATATAGTCGCCTGGCTGATAATACTCGTCTTCCTCGATGTCTGCAGGCGACACCTCAGCAACATCTCCCAGTACATGAGCAGCAAAGGGGTATTGATACTGACGGATAGAACGCCGCTGGACATAGAATCCAGGGAAATGGAACATTTTTTCCTGAAAGACAGAGAAGTCCTTGTCAGAAAGCTGACTCATGAAAATCTGCTGAGTGAAGCGTGAATAGCCTGGATTTTTGGAGCGATCCTTGATCGTCTCCATGCGGTGGTCGAAGTCTTCCTTCGTAATATTGAGTGCATCACAAAAATCGAGCGTGTCCAAATGATCTTTTGCCTCGTTCATAACAACCATGATGTCATAGGCAGGCTGATTATACACCAGCAACTTACCATTTCTGTCCGTAATGACCCCACGGGACGGATATTCTATCTTCTTCAGAAAAGCATTAGAGTCGGCACTCTTCTTATAGTCATCACTGGTAATCTGCAGGGTAAAGAGACGTATGATATAGACGACCACTATGAGGGCGGCCACCCCACCAATCACATATTGCCTGTAATCTAATTCGTGATTTCTCATCTGTTACCCCTCTATGATATGCGAAGCCTTTATTTGCTCCTGGCGTACTCGAAGGTTGCTATCAACAGCAGCGTTAACAGCATGCTACCTGTCACACAGAAAACCCATTGTAGCCAATTAGAGAAACTGAGTATTTCCAATGTATAAAAAACCACACAAAAGAGGAAAACCAATATGAAAACATAGAGGCTATACTTAACTGGTCCCAGTTCTTTGACTGATGGTACAAAATTCTCATCTGAATCGCGAGGGGAAAATAATTCCAGTACATAAGGCTGGAGAGCCGCAATCAAGGTCAGCGAGGAAGAAGCCAGACCAGGTGTATTGGTAAAGCAGTCAATAAGCAGTCCGAGCATGAAGCTCCATATCAGTACGGCCCACTTGGGATGGTTACGAGGAAACAGCACGACGAAATAAACGTAGAACAACGGGGTAGCATAATGGAACAAGTGGATGCGTCCCAACACAAACACCTGTGCCAAGATGAAAAGGAAAAACCAAAGAAAACGTTTCAACAAATCTGTAGTCATAGATTTACTGGCTTACGTTAAGTTTCAATGAGTCTTTAGCAGCCTGTATCAGTTTCAAGCGCTCCTCAATAGCCTGGTCGTTGATGACCACCACATCTCGTATATTTCCAAAATCAGTTGACAGCCTCACCTTCAGCTTATAGGAAAGTCCGTCACGTGAATTATACACCTCCACGATCTGTCCTACCAACACGCCTGGTGGGAAGATGCTCGAAAATCCATTCGTCTCCACCCAGTCACCTCGCTTAAAACGAGCGTGACGGGGAATATCCTCCACAAAGGCATAGCGGGCATCCTCACCATACCATCTGAGCACGCCAAAATATTCGTGTCCACGAATGGCACAGCTGATACGTGACGAACTGCTGTTCAATACAGGAATGACCACCGTATAGTGTGGTGCCACCAGATAGGTCACACCGACAATGCCCTTACCGCAGGCCACACCCATACCGACTCTAATACTGTCGGCTGAACCTTTGTCAATGGTCATTAGGTTGTTCGCGCTATTCAGTTCGTTAGAAATAACCTTTGCTGGAATCAGCTTATAATGGCTCAGGAAGTCAAGTCCCTGCTGCTCCTTAGGATCTTTCTGCTTGGTAGCCTCTCCGTATAAGCGACGCAATTGAGAAACCTGACGCTCCAAATAGAAATTGCGAAGCGTCAAGTCCTCATTTACTTCTTTCATTGAGATGTAAGACTCCACAGCAGACGTCCATTCGTAGATACGTCCAATCACAGAATTGGCTGACGAGAACCATACACTTCCTTGATAGCTGTTAAACTGGAACAGCAAGACAAGGCTAATGACTTCGAGTACCACGAACAGAACCCAGTGGTAATACTTTCCCAGGAATTCCAGCAGGTTCTTCATCTATTCCCAATTAACGCATCAAGAAGGTAAAGCGGTCCACATTCTTAAGGGCGATACCAGCACCCTTGGCAACAGAATGCAATGGATCCTCTGCGATGTGGAAGGCGATGTTAATCTTGTCTTCCAAACGACGGTCAAGACCACGCAGCAAAGCGCCGCCACCCGTAAGCCATATACCATTCTTCACTATGTCGGCATAGAGCTCTGGCGGTGTGTTCTCCAATGCAGAGAGCACAGCATTCTCAATCTTGGCAACGGTTTTGTCCAAACAGTGAGCCACCTCCTGATAACATACGGGAACCTCCATAGGCAGTGCCGTGATACGGTTTGGTCCATGAACGATATAGTCCTCTGGAGCCTCGTCGCCTAAGTCTGTCAATGCAGAGCCTACTGCTATCTTGATACGCTCGGCCATACGCTCGGAAACGCGCACGTTGTGCTGACGAGACATATACTCCTGGATATCGGCTGTCAAGTCGTCGCCGGCAGTACGGATGGAGTTGTTCGATACAATACCACCCAGAGAAATAACGGCAATCTCCGTTGAACCACCACCGATATCAATAATCATATTGCCTTCAGGAGCCTCTACGTCTATGCCAATACCTATGGCTGCAGCCATCGGCTCGAAAATCAGATAAACATCACGACCACCGGCATGTTCTGCAGAGTCGCGCACGGCACGCAGCTCCACCTCAGTAGAGCCAGAAGGTACACCAATCACCATACGGAGAGAGGGCGAAAAGAGGCGCGAACCAGTATGTACCATTCTGATAAGGCTACGTATCATCTGCTCGCAGGCAGAGAAGTCGGCTATCACACCATCACGGAGAGGACGTATGCTACGGATATTGTCATGAGTCTTCTCATACATCATCTTTGCCTTTGAACCGACGGCAATCATCTTATCGGTATGACGATCAAGTGCTACAACTGACGGCTCGTCAACTACAATCTTATCATCACTGATAATAATCGTATTAGCCGTTCCCAAGTCCATTGCTATCCCATGGACAAAACTAAAAAATCCCATGTAATTTTATTATTTGACAATTTACTATTTATTTTTCAAACCAGGCGTGGATGGCAGTATCATAGTGCGAGCTGACGCCAAATGCGCGAGTGGCAAACATGCGGCGCTGCTCTTTAGTGGTCTCTGCACCCTGCTTGTTCAGAATGTCAAGCAGCAGGCTGTACTCAGCCTTGCTAGGTACTATTACAACATCGTTGAAATTCTTGGCACCAGCACGAATCAGCGAGATTCCACCAATATCAATCTTCTCGATGATATCATCCTCCGATGCACCGCTGGCAACGGTCTGTTCAAAAGGATACAAATCCACAATCACCAAATCAATTTCAGGAATTTCATACTGAGCCATCTGCTCACGGTCTCCCTCATTCTCACGACGTCCCAGGATACCTCCAAACACTTTGGGGTGCAGGGTCTTCACACGACCACCCAGAATAGAGGGATAGGTCGTCACATTCTCCACTTTCTCACAAGGATAGCCCAGCGACTCGATAAAAGTCTGCGTACCACCTGTAGATAGGAACTTCACACCCTCTTCATTGAGCTTCTTGAGCAGCTCCTCCAGCCCATCCTTGTGAAACACAGAGATGAGCGCTGTTTTAATCTTCTTACTATCTGCCATAATATAACGTTATATTTTTAGGCTGCAAAAGTACAAAAAATGCAGCATTTCCCCACATGTTTATCGAAAAATTTCATGTTCTTCTTAAAATTAATAATGTAGGTCAATGACTGGAGGCCGACGGAGTCGTAACGAACAAGGAGTCATATCCTGCGTTTTTTGTTCTTTTTTCGAAATTTTTTCTCCCAATATCCGTCAATTTCGAATAATTGTTGTACCTTTGCACCCAAGTTTTATCAACCAAATGACATATATGAAGAAAAGACTTACAATGGTAGCAGTGGTTGCAATGATGGCAGCCACTGCTATGGCTGGCGGCCTGATGACCAACACAAACTATCACATTGCTTTCGACCGCATGATGGCCCGAGGCGCCACGTTCGACATCGACGCCGCCTATTCGAACCCCGCCGGACTGGCTTGGGGACATGAGGGATTCCAACTCTCGCTCAACTTCCAGAAACCCTGGCAGAATCGTGACATCGAACTGACTAAGCCACAGAATCACCGATACGAGGGCAAGGCGTCAGCTCCCATCGTACCCGCGCTGTTCGCTTCCTACAAGAAAGACCGTTGGGCTGTCTCAACGATGATAGGCATCGTGGGCAGTGGCGGTTTCGTTGAATACAATGAGGGTGTACCCATGTTCAACACTGTATTGGCAGGCATGTTCGCCCAAAAGGGCATCACCCCAGACCAGTACACGTTAGACTCGAAAATGAAGGGCAAGCAATATATTTATGGCGGACAACTTAACTTCACCTATCGCATTCTCGACTGCCTTTCTGCCGCTGTAGGTTTCCGTGCCAACTATTACGACGGCTACTATCGTGGACATGTCATTGCCAACAACCATCCCGTATTCGGTGATTTAGCAGCCCTGCAGCTGGACGTCGATCAGCGCGGTTGGGGATTCACCCCTCTGGTTAGCGTTGACTACCACAAAGGTCCACTCACCCTGACTGCCCGCTATGAGTTCCGTACAAAAATCAACGTTCCCAACACCACCAATACGTTAGATGCAGGACTTGGTCAGAAGCTGACTGCCTATCTTCAGCAGTACGCCCCTGCCAGCCTGGCTGTTATTGCACAGGCACTGGCTACGAAGACTGTTGCCTATCAGGACGGTGCGCACACCCGCTACGACATGCCATCCCTGCTCTCCGTAGCTGCCGGTTACGAGTTCTCCCCCCAGTTGCGTGCCACCGTTGAATACCATTTCTTCGACGACAAAAATGCCAAGATGGCTAATAATCGTCAGGAGAAACTGACCCACGGAACCAATGAATTCCTGGCCGGCATTGAGGGTGACATCAACGACCGTTGGACGTTGAGCTGGGGTATTCAGCGTACAGACTATGGCATTAGCGACGATTACGAGCTGAACACATCCTTTGCCTGCGACTCCTGGTCTATCGGATTGGGTGCTGCCGTCAAGCTCAACAAGAACATCCGCCTCAACGTAGGCTACTTCACCAGCATCTATGAGGACTATACCAAACAGTGCAATGCTGTGCGCGACGGCTATAACGGTGAAGAAATCTACTCCCGTACCAACCACGTCATCGGTATCGGTCTCGACTGGAAGTTCTAAGTACTTCTGGAAGTTCCAGGTAAAAATAAACACACCGTCCCCGTGTGCGCTTACCGAAGCGAATAATTGATGGCATGAAGACCAGCATTGAGCTGACTATAAATCTTAAATAAACATAAAATCCCATGCGATGAGTAATATCGTGTGGGATTTTTTTTGTCATCAAGCAGATTTGTTGTAAATTTGCATACGGAACAATTGAAACAAACCGAAAGGAATTGCAATGAAGAACATGTCAAACCATCATAATGACGAAAGGCCTCCGCCGGAAGGGCTCGCGAAAGGGCGGTTTTTGAAAATGGGGCACCGTCGGAACACTTCCAATACCCCAAAAAACGTCATGGGGCACCCTCGGAACACTTCCAATACCCCCTCAGATTGAAATGGGGCACCATCGGAACCCTTCCAACACCCCCTCAGATTGAAATGGGGCACCATCGGAACCCTTCCAACACCCCCCAATATTGAAATGGGGCACCATCGGAACACTTCCAACACCCCCCAATATTGAAATGGGGCACCATCGGAACACTTCCAACACCCCCCAATATTGAAATGGGGCACCGTCGGAACGCTTCCAACGCTCCTAACTATAATAAATCTATTTTTTATAACCTTTAAACAATCACAACTATGAGTTTGGCAATTACTTATCTTGGTAAAGTCACCATAGCAGAGCATGGTGGCATTGTAAGACAGATTCTGGGCAAGCTTCAGGGCGCGTCCATCAGTAACGAAATGTTCACCCAGCGACTGAATGACGTGGCTTCGGCTGCTCAGGCGGAGGACGATGCCTACACTCGTTCGCTGAAGGACTTTAATTCCGACCGCCTGAAGGCGGAAGACGATATTGTGGACTCTTACGT
>CACXSA010000013.1 GCA_902770195.1 uncultured Prevotellaceae bacterium
CGTGCTTCTGAGCCAAATCACGCATCCTGAGCACCAACTTGGAGAGGTGTCGCTCGTCACTAAGTTTCTCATAGCAATAGGAGGCCAGGAAAAGGGTACTCAACTCTTCTTCCCACGATTTTTTAGCCTCGGGATTATCCAACACCTTCTGGTAAAGCTTCAAAGCCTTGTTGTAATGGCGGTCAAAACCCCAGAGGTTGGCCTCCGCCCTGTCACACTCCCACTCAGCAGCCATCTTCCTTTTGCGCATCGTCTGAACGATCTGGAGGGACTTGGGCATATCAACAATATTATAATAGTAGGCCTTGTCAAAAGTCAGCAAAGAATCGGGAAGCTGCGATGCTGCAACGCCCAACAGGCTATAAAACATAACCAACAATCCCAAGAAGACTCTCTTACCTGTCATAAAATTGATATAAGTCAACCACAAAGGTAAGAAAATTTCTATAAACGACGGATGAAAACGAAAATTATTTAACCAAAATTAAACATAGAGCGAAGAATATCAGACAGACCAAGTGCGATAGGGGTTGGCACACAACTGACTATTGTAGTAACGGCGGTCACCTGTCACCTCTTTCCCGATGAAATGGAGCTTTTCAAAAGTCTCGTCTTCACTGGAGAGCTCTACTTCAGCCACTACCAGGCCTTCGTTTTCACCATGAAACTCATCGACTTCAAAGGTGTGACGACCGGACTTGACGAGCCAACGCGTCTTGTCAATGATGCCTGGCTCGCAGAAAGCCATCATCTGACGGGCATCAGACAAGGGAATCTCACATTCAAACTCATAACGAGACAGTCCGTTATTTTCACTAGGTCCTTTAATAGTAAGGTACGCGCGTTCATCTCTTATACGGACACGCACGGTACGGCCGCGCTCGCTACAGATATAACCCTGGGCGATGTGACTGCTGGCATACGACAACTGCTTGTAAGAGTCGTCGAGAACAAGGAATTTTCGTTCGATTTCGAGCATACGTTAATTAGTAATTAGTAATGAGTAATGAGTAATTATGATATGTCATAGCGCAGATAACCCACAAATTAATAATGGGAATTTTTGCTGACTACAAGGTAATCATAATTACTAATTACTAATTACTCATTAGACAAACTCATTAGAATTTACGCCATCATGGAGAAGGTCCAGAGGAGATAGATGATGGCGAGGACGATGAGTCCGCCAAAGATCCATGCTACTACTTTCTTACCTTTCTCTTCCTGTTTCTTTTCCCAAGCTTCTTTCTTGGCATTTACTTTTTTGTTCATAATGTTTTAAAATTAGTAATGAGTAATTAGTAATTAGTAATTATGATTACCCTGCTATCACCAACAACCGCATTACATGTTTTACTATTTAGTTATTTAACTCTATATATTCGTCCTTATTTTCAACCTCCAAACAAATCATAATTACTAATTACTCATTACTAATTACTCATTATCAACTGAAGGAAATTCCATGAGGTACGCCTTGATGAAATCATCGATTTTGCCGTCCATCACCCCATCGACATCGGAGGTCTGGTAGTTGGTGCGATGGTCTTTGACACGGCGGTCGTCGAAGACGTAGGAGCGGATCTGACTACCCCACTCTATCTTCTTCTTGCCAGCTTCTATCTTGGCCTGTGCCTCGAGGCGCTTCTGCATGGCGCGGTCGTAGAGCTGTGAGCGGAGCAGTGCCATCGCACGCTCCTTGTTCTTAGGCTGGTCGCGCGTCTCGGTATTCTCGATAAGGATTTCCTCTTCCTCACCTGTATCTGGGTCGGTGTACCAGTAGCGCAGACGGACACCAGACTCTACCTTGTTGACGTTCTGACCACCAGCGCCAGAGCTGCGGAAGGTGTCCCACGACAGTTTAGCGGGATCGACATAGACCTCGATGGTGTCATCAACCAGTGGAGAGACAAAGACGGAAGCGAAGCTCGTCATACGCTTACCCTGGGCATTATAGGGAGAGACACGCACCAGACGGTGGACACCATTCTCAGACTTCAGATAGCCATAGGCAAACTCGCCACCCATCCCCGACGTTCCGTCGCCTACCCGTTGCCCTTCCACTTGCATCGTCACACTCTTGATACCGGCCTCGTCACCGTCCTGCAGGTTGGCGATAGACACCTTATAGTCATGCGCCTCTGCCCAACGCTGGTACATTCGCATAAGCATCTGTGCCCAGTCCTGTGCCTCTGTGCCACCGGCACCTGAGTTGATCTTGAGCACGGCATCCATAGGATCCTCCTTTTGGCGAAGCATGTTCTTGAGTTCCAGGTCTTCTATCAGCTTGATAGCCTCCTGATAGCCTTTGTCCACCTCATCCTCAGTAACCATCTCCTCTTTATAAAAGTCGAAGGCGAGCTGCAGCTCATCAGCAGCGGTGCGCACGGCCTGATAGCCGTCGAGCCACTTCTTGATAGCCTTCACCTTCTTCATCTGTTCCTCCGCACGTTTCTGGTCTTCCCAGAAATCGGGAGCCTGAGTACGGAGATCCTCCTCCTCGTACTCCATCTTCTTTTCGTCTATCTTCAAGTACTTGTACAGCGCGTCAGCGCGGTCAAGAACGTCTTTTAGTTGGTCAGATGTTATCATACTTAATTAATTAGTAATGAGTAATGAGTAATGAGTAATTATGATTACACTTGCTCACCCTATTTTACCGTTATTGTTATTCTTATTTTAATGAGTAATTAGTAATGAGTAATGAGTAATTATGATTACTCTTGTTCACCCTTTTTTACCGTTCCTGTTATACTCGTTAATAATTTAATTATCTCTTCACTATCTATATTAATAGATTCATATTCTTTCTCTGTCAAAATACCGCTCGAATTAAGACGTCCAAGCCAATAATGAGTTTCATTTGCCTCCTTGAGAGCAATGGTCATCTTTGTCAAAAAGTCAGCACGACTTTGGGCATATTGACTCTCTGCAACATTAGCACCCACACTTGTCCCACTACGATATATTTGATTGATCATATCCTTATCTCCTGTCCTCTTTTTTGACAAGTATTTACACATTTTGATTATTCTATCAGCGAACTTTTCAGATTTCTTGACGATAACATTCTCACGCCTTTCCTGCATAGTAAACAAATCATAATTACTAATTACTCATTACTAATTACTCATTAATAAACTACTCTTCGTACATCTTTTCAATTTCCGCTTTATAATTTTCGTTCAATACGCGGCGACGAATCTTCAGCGTATTGGTGAGTTCTCCCTTCTCCATAGACAGGTGGTGCGGTAGGAGGGTGAAGCGCTTGACTTGCTCGTAGTGGGCGAGTTGCTGCTGGAGGGTGTCGATGCGCTCCTTCATCATCTGGATGATGCGGGGGTCGGCACAGAGCTGTTCACGGTTCTCGAAGGGGATGTTATGTTCGCGGGCATATTCCTCGAGAAGGGTATAGACGGGTATGATGAGGGCAGAGACGAATTTGCGCTGGTCGGCAATGACGGCAATCTGGTCGATGAACTTATCTACCAACAGCTTCGATTCGATCATCTGCGGAGCGATATACTTTCCGTTGGAGGTCTTGAAAAGGTCTTTGATACGCTCTTTCAGGAAGAGTTCGCCATCTTTCAGGTAGCCGGCATCACCGGTCTTGAAATAGCCGTCGTCTGTAAAGGCTGCCTTGGTGAGGTCTTCACGGTTGTAATAGCCACAGGTGATGGTTGGACCCTTCAGGAGTACCTCGTCATTCTCACCGATACGGATGCTGATGCCTTCAATGGGAACACCTACGCCGCCTACCGTCCAGGGCTTGCCCAGGTGGTTACAGCTGACGGTAGCTAGTGACTCTGTGAGACCATAGCCTACAATCATATTGATTCCGATGGAATGGACGAATTCTTCGACATGTGCAGACACGGCAGCTCCTGCGGTGGGGAAGAAATGAGCATTCTCGAGTCCAAGTTCCTTACGAACCAGCGAGAAGACGGTACGGTTGAGCATCTCATACTCCAGATGGAGTGCCATAGGGGGTTTCTTGCCAAGGCTGAGGTATTCGATGTTATGCTTACGACCAACGTTCAGGGCGTGATAGAACAGCTTGCGTTGCATTGCACTGGAATGTTCTATCTTATCCATGACACCCATATAGACTTTCTCCCAGAAACGGGGAACGGCTGACATACAGGTGGGGTGCGTCTCACGCATGGACTGCTGCACCTCCTGAGGATGGGTGTTTACTATCATGGTGGCACCCTCTGTCAGCGACAGGATAGCCCACCCACGCTCAAAGATATGGGTATAGGGCAGGAAGTTCATGACACGGTCCTTCTCGCCCACAGGCACACACTTGTTGTTAGCCTCAAAGGCGGCATGGAACTGTCCATGCGTCAGGATGACGCCCTTGGAATCGCCCGTAGTTCCACTTGTATAGAGGATGTTAGCAATATCTTCGTAAGAAGCCTCCTGCTGTAACTTCTCTACCTCAGTCTGGCGGGGCAGGTTCTCGCCCAGTTTCAGAAAATCGGAGAAATAGATAGCGTTAGGATCGTGGGTAGAGATATGTACCATCGGATCAAAAACGATGATACGCTCCAGTGTGGGACAGAGCGAGAAGGCGCGACGTGCCTTGTCATACTGGTCTTGCTCGCCTACAAAAAGGAAGCGCACCTTAGCATCGTTTACCATGAACTGGATCTGCTGCTCGGAAGAGGTGGCATAGAATGGGATGGTTACAGCACGGATGCCCCATGCACCAAAGTCGCATTCGATGTACTGCACCGAGTTGTTGGAGAAAATACCAATATTCTCCTGCGGTTTCACTCCCAGGTTCAACAGAGCATTAGACACCTGTTTGACGGTTGCTGAAACCTGGTTCCATGACAATGATTTCCACTCCTTTCCACCAAAGTCCTGATAAATCAGCATTTCGCGGTCACCATACTTCTTTGCTTGTTCGTGCACCAGCACTGACATGTGGCAATTTGTCTGCATAACTTCTCGTCTTAATTAATAATGTAGGTGCAAAGGTACGAATAAGTGAGCGAAAATGCAAATTTATTTGCAATTTTCCGAACGAAAGTACCTAAGACGAAGTCAGAGGTAATAAAAAAAGTGAAAAGTGAAAAGTGAAAAGTGAAAAATTTATTAACTTTGCACCAGTTATGGATATAAAGCAATATACAAATGATGCAGTGGAGTTGTTGATGGAGCTCATCAAGACACCATCGATAAGCCGTGAAGAAGCGCAGGCTGCTGACATATTGTGCGATTTCATCGGGAAATGGGAAATGCCCTTCCAGCGTATTGGGAACAATGTGCTGATACAGGAAGAGATAGACCCCGAGAAGCCCACCTTGTTGTTGAACGCTCATATTGATACCGTGAAACCTGTGGCTACGTGGACGCGCGACCCGTTTATCCCGACCATAGAGGGCGACCGCCTGTATGGGCTGGGGGCCAACGACTGCGGCGGCGGGCTGGTGAGCCTGCTGCAGGTATATAGGATCCTGCGAGGCAAAACCTCGAAGGACAAAACATATAATCTGGTGTATCTGGCTTCGTGCGAGGAGGAGGTAAGTGGAGCGAATGGTTTTTCGCTGGCATTACCACAGTTGCCAAAGATTAACGTTGCCATCGTGGGGGAGCCAACAGGTATGCAACCTGCCATTGCCGAGAAGGGACTGATGGTGATAGACGGTGTGGCTCGTGGAAAAAGTGGACATGCTGCGCGCGATGAGGGCGTGAATGCAATCTATGAGGCGTTGGACGACCTGGTGTGGTTACGCGACTACCGCTTTAGGAAAGAGAGTCCACTGCTGGGAGCCACCAAGATGACGGTAACAGTCATCAACAGCGGCACACAGCATAATGTGGTGCCGGACGAATGCCATTTCGTCATTGATGTGCGCACCAACGAATACTACCAGAACGAATACCTGTTCGCCTTCCTTCAGAAGCACATGAAGAAATGTGAACTGACAGCTCGCTCCTTCCGTCTGTCGTCGTCGCATATCCCTATAGGAAACCCGTTGGTGCAGAAAAGCATCCAGATGGGTATGATACCATTTGGGTCACCTACGCTGAGCGACCAGGCGCTGATGCCTTTTAACTCGATGAAACTGGGACCAGGGGAAAGCAGTCGGAGCCACAGTGCGGACGAATTTATTTGCATTTCAGAGATAGAGAAGGCTATTTCCACTTATGTGGAATTAATTAGTAATTAGTAATGAGTAATGAGTAATTATGATATGTTTAAGCACAGAACACATACAGTTAAAGATGCGCATATTCCGCCACAAAGGTAATCATAATTACTAATTACTCATTACTCATTAGAAATTATCTTCCCAGCCAACTCTCGGGATTAAGTTTTGCAGTTTCCTTGCGCAACTGGAATTGAAGGATGTTGTCTTGCCCAACGCGGCCGAGTGGCTGACGGGTAGTTACCTTCTGACCACGACGGACGTTGACGCTGGCGAGGTTGCAATAGACAGAGATATAGCTGCCGTGACGCACCATAACGACGACAGTACCACCGAAGCTGAACACGGCGCTGACCTCACCATCGTAGATGCTGCGGACCTGTGCTCCCGGTTCTGCCTTGATGTTGATACCCTTATTGTCGAGGGTCACATTACGCAGACCTTCCACATTATACTGTCCGAAATGGCTGACGATGCGATAGCCGCCAGTAACGGGGATAGGCAGGCGTCCACGGTTGCTCTCAAAGCTTCCACTGATGCGCAGGTCTTCCGCAGGTGTCAGGAGTGATTCCTCGACCTTACGGGCAGCCTCCACCTCTTTTCGAGCACTCTCCTCTTCCTTGGCATGCTCCATCGCACGGCGACGGGCCGCCTCACGAGCCTCCTTGGTCTTAGCAGCGAGGGCTTCCTCCTCCGCCTTCTTACGAGCTTCCTCCGCCCTCTTTCGAGCCTGTTCAGCAGCACGCTTACGAGCTGCTTCCGCCTCTGCACGCCGTTTAGCTTCAGCAGCAGCACGTGCCTTCTGGCGAGCCACTTCTTCAGCGATTAAGCGGTCAATCTGTGCATTCAATGCCGCATCCTTCTTTTTCTGTTGGGCGATGATGCCTTGTATGGAGCGTTGCTCTCTCTGCAGACTCTTCACTACCCCTTCCTGTTCAGCCTGTTTACCTTCCAGTTCCTTACGCTCCTGTTCACCACGAGCCAACAGCTGGGTTTTCTGTCGCTTGGCAGCACTAATCTCCTGGAATTTGGCATTCACAGCCTCCTGCTGTATCTTGACCTCATCGCCCTGGACATGCTGATAGGCAGCATATTCACGCATGAAACGCAGGCGTCGGAACATCTGCGTCAGGTTGTCAGCACTGAAGATGAACATCAGCTGACTCTGGTAATCCTTGTTACGATGCAGGTAACGCATCGACTTCACATAACGTTCCTTGCACTTATTCAACTCCGCCTGGAGGTCGTCCAGCTGCTGACAGAGGTGTTCTATTTCCGCATCAAGCGTAGTGATATTCCGACGGATAGTGTCGATGGAACGGCGCTTTCCCTCAATCTCCGTATTGATTATCATGAGGTTCTGCAAACGCTTCTTCACATCCTGCTGGTTGGACTGCAAGCGTTTCTCCTGTTCCTTGATTTGCTGTTGTATCTTCAGACGCTGGTTCTGCAAGGCCTGCACGCTTACGGGCTGCTTGGCAGCAGGCGTTGTCGTCGTCTTCTTACGAGTTGTCTTTTTACGTTGCACAGCCGTCTTCCTCGTTGTAGCAGAGCGCTTCGAACGAGTCTGTGCCTGTGGAGCCAGCGTAAAGGCCAGCAATAAAAGTATGATACTTATCCGCTTCATCCTTATCTATTAGAGTGCCATAAAGCGACGCAGGATCTCGTCAACCTCAACCTGGCGATATTTTCCAGACAATGTGGTACGCGTCTCCCAGTTGTCCTCATTACCCAGATAGTTCAGCATCATTTCGAATTTGATTTCCTTCTGAGGTGTGGAGAACGACACTTTATGCGTCATGGGGAAGCGTTTGGAGTCGTGCTTCTTGAAATCTTCATAGTCCCAGTTCAACTGGTAGTTACCACGATATCTGTCGTTATACATGATGTTCGCCATCTTCACATGAGCAGCAAGATGGTCAACCATCCAGCGATAGGACAACTTGCCATCCTCCAACGCCACGATGATATCATCATCAGCGCCCTGCTCGGTCTTGTAACTCTTCAGGTTGCTGTCCGTCAGATGCGACTTGCCAGGCTGAAAGAGCTCGTTCCAGAACAGAGCCTGTATGACATAGAAATCGATATTGCTGTTGCGCATGAAGTCGAGGTGTGAATAGGGCACCTTCAGGTACTGCTTGTTGATGCGGTCGATAATCAGCACATAGTCGGGGGTAAACTCCAGACGACCAGCCTCCACAAAACCAAAAGCCATCAGCTGCAAGCGAATCACATCGTCACGCTTCATCTTCAGGTTGCCAGTCAACGTCATATTCTGATTGCCTACCTCCACGGAGAACTTAATCTTCGACGTGATGAAACGGGCATGCTGTGCGTTATCATTCACCTGAAACAGGAAAGCCTGTCGCTGGACAGAGTCTGACAGGCTACTCTTCTCGGGAGCCTCTACCTTCACCCCCTCAGCAGGTGTTACGGTATTTCCCTTGACTGCCTTTGATGCGGTCTTTTCGCTTTTGGGGATGACGGTCCCCTTACGTCCCAGTCCCCTCATCGAGCTACACGATGTTGCAAAGACCAGCACTGCCATGCAGGCGGTCACCGTCAAGAAACGTAATGTCTTCATTCTTTCAGATATTTCTTTAGTTTTATTTTCCTAATCAATACTTGTCGCCTCGGACCTTTGATTTCCTGGTCATCAGAAGCAACGGCACGAGCCAGTGACTGTTCCCATAAGGACACCGCTTTTTCTATGTCGCCTACATGATAGTAGATGTCACCGGCATGCTCCAAGAGTACTGCTGACGAGTCGGAATCGTTCTGCAGGGTCTGGTCGATATAGATGCGGGCCTCGCTATAACGCTTCTGCATGAAAAGTATCCAGGCATAGGTGTCCAGGTAGGTGGCATTCTTCGGTTCCGCCTTGATGGTACGGTAGGACATCTGCTCTGCCTTGTCCAGCTGCATCCCTTTGATGCTGAGGTAATAGGCGTAATTGTTCAGGCACCCTATGTTATCATCTTTCCACTGCAGACAAGAGTCATAAGCGGCAAAAGCCTCACGGTCCATTCCCTTTTGATGCATGATGTCACCCATCACTGCATAGAAGTCGGAGACAATGGCCGGGTCGCTCTGTTGCGTGATAACACCGATGCCATTCTGGAAGGCATCCAGAGCTTCATCCAACTGACTCTTCTGGTAGTAGGCGATACCCTGATAGTAATAAAATGCCATTTCATCGGGATTATACTGACGAGCCTCTCTGCATAATGCGATGACGCGGTCACGGTTCTCCGCCTGCCAGGCATAGCTGACCAGCTGTAAACGGGCCGCCGCATTGTCGGGAGAGATTTGCAGGGCCTGTTCCAACACCTTGCCAATGCTATCCTGTGGCATCTTTTTCAGATTCATATAGGTTGCACAGAAGAGGGCCAGGTTGGCATCGCTCTGAGGAAGTTCCAACATCTGGTGAAAGAGGTGCAGCACACGAGTGGAGTCGCCTCCTGCCCGCTCGCTATCACCTATCACCTGACGCATCAGTGCAACACGGTCTTCCGTAGAGGAGTGCTTGTTCAGCAAGATATGCTCTATCAGCTGGTTAGCAGCCAAGGTGTCATGTTGCTCATTATAATGAGCCAGCATCGCCATCTGAGCATTGCGATTGTCGGGATCATCCTTTAATATCTCATGATAGATAGCCAGCGCCTTCTTCTGTTGTCCATTGACATAGAGCGTGTTAGCATACAGACAGCGGTAGTTGTTGTCATGCGGATACTGGTCTGCCAACTGCTTCATCTCACTGATGGCTGCCTTCTTGTCACCTTTCTGCGTGAAAAGGCTGCTCTTGGCAAAGGAAAGGCGCTCCGTCTTTCCCTCTATCGTTTCAAGCCTGTTCAACGTCCGGATGGCGTTATCATAGTCCTGCTGCTGCTCATACAGCTGCACCAGCATGCCTAACACCTCGTCGCGCTCACGACTCTTGTCATACAGGCGTTCCAGCATCCCAATGCCTTCGGAATATTGACGACGCGATATATAAATATTTGCCAACGTCTCGAGATAAGTAGTATTATCGGGCTCCAGGTCCAGTGCCTTCTTCATCAGTCCGAGCATCTTGTCTTTCTGATTCAGTGCACCATAGTATTGGGCAAGATAATAGTAAGCCTCCGAACGGGTGGAATCTATCTCCACGCAATGGCGCAGCAGGTCGAAAGCCGCATCACTGTTTCCCTTTTCACGCTGTACGATGGCTTCGAGAAAGAAATTATCATAGCGCCTCGAAGTGTCTTGCGCCACTGCGAGGCTAGTGAATAGTGAACAGTGAATAGTGAATAGTATCACTACTGCTATCAATCTTCTTATCGTCGTCCCCATAATCATTATTCTTTCTTTGCCGTCTTCAACGATGATATAATCATACGGATTAACTCATCCAAATCGGATTTGAGTGAATTATATGTTTCCAGTGTCAAGTAATCGGTTTTCTTAAGAAGAATCAACCAATATGAAGTTTCATTTGCTTCTTTTAGAGATATGCTTAATTTACTGACGAAATCAGCTTTGCTTTGTGCATACACACCTTCATGGATGTTTGCACCGATACTGGTTCCACTCCTTAGAAATTGCTTAGACATAATAAATTCACTCTTTTCTTTTTGCAAGAATTGAGCGCAATGTACCACACGGACACCAAAATCTATAGATTTTATTGCCAAAACACTCTCTGCCATTCACTATTCACTGTTCACTATTCACTGTTCACTATTCACTGTTCACTATTCACTGTTCACTATTCACTGTTCACTATTCACTGTTCACTATTCACTAGCGAAGCGTTTCACTAGGCGCTTGCGCCGCTATTTCACACCAGTATGTCCATAGCCACCTTCGCCGCGCTCCGTCTGGTCCAGTTCCTCGACAACAACGAGGTCGCCCTGTTCGTGACGGGCGATAACCATCTGGGCAATACGCTCACCGTCGTTGATGACGAAGTCTTCCTGCGACAGATTGATAAGTACCACACCTATCTCACCACGATAGTCGGCATCGATGGTGCCCGGAGTGTTCAACACCGTAAGACCGTGCTTCAAGGCGAGACCACTGCGAGGACGCACCTGAGCCTCATAGCCCTCAGGAAGGGCGATATGCAGACCTGTCGGAATCAGCCTGCGCTCCATCGGATGCAGGGTGACAGGCTCACTCAGATTAGCCCTCAGGTCCATGCCGGCACTCTGCGGTGTAGCGTATGCAGGCAACTGTTGATGTCCGCGATTGACAACCTTAATCTTTATCATTTTGAAATGCTTCTAAATTAAATAATGTGCAAAGGTAGTCATTTCCTCTCAAACTACCATCATTTTCTCCCGAATTTGTATCTTTTTATCATTTCGAGGGATATTTGGCAGAAAAAGAAGAAAGTCATTTGTCTATCTCATTTTTTATTCGTAATTTCGCACCCGATATGGAATGGACACAACTGATATCAAACAAACGGCTGGGACAGGAGCACCGGCATACGGAGCGACACGATGACCGGACAGAGTTCAAAAGGGATTACGACCGACTGATTTTCTCAGCCCCTTTTCGCAGACTACAGAACAAGACGCAGGTATTCCCCCTGCCAGGCAGTATTTTCGTACACAACCGGCTGACCCACTCGCTGGAAGTGGCCAGTGTAGGCATGTCGCTAGGCAATGACGTGGCGCAACGCATCATTCAAGAGAAACGTCCTGAACTGCGAGGAACGATGTTCGAACAGATCGGACAGATAGTATCTACTGCATGCCTTGCCCACGATTTAGGCAATCCCCCGTTTGGTCATTCAGGTGAGAAGGCCATCCAGACATTCTTCACGGAAGGAGCTGGCAACGCTCTAAAATCGGAGGTTTCATCGGAGTTTTGGGATGACATCACCCACTTTGAGGGTAATGCCAATGCCTTCCGACTGCTGACCCACCAGTTTAAAGGTCGTCGGGCAGGAGGCTTTGTGATGACCTATTCGACGCTGGCAAGCATTGTCAAATACCCTTATGCCTCATCAGCAGCCAGCAAGAAAGGAAAGTTCGGCTTCTTCAAGTCGGAGCAGGAATATTACCAGCGCATTGCCGATGAAATGGGAATTATGTGCAAGTCAGCACCTGATGAACCCTTGCGCTATGCCCGTCATCCACTGGTTTATCTGGTGGAAGCTGCGGATGATATCTGTTACGAAATTATGGACCTTGAAGATGCCCACAAGCTGAAAATACTCACCTACGACGAAACAGAACGTCTGTTGTTGGGATTCTTCAATCAAGAGAATCAGGAAAAAATTCTGAAGCGAATTGTTGACGAGGAACTGAAAGACCCCAACGAAAAGGTGGTATATATGCGTGCCTGCGTGATCGGAAAACTGGAAAACGAATGTGTCAATACATTTGTAGAAAACGAAGATGCGATACTAAACGGCACCTTTGAAGGTTCATTAATACAACACATCAACGAAGTGCAGCGTAATGCCTACCAACAATGTGCGAAACTTTCCGTTGAGCGCATCTATCGTAGCCGACCCGTTTTGGACGTAGAACTCTCCGGTTACAAGATTATGGAAACCCTGATGGAACAGATGACGGAAGCGGTGATGCACCCCGAGCGATATTACTCCCAGCAACTCATAGAGCGTGTCAGTTCTCAGTATGACATCAACAGTAATGACCTGGAGACGCGCATCATGGCTGTCATAGACTATATAGCCGGCATGACAGATATCTATGCGCTTGACGTCTATCAGAAGATAAATGGTATCTCACTACCTATCGTGTAATATCATTTCCACTCCACCATCACACTATGAAGCATGGTGGTGCTTTCACCACACGAACCGGTATGCTGAATGTGAACGCCTCCAAAAGCGTTTGGTTCTACTTGTGCCGTGAGCTTCACTTCATGAGGGAGTACAGAATCAGCAGGTCGGGGTGTCTTGGTAGAAACACTAGCAGACAGCTGATTACCGTTGAAATCAAGAAAAATAGTACATCCCGTACGATAACAGGTAGAAGAAACAGCCTCTGAAATCGGAGTTACCACACCATTATTATAGCGTACCAACAGGAAGTCAACCGCTTTGGCATGCTTGGTGGTGCGAATGATTCGCAAGCCATAGCCTGTAAGTGTCTGGGTATTGAACTTCAGGCAAACATCCATATACTGACCCGTAGCTGAACCAAACCCTTGACCTGCCGTCTTGGTGGGATCTACCTGCAATGTCAAAGACATATCTCCATATAAACGGGAAACATTCCCAGCAGAACGGGATACCGGCGTGTACATCAGGCGAGCACCCCGTTGTGCCTGCAACAATCCTTTTCCAACGGCACCATTGAACCCTTCACCATATTCCCACATCGGTTTCTGAACATCAAATGCCCAGGGGAATGCAGCAGTATCCTGAGGCTTATACCCATCAACCGTCCAATAGCCTGGCAGTATCTGGGGTTGCCACTCGCAGGGAAAATCGTGGAAGTCGGTGAAAAGGGTGGTTTTACTAGTGGAACTTGTGTGACCAGGAAGACTAGACAACTTTATACTGCTTGAGACCGCAGAGCCGTAGGTGCTCCGCTGATGTTTGGGCTCCATGGTAGCACTAATCTGCTGTCCACGGTCCGCTGCTGTCAAGAAATAGACCCTCTCAGGCTTATCATGCGTGGTGGAAACGGGGATGTTGTTACGATACCAGGTGATACGCGACTCGTCACGACGCCCCTTTAAGTCGAGTTGATAGTCTAATTGCAGACAATCCTTCTTCTGGACGATACGAGGCCGTTTCCTAAAAGCAGGGGGAGGTAATATAGAAGGTTTAACAACCACATGACAAGCCGCCTCGCGTCCGTCTTCAGTAGAGGCGATGATACAGAAATCTGCCATTTCATCTGTGTTATTGGTAGGAATGACAAAGGTAGAGCCTTCGTTTACGGGACTAAGCGACACGAAGGATTCGTAGCCCGTGGGAATGCTCCAGCGGACGGTTTCAGGGCAAGTAAGGCGAAGCGTATCCTGACCTGTCAGCAACGTCGCCTCATGCTGGCTGATGTCCAAATAGGGTGTTTTCTGCAAAGACTCGTTGAGCATCAAGGGTTGAAGCGTGTTTTGTGGCTGACGATTACCTACCAAGTATGGTTTTCCATTCAGCGTAAAATTGCTTTGATAACAACGCAGCCAAGGCTGAGGATAGGCTGTCCAACCTATATAGACACTATCTGAAGGAGCCATGAAGCGACAGTCGATAAGTGTAACCGGACCTCCTTGCTTACAGAAATACAACTCACGACTATCACTTTTTGCGTTGAAAAGGCAATTGATGAACATCGCACCAGCACCTCGCGTGCTCCAGAATGGCTTCTGTCCATAAAAATCGAAGTTGCAGTCGCGATAGATAGCCGTACCATTCAAGGCATCATCCGTACACTCGAAATGACAATCTTCGTAATAGGAATAACGCGCACCATTCAGCGGATTCAAATTGAGTCTGCTGATAAAGCGCACCCGGCAAGCTTTTAGCGTGTCACCATGAACATAGCCCACATGCGCCTGCGTGATGGCATCCGACCGTTTTTGTCGATTTAATCGGGGATTTCGGGGATATATCAAATCTACATTGCAGTAGTTACCCATCGTGAGATTCTCAACGTTTAACGTCTTCACCCAGAAATCAAACATCGTGAAATTGCCTATGGCTCCCTGTGTCTGACCTCGTTGTGAGGCAAGCACCACATCCTGTGGAACGAGACCTTGTCCGACTAGAGAAAGATAAGAGCAGCGAACCGTCATGCCAAATGGCTCACGACCGTTCTTTCCCACTTTTACGGTAGTATCGTCAGGATCGTCAATCCAATAGACTCCCGGCCGTATATAGACCGTCATCGGATTCTCTGCTGTTCCCTCCTTGAAATGTGCAGCTGCCTCCTGAAAAGTCTTATAGACATGGGGGACACCAGAAACCGCCTCCGCATCAACTATGACATGAAGGGAATCGAGGCTCTGAGCAAGAGCCACTACGGGCAAAAGAGCCCATAACAACAAAAGTCGTCGCATGTTTTAGTTTTAGTCTTTGTTTTTGTCTTTATAGATAATCTTGTTAGCACCAGACGTGAGTTCCAACTCATCATGATGCATAGCAATAAAAGTATCGATATGACGCTTGCGTTTCTCTTCGAAAATCTCATCGATGGCAATCAGGATTCCCGTTTCCTCCACATCACCGAAACCATAGTTGATAGCCGTTCCAAAGAGTTTCATCGTTGGTGAAAGTCCCATATAGGCATTGACCAAAGGAGGAATATTATATCCTAACTTACGGATCTCGCGATTGAGGATAAGGTAATCCTCCTTAAACGAATGTCCACAGAAAAGAGTATCCAGTTCTTGGGGATTTGTATCCATTTTCAGCGGTTTCATCGGTATGATAAGGTGCTCTTTATCGTCAAAATACTTTTTCAGGAAATAGAGTATCATATCACGTCCTTTACGGATATAAGAAGGATACATCGTCATTTTTCCGAAATAGTATCGAACGTTAGGACGAATGACGGTCAAAGCACCCAGTCCGTCCCATAAATTATCCAAAGCAAAAAGACTCTTGGCACCCATGCGTGACGACTGATAAGGCAAGGAGACAAAAGACCTGCCTAGCTCCACCGTTTGGGGAGCGTATTCTTTGATGAACTTCTCAGAGAAGTGGAACATGTGACTCGTCGCGAGAATAGGCTGTCCTTGTGCATCATACTGCCAGTCGGTACCTGGCAGATAGCGATAGCCACCAATGATCTCTTCCTCCTCGGGGTTCCATACTATCAACTGCTTATAACAATTCTCACAAGTATCGAACTCGTCTATATCAGCCTCTTTGCCTGTTCCGCCACCAGCCTCTCGGAAAGCTATCTCACGCAGTCTTCCTATCTCAAGCATTACATGAGGCGCATTATGTTCCGTGATGACATAAATCTCATTGTTGCTCTTGTTTGTCATACGCAACTGCTTGTCGGGCGTCAACTCGCTTTTAAGCAATTCTTTGCTGATAGGCTGGATAATTGGCTGTTCCATTGTTTGAAGTTATTATAGTTGTTATCTAGGCGGACTAGAGTTTATAAACGATATCTTGAACATACTGTGCCCATTGGCGGGGCGTCTTGCTCTTATCAAACGTCTGCCAGGGGATGGGCTTTCCTATCCTTACTTCAAACGTTTTACCAACATTCTTGTACATCTCGTCAACCAAATAGATCATCGCCAGATTAAAAGGCAAATATTTGTCACTGAAATTAGCCAACTTATAAAAGAAAGGGGAGTTCTGACCGCCAAAATGAATAGGCACCACGTCACGATGATACTCAACACTTTTCTGGATAAACGTCTTAGACCAAGGTATATCGCGGATAGTCCCGTCCTTCTGCCTACGGGAACAGATGCCTGCAGGATACATCAACATGTGGTACTGGCTCTCGAAACCCGCTTTTACTATAGCAGGAAAGTTACGGCTCTGATGTCCAGTCTTATTAATGGGAATACAAAGAGGAGCCAATCCTGGAAGATTCATCAGAAGATCGTTGACCAAATAACGGAAGCGAGAGTCGAAATGACGACCGATAATAGCCCCTAACGCCACACCGTCAGCACCCCCTAAGGGGTGATTGGACACAATGGTATATAAACGGCCATCGTCCTTTGAAGGCAAGTTTTCCATTCCTTTTATCTCCAAAGTCATCTGAAGATATCGGACACATTCTTCCAACCAGTCTGTCCCCACTTTATTACGCGAATCCCAAAGATAAGCATTCACCTGATCTTGATGAATGACACGCTTCAACCACGACACCAATGGACGAGGTACCCATTTGGCCTTTGCGCCCATCTTGTCTTTCAGAATGTTATCAATATCAATAGTCTTCTCTGTAATTTGTCCCATTTTTCCATAATGTTACTAACAGTTTGCAAAGTTAGGAAAAACTTTGTGAATATGAATATTTTTCATAAAAAAAATACACCTGTTTTCATGTTTTAAAAATTATTCACTAAAAAAAGTGGAGAAAAGTGGGGGAATGTGGGGAGAAATGATTAACTTTGCACCCACAGTTATAAAAATAAAGAAGTACGCATGCGATTTTTAGGTAACATAGAAGCCAAAACAGACACGAAAGGACGTGCTTTCCTGCCCGCTATCTTCCGCAAGGTATTGCAAGCCGGAGGCAACGACCGGCTAGTGTTACGCAAAGATGTCTTCCAGCCATGCCTCGTGCTTTACCCAGAAAGTGTATGGAACGAGCAGATGGACAGCATGCGCACCCGTCTTAACCGATGGAATAAGCAGCAACAGCAGGTATTCCGTCAGTTTGTCAGTGAAGTGGAGCTATTAACCCTTGACGGCAACGGGCGCTTTCTTATTCCCAAACGCTACCTTCGTATGGCTTCCATAGAGCAGGACATCAAGTTCATCGGAATGGGAGATACCATAGAAATCTGGAGCAACTCCAAGGTAGAGGAACAGCAAATGACCCCTGAACAATTTGGACAAGCTTTGGAAGACCTCATGAAGAGTGAAGAGTGAAAAGTGAAAAGTGAAAAGTGAAAAGTGAAGAGTGAAGAGTGAAAAGTGAAAAGTGAAGAGTGAAAAGTGAAGAGTGAAAAGTGAAAAGTGAAAAGTGAAGAGTGAAAAGTGAAGAGTGAAAAGTGAAGAGTGAAAAGTGAAGAGTGAAGAATGATTATAACAGCTGAGACATATCACGTCCCTGTACTTCTCCGGGAAAGCGTTGACGGGCTGGCTATCCAGCCCGACGGCATTTACGTAGATGTAACCTTCGGAGGAGGTGGTCATTCCAAGGAGATTCTGTCACGCCTTGGCTCGAAAGGTCATCTGTACAGCTTCGACCAAGACGCTGATGCAGAGAAAAACATTGTCAATGACGACAGGTTTACCTTTGTACGGAGCAACTTCAGATATCTCAACAACTGGATGCAATATTATGGTGTAGAGAAGATAGACGGACTGTTGGCAGACTTAGGAGTATCAAGTCATCATTTCGACGACGAGACACGAGGCTTCTCCTTTCGCTTCAACGCACCATTAGATATGCGTATGAATAAAAGGGCGGGACAAACTGCTGCTGACATACTGAACAACTATACGGAAGAGCAACTGGCTGATGTCTTTTACCTCTACGGAGAGATTAAAAATGCCAAGCGCATAGCAAAGGTGATTTGTGAATACCGTCAGCATAAGCCCCTTCAGACCACAGCAGACCTGGGAGAAGCGACCAGTATCATCATACATCCTGAGCGGGAGAAAAAGGAGACCGCAAAACTGTATCAGGCCCTGAGAATTGAGGTAAACCACGAGATGGAAGCCTTACGCGACATGCTTCTTGGTGCAACCAAGCTGCTTCGTCAAGGAGGGCGCCTCAGCGTTATCACTTACCACTCGTTGGAAGACCGCATCGTCAAAAACGTAATGAAAGCTGGCAACGCAGAAGGAAAAATAGAACAGGACTTCTATGGACGCCTCCATAGTCCGTTCCACCTAGTCAATAAGGTCGCCACTCCTTCAGAAGAAGAAGTTCAAAACAATCCACGCAGTCGCAGTGCAAAACTTAGAATAGCAGAAAAGATATAAGAGACATGGCAGAAGACAACATAAGAGACATCGACCTAGAGGATCAAGAGGACTCAGAAGTCCTAGAGAAGCCAGAGAATCCAGAAAGCAGTATCAAGGATACTCTTCAGAAGATCAAGGAAACAGTCAGTGAGGAAGACCCCCACCCTTCTTCACAACTGAATTTGCGTACCATTTTAGGTGGTGACTTGCTGACTACACAAACGGTACGCTCACAAATCTGGCTTTTTGTACTGATTGTAGGTTTCACTATCATGTATGTGGCCTTTCGGTACCAGTGTCAACAAGACATGCTCAACATTGACCGTTTAGAGAATCAGTTGAAGGACGCCAAATTCAAGGCACTGAGTTCTTCTAGCACACTGACGGAGAAATGTCGCGAGAGTCGTGTCCTCGACATCCTGAAACAGAATAAAGACTCGCTATTGCATCAAGCAGACCAGCCACCGTATATCATTCAGGTGCCTGAATGATAAAAATGAGGAATGAGGAATGAGCAAATTTGATAATAATAAAGTAATGCCGCGCTACATGGCTATCGCCATTGTACTAACGCTCATTGGCTTTGCCATTATTGGCAGGGCGCTCTACATCATGACTGCCAAGAAAGAATATTGGACGGAGGTGGCCGACCGATTGAAGCGTGATTCCGTGAGCGTGAAGCCTGTTCGTGGAAACATTCTCAGTTGCGATGGTCAGTTAATGGCCAGTAGCATTCCAGAATACAGGATCTTCATTGATTTCCAAGCAGCAGCCTTTGAGAAAGACGACTCGCTGTGGCTCAGCAAAGTAGATTCCGTATGCGAAGGGCTCAGCAAGATATTCCCATTGACAGCCTATGAATTCAAGGTCCTATTCGACAAAGGTCGTCAGAAAGTCAATGGTAATGGTACCGTTGGAGCACGTCACTGGCCCATCTGGCCCAAGCGTATAGACTACAACACCTATACAGAGGTCAAGAAATTACCGTTCTTCAACATGCCAAGGTTCAAGAGCGGTTTCCACGAGGAAGAGTTTAATTCCCGTCGCCGTCCCTTTGGCTCTCTGGCTCAGCGTACTGTTGGCGGTATGTATGGAGCCAAGGACTCCGCCTATTTTGGACTGGAGCTGGCCTACGACTCTATATTAAGAGGAACGCCCGGCATCACAGGACGCCGTAAGATTCTGAACAAATACATGAATATACCCGTCACACTGCCTATTGACGGTGGTGATATTGTGACCACTATTGATGTAAACATGCAAGACTTGGCAGAGCGAGCCCTTCTTGACGAGTTAAAGCTTATCAACGGAGAGATGGGTGTTGCCATCCTCATGGAGGTGGAAACAGGCGATGTCAAGGCCATTGTCAACATGCAACGCTACTACGACAAGCAAGGCACCCCCTATTATGCAGAAACCGTCAATAGCGCCATCAGCTACCGCTGTGAGCCAGGCTCTGTATTCAAGGTTGCCTCTTTCCTTGTAGCCTTAGACGATGAACTGTCCATTGAAGGCAGTAAGATAGATACCAGCTACGTCATCCACACTGGCTGTGGAGTTTTACCCATGTACGGTCGTGAGATGAAAGACCACAACTGGCGACGCGGTGGCTATGGTGACATCAATATGGCTCGCACACTGGAGGTAAGTTCAAACATTGGTGTGAGTCATGTTATCGACAAAATATACCACGACCAAGCTGAGCGTTATGTACAAGGACTTCATCGTATCGGTATCGCTGAAGACCTGAAATTACAAAACATTCTACCTGGTTATCGTCCACCAATTATCCGTATGCCCCATCGCAAGAAAAACGGTCGCTATGATGACAACTGGTATGCCACCACGCTGCCTTGGATGTCTATTGGCTACGAGACACAGATAGCTCCTATCAACACCGTTACTTTCTACAATGCTATTGCCAACAATGGCAAGATGATGAGACCACGTTTTGTCAAACAAGTCATGAAAAATGGCGAGATCATCAAGGAGTTCCCTCCTGAGGTTATCAAAGAAAGTATTGCAAAGCCCAAGGCACTGAAGACTATGCAAACCATTTTGGAGCATGTCGTCAGTCAAGGACTGGGACGTAAGGCAGGTTCAGAGCATTTCAAAGTGGCAGGAAAGACCGGAACCGCACAAGTATCACAGGGTAAAGCCGGTTATAAGAGTGGTACCGTTCAATACTGGCTGTCTTTTGCCGGTTATTTCCCCGCAGACAACCCACGCTATTCATGTATTGTCTGCCTAAAGAAATCAGGTTTGCCTGCTTCTGGTGGAGGCATGAGTGGTGTTGTCTTCCGTCAAATTGCAGAAGGTGTGATGGCCCGTAATCTGAAAATGAGCGTCAAAGATGCCCATGACGAACTGTCTGTTGCCATCCCCGATGTCAAAAGTGGCAACGTAAAAGATGCCAACTATGTTTTGGGGAAATTAGGTATCAACAAGCATGTGACACAAGCAGAAGAACAGACAAAGGGAAACATTACGCCCAACGTGGTAGGAATGGGAGCAAAAGATGCTGTTTACCTGCTGGAAAGCCGTGGGCTACGCGTGAAACTTCACGGACGTGGAAAGGTAAAGAAACAAAGCTACCCAGCCGGCAAGGAAATTTTAAAAGGATGCGAGTGTGTTTTAACATTGGAATAAATTTAAAATAAAAAAGGTGTATGAAACTAAGCGAACTGCTTAAACGAATCAAGCCCATTGCCATTATTGGTAACGCAGAGGCTGAGATTACAGGCGTGAACATCGACTCACGCAAAATAGAGAACGGTCATCTTTTCGTAGCCATTAAAGGCACACAGACCGATGGTCACCGTTTCATTCCCAAGGCGTTGGAACTTGGTGCCATTGCCGTGCTTTGCGAAGATATGCCTGAGAAGCAACAGCAAGGTGTCACCTACATCCAGGTGGCTTCTACCGAAGATGCCGTAGGACCTGTTGCCACTGTCTTTTATGGGGAGCCTTCTTTAAAGCTTAAACTTGTTGGTGTAACAGGAACCAATGGCAAAACAACAATCGCCACCTTATTATATAATATGTTCCGTCGGTTCGGTCATAAATGCGGACTGCTTTCTACGGTATGCAACTACATCGAAGATACACCCATTCCTGCAGACCATACCACCCCTGACCCCATAGAGCTAAACCGTCTGCTTCATCAAATGGTGGAGGCAGGCTGTGAGTATGCTTTTATGGAATGTTCAAGTCATGCCATTGCCCAAAAGCGCATTGGGGGGCTTGTCTTTGCTGGCGGACTATTTACCAATCTCACTCGCGACCACTTGGACTATCATAAGACTTTCGAGAACTATCGTGATGCCAAGAAAGCGTTTTTTGACAGTCTTCCGAAAGATGCCTTTGCCATTACCAATGCTGACGACAAGAACGGCAGTGTGATGGTACAGAACACAAAAGCGCAGGTAAAGACCTACTCAACACGGACAATGGCAGATTTCCGGGCACGCATCATTGAATGCCACTTTGAGGGTATGTACTTAGAAATCAACGGGCGCGAAGTAGGTGTTCAGTTTATTGGTAAATTCAATGTTTCCAATCTGTTGGCCGTCTATGGAGCTGCTACCATGCTAGGAAAGAAGCCTGAGGACATACTCGTTGTGCTGAGCACATTAAAGAGTGTGGCTGGCAGACTAGAACCTATTCGTTCTCAAGATGGTATCACAGCCATTGTCGATTACGCTCACACACCTGATGCTTTGGAAAACGTGCTAAATGCCATCCATGAGGTATTAGAAGGAAAGCAAGGCAAAGTCATTACCGTCTGTGGAGCCGGAGGAAATCGTGATAAAGGCAAGCGTCCGCTGATGGCACAAGAAGCCGTCAAGCAAAGCGACCGTGTCATTATCACTTCCGACAATCCCCGAAATGAAGAGCCGCAAGATATTATCAACGACATGTTAGCAGGTCTTACACCTGCTCAGATGAAAAAGGTGATCTCTATTGTTGACCGCAAGGAAGCCATCCGTACTGCTTGCATGATGGCAGAGAAAGGTGATGTCATTCTCATCGCCGGTAAAGGGCACGAAGACTATCAGGAAATCAAGGGTGTCAAGCACCACTTTGACGACCGTGAAATTGTTCGTGAAATATTCGCTATAACAGCATAACGATATCATGTCATAACGAAAAATTAAAGACAATGCTATACTACATCTTCAGATTCCTAGAGCAGTTCAATATCCCCGGAGCACATATCTGGTCGTATATCTCGTTCCGATCATTGCTTGCCCTCATCCTGTCGCTAATTATCTCGGCATGGTTTGGTGAGTATTTCATCAAGTGGATGAAACGTCGTAACATCTCAGAAACAGCTCGTGACCCAAGCATCGACCCATTCGGAGAGAAAAAGAAAGGGGTACCCACCATGGGTGGTATTATCATTATCGTGTCCATCCTTGTTCCTGTTTTGTTGTTGGGACGTATGCGAAACATCTACCTACTGATCATGATTGTAACTACCGTGTGGCTGGGATTCCTTGGCTTTATGGATGATTACATCAAGATTTTCAAGAAGAACAAAGAAGGTTTGAAAGGCATTTATAAAATTATCGGACAAGTTAGTATCGGTTTTATCGTAGGTCTTACTTTATGGTTAAGCCCCGACGCAGTCGTTCGTGAGAATATCACAGAAACCAAAGAGAATCAGGAAATCGTAATAAAGCATAATACCGAGCCTGTAAAATCTCTGCAAACAACTATTCCGTTCATCAAGAACCACAATTTGAACTATTCTAACATCATGTCATTCTGTGGGAAATACAAGGTGGCAGCAGGATGGATATTGTTTGTCATTATGACTATTCTAGCCGTTACTGCTGTCTCTAATGGTGCAAATCTAAATGATGGTATGGACGGCATGTGCGCAGGCAACTCGGCTATCATCGGAGTAGCTTTGCTGATATTTGCGTACGTCTCTTCCCACATCGTATTTGCCGCCTATTTCGATATCATGTATATCCCCGGCTCACAGGAATTAGTAGTATTTTTAAGTGCCTTTACAGGGGCTATGATTGGTTTCCTGTGGTATAATGCCTATCCTGCACAGGTTTTCATGGGAGATACCGGCTCGCTGACCATCGGAGGAATCATTGGTGTTTGTGCCATTATCATCCATAAGGAGCTCATGCTTCCGATTCTCTGCGGCATCTTCTTCATCGAGAGCCTCAGCGTCATCATTCAGACACAATGGTTCAAATTACAGAAACGCAAGGGCAAAAGGGTGCGCGTCTTCCGTGCTACGCCCATCCACGATACCTTCCGTAGATTGGATTCACAACTGGATGCTACAAGCACCTACATTCTCAAAGGATGGCCACACCGTCCATTCCATGAGTCAAAAATAACCATCCGTTTCTGGATTGCATCCATTATCTTAGCAGCATTAGCGATAATAACCCTAAAGGTGAGATAAGAGTGAAAAGTGAAGAGTGAAAAGTGAAAAGTGAAGAGTGAAAAGTGCGCTCGACCTTTGGTCGCTTTGACCTCGGTCAAAGAAGAGTGAAGAGTGAAACATCAAGAGTGAATAATTACCTACCATAATGAAAAGAATTGTTATATTAGGAGCTGGTGAGAGTGGTGCTGGAGCAGCCGTTTTAGCCAAGAAAGAAGGTTTTGATGTCTTCGTCAGTGACATGTCGAAGATTAGCGATAAGTATAAGAAACTGATGGACGACCATCAGATTTCATGGGAAGAAGGTCAGCATACAGAAGAGAAAATTCTGAATGCCGATGAGATCATCAAGAGTCCTGGCATCCCTGACACAGCACCTATGATTGTAAAAATCAAAGAAAAGGGTATCCATATCATTAGCGAGATTGAGTTTGCTGGTCGCTACACACAATCTAAAATGATATGTATTACAGGTTCTAATGGCAAGACCACTACCACTAGTTTAATCTATCATATTTTCAAAAAGGCTGGATATGATGCGGGGCTGGCGGGCAATATCGGTAATTCCCTGGCATTGCAAGTGGCTGAAGATCCTCATGACTATTATATTATTGAGCTAAGTTCTTTCCAGTTGGATAATATGTACGATTTCCGTGCAAACATTGCAATCCTACTGAACATCACTCCCGACCATCTTGACCGCTACGATTTCAAGATGCAAAACTATGTTGATTCGAAGATGCGCATCATCCAGAACCAAACGCCTCAAGATGCTTTCATCTATTGGAACGATGACCCTATTATCAAAAAAGAATTAGAGAAATACAGTATCCAGGCTATCCAATTCCCATTCTCTGAACTAAAGGAGAAAGGCTCCATCGGTTATATCGAGGAAGGAAAATATAAGATAGAAAAGCCCGAGCCGTTCAATATGGAACAAGAGTCTCTCAGTCTGACGGGTAAACATAATATATACAACTCATTGGCAGCAGGCATCGCCACCAATATTGCGGGCATTCAAAAAGATGTCATCCGTGAGTCGCTAAGTGATTTCCCTGGTGTTGAGCATCGCTTAGAAAAAGTATGTACTGTGCGTGGCGTACAGTATATTAACGACTCGAAAGCTACCAATGTGGATGCCTGCTGGTATGCTTTAGAATCGATGAAAACCAAGACCATTCTCATTATAGGCGGCAAGGATAAGGGCAATGACTATGATCCTATAAAACCTCTGGTGAAGGAAAAATGTGCCGGCTTAGTCTATTTAGGAGCAGACAATCAGAAGTTGCATGACAATTTCGATGCCTTGGGTATTCCCGTTCGTGACACACATTCCATGAAAGAATGTGTCCAGGCCTGCTATGAAATGGCAGAACCCGGTATGACAGTATTACTATCCCCTTGCTGTGCAAGTTTTGATCTCTTTAAAAACATGGAAGATCGTGGTGAACAGTTCAAAACCTTGGCTAAGGCTTTGTAAGTGTAAAGTGAAAAATGTAAAACGAAAAGTACGAGCGGTTAAC
Source organism: uncultured Prevotellaceae bacterium (assembly GCA_902770195.1). GTDB lineage: Bacteria > Bacteroidota > Bacteroidia > Bacteroidales > Bacteroidaceae > Prevotella. Next base: position 25,678 of record CACXSA010000013.1, read on the forward strand.
GCTATAATATGAACAAAAGAATAGGTAATATCTTCAAAGGCGACCGAGTCATATGGATGGTATTCTTCTTCCTCTGTATGATCAGTATCGTAGAGGTTTTCTCTGCATCTAGCGGGCTGACCTATAAGAGTCAGAACTACATTGGTCCTATCGTCTATCATGCCGGCACCATCATTGTCGGTGTTGTAGTCGCCATTGTTACGCTCAACATACCATGCCGCTATTTTAAATTGATGACACCATTTCTTATGCTCGTCTCCCTGATTACCTTGTTATGGGTGCTTCTTGCAGGTACCAAGGTAGGTGATGCTGGTCGATGGATAAACCTATTCGGCTTTACTTTTCAGCCGTCTGAAATTGCGAAGGGTACTGTTGTGCTGATCGTTGCACAAATATTAGCCGCTATGCAACGAGAGAACGGAGCAGACCGGAATGCTTTCAAATGGATTATGTGGATTACTCTCCCCGCCTGTTTCCTCATCGGTCTGGAAAACCTCTCAACTTCAGCTATGCTTTTTGCAGTAGTTTTCCTGATGATGTTCATCGGACTAGTTCCTTTGCGCCAGTTAGGCAAGCTGGCAGGCACCGTCATTCTGTTGGTAGTCTTCACGCTGTCTATGGTCATGATTATGGGACATGACACTACAGAAGTCAATCAGGAACTGACAAAAGTTGAAAAGACAGAGCAACCCAAGAAGAAAAATGCCATTGAAAAGATGTTCCATCGTGCAGACACATGGAAAAGCCGTATCATGAAGTTTGGCAAGCCTAAGCCCACCCCACAGGAGTATGACCTTGACAAGGATGCACAGGTGGCTCACGCCAACATCGCCATTGTATCAAGTGGTGTCATTGGAAAAGGGCCTGGTAAGAGCACAGAACGAGATTTCTTGTCACAAGCATTCTCTGATTTCATTTATGCCATCATCATTGAGGAGTTAGGAATTATCGGTGCTTTTGCTGTGGTCTTCCTCTACATTGTACTACTTTATCGCTGTGCTCGTATCGCCAGTCGTTGCGAAAACAACTTCCCTGCTTTTCTTGCTATGGGGTTAGGATTGTTGCTGGTCATTCAAGCCACATTTAACATGATGGTAGCTGTTGGACTTGCGCCTGTAACGGGACAGCCCTTACCATTGATATCCAAAGGTGGTACATCAACAATCATCAACTGTGCCTACATTGGTGCCATACTAAGCGTCAGCAAATCAGCAAAAATGAAGAAAGAAGAAAATATCAAATAAAATATGCAAAGAAAAGAAATATAATTCGTAATTTTGCAAGGTTTATATAATACATAAGTTACTATGGACGAATTAAGAGTGATTATCAGTGGCGGAGGTACGGGAGGTCATATCTTCCCTGCCGTTTCTATTGCCAATGCCATCAAGGCACTACGTCCCGAGGCTAAGATACTGTTCGTTGGGGCTTTAGGTCGTATGGAGATGCAACGTGTTCCCGCTGCCGGCTACGAAATCAAAGGTCTTCCCATTCAAGGTTTCGACCGTAAAAATCTGTTGAAGAACATCAAGGTTCTCTACAAGATATGGAAGAGCCAGCGCATGGCGAAGAAAATCATCACAGACTTCCGTCCTCAAGTAGCTGTCGGAGTAGGTGGCTATGCCAGTGGTCCTACGCTCAACATGGCAGCAGCCAAGGGCATTCCCTGTCTGTTGCAGGAACAGAACTCCTACGCTGGTGTCACCAATAAGCTATTAGCCAAGAAGGCAGCCAAGATCTGTGTAGCTTATGAAGGTATGGAACGCTTCTTTCCTGCGGAAAAAATTATGATGACAGGTAATCCCGTTCGTCAGCAGTTACTTGACACCACTATCAGCCACGAGGATGCCGTGCGTTCCTTTGGTTTCGACCCCACCAAGAAGACGGTGCTCATTGTTGGTGGCAGTCTGGGTGCCCGCACTTTGAACGAGAGTGTCTTACAACACCTTGACGATATTCGTGAGAGCGGTGTGCAGTTCATTTGGCAGACCGGGAAATACTATAGTGCGGAGATTAGCGAGCGGATGAAGGGACAGGATGTTCCCAATCTCACCATTACCGATTTCATCAGTGATATGGGTGCCGCCTATAAGGCTGCTGACCTGGTAGTCAGCCGTGCCGGTGCCGGTTCTATCAGTGAATTCTGCTTACTCGGCAAACCTGTTATCCTCGTACCGTCACCTAATGTGGCAGAGGATCACCAGACCAAGAATGCCATGGCACTGGTCAACAAGCAGGCAGCCCTCTATGTGAAGGACGGGGAAGCCGCCAAGATACTGTTGCCGTTGGCTATCGATACCGCCAAGGACGATGCCAAGCTACAGAGTCTTCATGAGAACATCCTGAAGATGGCGCTGCCCAACTCGGCAGAGATCATTGCTAAAGAAGTCATTAAGTTAAGTGAAAAGTGAAAAACGAAAAGTGAAAAATTTGCTTCCGCTTAAAGAGTGAAAAAACGAAAAGTAAAAAGTGATATGAAAGATATCAACGCAGTATATTTCATCGGAGCAGGTGGCATTGGCATGAGTGCCATCGCCCGTTATTTCATCAAAAAAGGACTTGTTGTAGCTGGCTACGACAAGACTCCCAGCACCCTTACCAAGCAGTTGGAGAAAGAGGGTATGCTCATCCATTATACAGAAGATGTCGATGCGATTCCTGTTGCCTGCAAGCATCCTGACAACTGTCTAGTCATCTACACCCCTGCCATTCCCGAGAGCCATCAGGAGTTGCAGTATTTCCGCACCAATGGTTTTGACATCCAGAAGCGTGCACAGGTATTAGGCACCCTCACACGCCAGCATAAGGGCCTCTGCGTAGCCGGTACGCACGGTAAGACCACCACATCGACCATGTGTGCCCACATCATGCATAACAGCCATCTTGACTGCAACGCATTCCTCGGTGGTATATCCAAGAACTATGGCACCAACTATATCCTCTCCGACTCCGACTTTGTGGTTATTGAAGCCGACGAGTTCGACCGTTCGTTCCATTGGCTGTCGCCCTACATGACGGTGATTACCAGTACCGATCCCGACCATTTGGACATCTACGGCACCAAAGAGGCATATCTTGAGAGCTTCCGCCACTATACCGAGCTCATTCAACCCGAAGGAGCACTTATCATCCATCGTGGACTGGAGATGAAAGAAAATATTCCGGCAAGTGTACATCGTTATGACTACGCCCTTACAGAGGGTGATTTCCATGCGGAGAACATAAAGATTGAAAATGGTGAGATTACCTTCGACTTTATCTCACCAATGGAATCAGTTAAAGATATAAAGTTAGGACAACCTGTACCCATTAATATCGAAAATGGTATTGCCGCTATGGCCATGGCTCAGTTGGCAGGCTGCACAGCAGACGAGTTACGCTATGGTATGCAGACCTACGGAGGTGTAGATCGTCGCTTCGACTTCAAGATCAAGAACGAACGCCTGGTATTTCTCAGTGACTATGCCCACCACCCGAAAGAAATCTATCAAAGCGCCAAGAGCATCCGTGAGTTGTATAAGAACCGTAAGATCACCGCTATCTTCCAACCCCATCTCTACACCCGCACCCGAGATTTCTACAAAGACTTTGCTGATGCGCTGAGCCTGCTTGACGAGGTTATCCTCACCGAGATTTATCCTGCCCGTGAATTACCCATAGAGGGTGTCACTTCCGAACTTATCTATGACAACCTACGTCCTGGCATAGAGAAGCAAATCATCCAAAAGGCTGATGTTCTGCAGTTCATCAAAGAACGCACCTTCGATGTACTCATCGTTTTAGGAGCTGGCGACCTTGATAATCAAGTGCCAGAAATCACCAAGATACTAAATAGCAAATTACAAAAATGACGTTCAACTGGAAAAAGACAGCAATCGTACTAATTGACGCCCTCTTGGCTGTTTACCTAGTACTCGCCATCACGGCTTTCAACAGCCCTGATGAAGTAAACAGCACGTGCGACGAGGTAAGCATACACATCGAGGATGGTCTCACCATGGGATTCCTGAACGTCAATGAAGTAAAAGGACAACTGCAGCGTGCAAAACTTTATCCTTTAGGTGATGTCATGAACAATGTCAACACCCGCAAGATAGAGGAAACACTAAAGCAAAACCCCTTTGTAGAACAAGCACAATGCTATAAGACGCAAACAGGTCATGTCTATATCACACTGAGCCAGCGTATGCCTGTCATCCGCATCAAAGCTGATAACGGTGAAGACTATTATGTCGATGAGCATGGTGATATCATGCCATACACCCACTATGTCAACGATATTGTAGTGGCTACAGGTGACATCACCAAGAAATACGCCCAGAAGTCGCTCACGAAGTTAGGCAACTTCCTTGTCAAGCACCCTTTATGGCGCAGTCAGGTAGAGCAGGTCCATGTCCTTCCCGACGGAACTATTGAGATAGTACCGCGTGTAGGTGATCATATTGTCTATCTCGGCATGCCTTTCGACCTTGAGCAGAAGTTCAAGCGACTGGAAAAATTCTATCGATATGGTCTCAGCGAAGCTGGGTGGAACAAATACTCCTATATCAATCTGGAATTTAGAAATCAGATTATCTGTAAGAAACGTAACATTAAGGAAACAGAGATTTAGTAAATAGTTAAAAATATGGTTAAGGATTTTATCGTAGCTATCGAATTAGGGTCATCCAAAATGACCGGAATTGCGGGTAAGAAGAACCTTGATGGAAGCATTCAAGTGTTGGCTTGCGTCAAAGAGAATTCCACCGCATGTATCCACAAGGGTGTGGTTTACAACATTGACAAGACAGCCCAATGCCTGACCAGCATCATTAACAAGCTGGAAAAACAACTCAAGACAACCATTACGCAGGTGTATGTCGGCGTAGGTGGACAGTCTATTCGCTCTATTCATAATGTGATTACCAAGGAACTGTCGATGGAAATGCCCATATCACAAGATATGGTCATTGAACTGATGGATGCCAACCGCAACATGAAATACCCTGACTTGGAGATTCTCGATGCTGCAGTACAGGAATATAAGGTTGACTCACAGTATCAACTCGACCCGGTAGGCATTCCTTGCACGCGTTTTGAGGGTAATTTCCTCAATATTCTACAGCGCAAGGCATTCTATAAGAACCTGAACAGCTGTTTCGAAGCCGCTAATATCAATGTGGTGGAAATGTATCTCGCCCCACTGGCTCTTGCTGACAGTGTACTTACAGAGGCTGAACGCCGTTCTGGTTGTGCTCTCGTTGATTTGGGTGCAGACACCACGACCGTGAGTGTCTATTCCAAAAACATTCTTCGCCACATTGCTGTCATACCCCTGGGTTCCAACAACATCACCAAAGACATCGCTTCATTGCAGATGGAAGAGTCCGATGCTGAAAGGATGAAACTAAAATATGGCCGTGCATATACTGAAAACAGCGATATTGACAATAACCTGAAATACTCCATCGATTCTGAACGTCAGGTGGAAGCCCGCAAATTCATTGAGATTGTAGAGGGACGTATGGAAGAAATCATTGCCAACGTATGGTGCCAAGTTCCTGAGGAATATTGCGACAAGCTCCTGGGTGGCATTATACTAACCGGTGGTGGCTCAAATATGGAGCAAATCGAGACTGCCTTCCGCAATTATACCCATGTAGATAAAATCCGAGTTGCAAAATTCGTCACTCAGACCATCACCTCCAATATCAATGATATCAATGCCCGTAATGGTATGATGAATACGGTATTAGGACTGCTTGCCAAGGGTGACATCAACTGTGCCGGCGAAGAGTTCGATCCTAATGGTAATCTCTTTGCCACACCCAAACAGGCACAGGTTGATGCCGCAACAGAGCAGCGTCGCGCCCGTCAGGCTACAGAAATCCCTGCAGGAGTGGTACGTACCGCTGAGGAAATCCGTCGAGCTGACGAGGAAGCCCGTCTGAAACGTGAAGAGGAAGAGCGTCAGGCTCGGGAGAAAGCAGAAGAAGAGGCACGCGAGGCAGAACGTGTCCGTAAAGAGAACAGCATTTGGAGTAAAGGCTGGAAAAAACTTAAGAGTTTCGGAGAAACTATTCTTGGTCCTGAAGAGGAGTAATCAGCGTGGTCAACATTACAAATTTTAATTTAGAGGAAAATGGATAATAACATATTGCTCGACTTCGGCGAGCCAGAAAGAGAAAAAAGTATCATTAAGGTTATTGGTGTTGGTGGCGGTGGCGGCAACGCCGTCAACCACATGTATCGCGAAGGCATCCACGATGTATCCTTCGTACTCTGCAATACAGACAATCAGGCACTGAATGATTCACCCGTTCCTGTTCATCTGCAATTGGGCAAGGAGGGATTAGGTGCCGGAAACCGTCCTGAGAAGGCCCGTATGGCTGCAGAGGAGAGTATCGAAGACATCAAGCAGGTGTTGGACGATGGCACCCGAATGGCGTTTATCACAGCAGGTATGGGTGGTGGTACCGGTACTGGTGCAGCACCTGTCATTGCCCGTGTTTCCAAGGAGATGGGCATTCTCACCGTTGGCATTGTCACCATTCCTTTCCGTTTCGAGGGCGACCGTAAGATAGACCAGGCCCTTGACGGTGTTGAGGAAATGCAAAAGCACGTCGATGCCTTATTGGTTATCAACAACGAGCGACTCCGCGAGATTTATCCAGAACTGACGGTTCTCGATGCCTTCGGAAAAGCCGATGACACCTTGTCTGTAGCTGCGAAGTCCATTGCAGAAATCATTACCATTCATGGACTTATCAACCTTGACTTCAACGATGTGAAGACGGTTCTTAAAGACGGTGGCGTTGCTATTATGTCCACTGGCTACGGTGAGGGAGAAGGTCGTGTAAGGAAAGCTATTGACGACGCCCTGAACTCACCGCTACTCAATGAGAACGATGTCTTCAATTCCAAGAAAATACTGCTCAGCATCTCATTTGCAGGCTCTAAGGACGGCAAGGATTCGCTGATGATGGAGGAGATGAATGACGTCAACGACTTCATGGCTCGTTTTGGCAACGACTTTGAAATCAAGTGGGGACTGGCTACCGACCCGGAACTGGGCAAGAAGGTAAAAGTAACCATTCTGGCAACGGGCTTCGGCATTGACAGCGTTGATGGAATGACCAATCACCGTCAGCGTCATAACACCCAGGAAGAAGCCACCCGTATCGCTGAACAACAGGAGAAGGAGGCACAGCTTCAGGATCGTCGCAGCCGCTTCTATGGTGACCCAGCCAACAGCAAGCGCTACAAGCGTCGTCCACACATCTATCTGTTCCGTCCTGAGGATCTTGACAACGATGACGTCATCTCAGCTGTTGAACAGACACCAACCTACAAGCGCACGCGTGAAATTCTGGACAGCATCTACCAACAATCCAGTGGTGAAGGTATCCAGACGACTAACGACAAGCCTGTGGAGCGCGACGAGCAGCCCATTCAGGGCACCATCAAATTCTCATAACGTCAATGCTATAAAAAACACGCTGGGCACTGATGCGCTTCGTTGCATCGGTGCCCAGCATTTTGTATTACACGTTGGAATTTCGAATTTTCAACTTTCCAATTCTCAATTCTTAGAATTCCATCTTATCGAGCTCGTCGGTAAAGTCCTTTGGCTCATTAGAGGGCTCGTGGTAGTCCTCATTACGCTCACGGCGCTCACCACGGTCAGGACGTTGACGACGCTCACCACGGTCGTTATGATCAGGACGTGGACGACGTTCGCCACGTTCAGGGCGCTCGCCACGCTCAGGGCGCTCACCACGCTCACGGCGACGCTGCTGTGGCTCTACGTATCCCTCTGGCTTCTCCACGAGTACACGGTGAGAAAGCTTGAACTTACCAGTCTTGGGGTCAATCTCCAGAAGCTTCACGGAAATCTTGTCACCCTCCTTGATGCCAGCCTCCTCGACAGTCTCCAAGCGCTTCCAGTCAATCTCTGAAATATGCAGCAGACCATCCTTGCCAGGCATGAACTCTACGAAGCATCCGTAAGGCATAATGCTACGGACGGTACCTTCGTAAACCTCACCGACCTCGGGAATGGCAACGATAGCCTTGATCTTAGCGATAGCAGCGTCAATAGCCTCCTTGTTAGGACCGCTAACCTGAATCTTACCAACGCCATCTTCCTCGTCAATCGTAATGGTGGCACCGGTTTCCTCCTGCATCTGCTGGATAATCTTTCCGCCCGGGCCAATGACGGCACCAATGAACTCCTTCGGAATCTCGAAGGCCTCGATACGTGGAACTTGGGGCTTCAGCTCAGGACGTGGCTCAGCGATGGTGTCGGTGATGCACTTCAAGATGTGCTCACGACCGGCCTTAGCCTGCATCAGTGCCTTCTCCAGGATGTCGAACGACAGGCCGTCGCACTTGATATCCATCTGGGTAGCGGTCAGACCGTCCTTTGTACCGGTGGTCTTGAAGTCCATATCGCCCAGGTGGTCCTCGTCACCAAGGATATCGCTCAATACAGCATACTTGTCTTCTCCAGGATTCTTGATCAGACCCATTGCGATACCTGATACAGGCTTCTTCATGGGAACACCAGCATCCATCAGTGCCAGCGTACCGGCGCAGACGGTAGCCATTGATGAAGAACCGTTAGACTCCATAATCTGGCTTACTACACGAACGGTGTAGGGGAAGTCGGCAGGAATCATCTCCTTCAGACCGCGCCATGCCAGGTGTCCGTGACCAATCTCACGACGACCTACGCCACGCTGTGCCTTAGCCTCACCCGTACAGAATGGGGGGAAGTTATAGTGCAGCAGGAAGCGCTGGTAGCTCTTGTCGAGCACATCGTCAACGAGCTTCTCATCAAGCTTAGTTCCCAGCGTTACAGTGGTCAGCGACTGAGTCTCACCACGTGTGAAGATAGAACTTCCGTGAGGCATGGGCAGCGGAGAAACCTCGCACCAGATGGGACGAATCTCGTCGGTCTTACGACCATCGAGACGGATACCCTCGTCGAGGATGCAACGGCGCATGGCGTCGCGCTCCACGTCGTGGTAGTAGCGGTCCATCATGGCATATTTCTCTTCCAGCTCGTCCTCAGTCATGTCGGCATGCTCACCGGCATACTTCTCCTTGAAGTCAGCCAGAATCTTCTCGAAGGCCTCAGCACGGGCGTGCTTCTCGAGAGCCTGCTTTGTTACATCGTAAGCGGGCTGATAAAGCTCCTTGTTCATACGCTCACGCAGCTCCTCATCGTTCACCTCGTGGTCGTACTCGCGTTTTACATCCTTGCCAAGCTCCTTGCTCAGCTCAACCTGCAGCTCGCACATGGGCTTGATAGCGTCCATGGCAGCCTTCAGGGCACCCAGCAGGTCCTGTTCTGAAACTTCCTTCATCTCACCCTCTACCATCATGATGTTCTCAGCAGAGGCACCTACCATGATGTCCATATCAGCTTCCTTCATCTGCTCGAAAGTAGGATCAATGACATACTCGCCATTGATACGGGCTACACGCACCTCAGAGATAGGGCACTCGAAGGGGATATCTGAACATGCCAACGCTGCGGATGCAGCAAAACCTGCCAAAGCATCAGGCTGGTCAACACCATCGGCGCTGAACAGCATTACGTTGACATAAACTTCTGCGTGATAGTTGGAGGGGAACAGCGGACGGAGCACACGGTCAACCAGACGGCTCGTCAGGATCTCGTTGTCGGAGGCTTTACCCTCGCGCTTGGTGAAACCGCCGGGGAAACGGCCTGCGGCGGCGTACTGCTCTCTGTAGTCAACCTGCAGAGGCATGAAATCTGTTCCGGGAACTGCATCTTTTGCGGCACAAACAGTAGCCAGCAGCACAGTGTTGTTCATGCGGAGCATCACACTGCCATCGGCCTGCTTTGCCACTTTCCCGGTCTCAATTGTGATGGTTCTTCCATCAGGCAATTGAATACTTAGATAAAGAAAAGAAGAAACACTGAATAATTATTGTTTTTTAGGAAATACCAAGGTTTTTCCATCTTTTCTCCGTCATTTCCGCCAAGACCGTACCATCTTTTCCTTCCCAAAAGTTTCTTTGTGGTCAACCACAAAACGCCGCCGGGGGTCGCGGGAAGACTTTGTGGTTACCACAAAACGCTGCCAAGGGTCGCGGGAAGACTTTGTGGTCACCACAAACCGTTGCCAAGGGTCGCGGGAAGACTTTGTGGTCACCACAAACCGTTGCCAAGGGTCGCGGGAAGACTTTGTGGTCACCACAAAACGTCGCCAAGGGTCGCGGGAAGACTTTGTGGTCAACCACAAACCGTTGCCAAGGGTCGCGGGAAGACTTTGTGGTCAACCACAAACCGTTGCCAAGGGTCGCGGGAAGACTTTGTCAGACTGTCAAAGCACTCTGAGAAAATAACTTGATGTTTTGTCACCAATGGAAGCGCAGGCCGATAGGCAGGGTGATGCTAAGAGGATGCTCTGTACGATAACTATTGAGGTTACTACCATCATTAAAGAAATATTGCAGGCTGGGCTCCATGTAGATACCAAGATGCGGGGTGAGATCATATTGAATGCCTAGACCTATAGACATAGACCACTGTATGGGAACATCGAGTGTGGATTCCTTGCTGAAGGTTGTGGTGTCGTTCGTGATATGGTTTACGCTCAGCGTGCTCCTTATGGGGAACTCTAACATCGCACCTGCTGAGGAATAGAGACTGAAGTGTGACTTATTGTACCATTTCCAACCAAATCGGAGTGGAATACCGATATAGCGCAGGCGTTGCTGCTCTTGAATGTGTGCCGATGTGCTTCCAGTCATAGTCACGGATTTCATTTGCGTATAACTGAGACCTGTTTCGATGGAGAGCCGGGAGGTAAGTTGTCGGCTCAAGGTTAGCTGGATATTAAAGGGCAATTCATGTGTGTGTTGTGCCACCATTTCGCCATGATTAATCATCGAGTTTTGTGCTGCAATCTCCATCAGCGAACGAGTTTCTGTAGTGATCTCATCAGTAGGGAAAGCATTGTTCAGAGACCATGAGTAGTCAATCCAGTTGCTGAACGAATAGTTTGTTGGGATAAAGGTGTTGGAAGCGGAGGCAAAGCTCTGCTGGTTGATGTTGGTAGCTGCCATAAAGTTGTCGCGCCGTCCTGTTTGACCGCTATAGGCCAATTGGATATTCCAATCGGATGGCTTAGAAGGGCTTTCCTTTGTTAGATGAGGCTCGTATTCAGAGGCAGGAATCGGCTCATGTCGGAAAATGATTGTATCTCTCAGAGTCTCTTCCTTAATGGCTTGCGCTATCTCTTTCAAGGTGTCGATATGCTCCTCCATATATGGTATAGAGTCGGGTGAGATGACTGCTTCTGTTTGATAGCGAATGGAATGGACAGAAGGCCTCTTGCTGATTGAAACATATACCGGTTTGTCGTGTGGGGTTTCAACAACTGGCTCTGGCTGAGTCTTCTTTTGCTTTGAATTGTAACTGACAGGTTTCAAATCCTTAACAGTGTCTGGTTCTTCTTTCTGCAGTAAATTCCAGATTGCCGTCGGGATGGCAATGAGAAGCAGAATCAGCACCCACGATTGCTTAATCAGTATCTTAAGCATTCGTTTGGCATGGGATAGCTGAGAGGACGAGGTATGTGGAGCTATGCCTAACAGATGGCCGATCTCCTGATGTGACAATCCTTCGAATACAGACAAACGAAACACCTGCCGATAGCCTGCCGGCAATTGGGCAACGAGCTTTTGCAACTGCTCAAAGTCAGGCGTAATACCAGGATCGGTGGCACCTTGCTTGTCGATGCCCATCTGTTGGAGGGCTGCCTGCTCCTTATCCAAATGAATCTTATAATGATAGCCCACGTTGCGAACAATCGTTGCCATCCATGATCCCAACTTGTCATCATCCCGCAATTGGTTAAGCGAAGTCAGAATTATCACGAAAGCATCATGCAACAGGTCTTCTGCAACATTGTTATCCTTTACGTATTGTCTGCAGATGTTGAGAAGTCTGGGGCGGTATTGTTCGTAGAGCAGATGCAAAGCCTCGCGCTCTCCGGCCTTGCATCTGACAATCAGCGTTTGACTATCCATAGGGGTCAGTCTTCCCTTTGATACGTATCCCAACCCTCCATTTCGAGGGTGTTACCATTTAATTTTGCCTTGATGGTCACTCCTTGAGGCACTATCGTGGGGTCGAAGGCTATGTCCACGATACTCTTACCAAAACCTTCGTCAATGGTAAAGCCGGTGTTGTATTTGTAGATGGTCAGTTCGGCATTCGAGCCCTGATAGGTGACGGTATAGGCGAAAGGCTCGCTGAATTGTCCGTTCAGGAGTCTGTAGCCTGTATTGTCGGAACGGAATACCCAGGTAAAAGTACCTGATGCTTCAATCTCGTCACTCTTGAATTCTCCTGACCATCTGCCTACGATAGGACTATTGTCGTCTCTACCCGGATTGCCATATTTCTGGCCTGCATTGACGCTAAGTGATTCATAGCTGTCTTGCGTTTGCTTGAACCAAGGGTAGTTGACAAAGTACAGCCCTCTGTAGAGTGTCTGCATATTGTCGTAAAAACGTCCCAGATACTCGATGGCATCACCAGCGGCGAAGTAGCATTTGTAATAGTATCCATGATAGCCGTACTGCTCTCCGCCATGATAGTCGGTCAGCACGTAGTTGAAGGGGTCGAGGGCCACCTCGTTGGTGCCATCTTTGTATGTCTTGATGGTTCGCAGATAGCCTGTGCCGTCATCGTTGAAGGCCATGACCTCAGTGATGCTGAAAGGCAGGTTGGGATAGAGGGCGACAGTAGCTTGCTGCCCGTCGTGCGTCAGATGCTGCCAGTCGGTTTGCCAGTAGCCAACGAGATAATTAGGTGCTCCTTCGGCATTCTTCACTGGTTCTGTTGTAAGGACGAGGATACAGCTGATGTCAGTGGCCTTGCTCATAAACGACTCAAAATCCGCCTGGCTCTGGAAATTGTGGCGTTCACCTTCGCTATTATAGATGTTGAACATTGCGCTGGAAACTATACTGTAGATGTCATAATAATATTCGCCTTTGTACTCCATTCTGCATACTCTGGAACCCGTACCCATAATGAGTAATCCCTGAATAGCTGATGGTAGCTGCTCTACATAGACATGATTGACAGGAATCTTCTTGCTATTGAATGTGGCTGACTCAAACTGTTCGGTAATGTCTACGACTTGCAGTTTCAGACCATTCCTCTCGAACAGCTTGACGACAATACCATAGCTGTCACTAACCCCACTCTTCCTGGTCAGTCCCATTAATTCTCCATAAACGTCCTGAACATAGTCAGAAGGCTCCTCGTCATTCGAAGAGCATCCTGCTAAGTTGACAACTCCTGACAATATAAGCGCCAGCATCCATAAAATACTTTGTTTCTTCATAAACCAAATTATTATGTATTGCAAATTTAATTCTTTTTCTTATATAGTGTATCCAAAAGTAGAAAGACTGCATGGTACTGTCCGAATTTATAATTTCTTAACACCAGAGAAGTTGTAAGTGGAACAAAATCTGTTCTAATCTCCCTCCCCCAAAACTAACCTTGAGAATGGTTACAGCAATAGGGGGTAGCCTAATACCCCCTTATGACCCCAATGCCGCAATGGGAGTTGCCGCACACCAAGGTTGAGCAAGCTCATCGGACAGTAGGCTTGCAGTATAAGGATTTCCATATCTGTGTTAAAAACCAAGAACTAATTTTCAGCGCAGTATCATTTGTTTGTTTTGATATACCTTTGCCCGCAAATTCACAAAAACAAAATAGACTATGGAGGTTATATCAATAGAGCGCAGTACCTTCCCCTCCTTGCCTTTATTTCAGGCCGAATTCTTGCTTTGGCAAGCGTTTCTTAGAAACGATTAGCGTTAATCTTCCAAAATCGCTTCGCTTTTACAAGCTTTTTTCGTAACATTGACTATCGTCGAACTTACTCCGTCTCGGCAAAAAAAGAATAAATTCTTTTGTTTTGCTCTCGTTTTTTCGTAACTTTGCCACGAAAAAGAAAGAAGATGACACAAGAAGAAAAAACAAAACTGGAGGAACGAATCGTAGATGTCCTGAAAACGGTCTATGACCCAGAGATACCTGTCAACATCTATGATCTCGGTATGATCTACAAGATTGACGTACAAGAGGATGGTAGCGTAGATATGGATATGACTTTCACGGCTCCCAACTGTCCTGCTGCCGACTTCATTCTGGAAGATGTGCGCACGAAAGTGGAAAGTGTAGAGGGCATCACGACTGCCAATGTCAACTTGGTATTTGAGCCTGCGTGGGACCAAAGCATGATGAGTGAAGAAGCAAGGATTGAACTGGGGTTTGATTAGTGGAGAGTTGAGAGTTGAGAGTGTAGAGTTATGAAGAACATATATTTCCTTTCCGATGCCCACCTTGGATCGCTGGCTATTCCGCACCAACGTATGCAGGAGCGCCGGTTGGTGCGTTTCCTGGATAGTATCAAGGAGAAGGCCGGTGCCATTTATCTGTTGGGCGACATGTTCGATTTTTGGTACGAATATAAATACGTTGTCCCCAAGGGATTTACCCGCTTTCTGGGTAAGTTGTCGGAACTGACGGACCTGGGTGTAGAGGTGCATTATTTTACTGGCAATCATGACATCTGGGCATACGACTATCTGGAAAAGGAGTGTGGTGTTATTCTCCATAAGAAGCCCGAGACCACAGAGATTTACGGTCATGAGTTCTTCCTGGCCCACGGCGATGGCATGGGTGATCCTAACAAGTCGTTCAAACTGATCAGAGCCATTTTTCATAATCCTTTTTGCCAGTGGGCATTTTCCAATATTCATCCGCGTTGGGGATTAGGCTTTGGACTGACGTGGGCAAAGCATAGCTATATCAAGCACAAGGAGAGCGACGAGCCCACCTATATGGGTGAAGACCGTGAGCACTTGGTTCTCTTTGCCAAGGAGTACATCCAGTCACACCCCAATATCGACTATTTCATTTTTGGTCATCGCCATATTGAGTTAGACATGAAGTTGTCACGTCCCTCAGCAGGTGAAGGGCACAAAGCGCGTCTGATGATTCTAGGCGACTGGATCAGCCAGTTTACTTATGCCGTATATGATGGCGAGCACATGTTCCTGGAGGAATATGTGGAAGGCGAGAGTCAGCCGTAGGAAAGGGAAAAGGGAAAAGTGAAAAGTGAAAAATGAAAAATGAAAAGTAAAGGATGGGAAAAAAGATTGTTACATTTGGCGAGTTGCTGCTGAGGTTTTCAAAACCAGGACAGCTACGACTGACACAGGGCGACCTGTTTATGAGTAAATATGGTGGCAGCGAGGCTAACGTAGCTGTATCGTTGGCTTATCAAGGCGAGGACGTGACCTATATCACCCGCCTGCCTGGCACACCAGTGGGATATGCGGGTGCCATGAGTCTGTCACAGTATGGAGTGGATACCAGTCAGATATTGTATGGTGGAAAACGCATTGGCACCTATTATTTCGAGCCTGCTGCCGGAATGCGGGCTCCCAAGGTGATATACGACCGCGACGGTTCGGCATATTACGACCTGCAGCCGGGCATGATTCCCTGGCGCGAGATACTGAAAGGCTGTTCCTATTTCCATGTGTCCGGCATTACAGCGGCCATCTCGTCGAAGGCTTCAGAGGCTACCTTTGAGGCATTGGACATTGCTGACGAGTTGGGTGTCACCATTTGTTTTGACATCAACTATCGTAAGAATCTATGGAAATATGAGGGTGCAGAGCCTCGCAAGACGTTGAGCAAGATGCTGTCACGATGTGACATGATGTTTGGTGATGCCGTAGAGTTCGAATGGTTGTCACAACATCCACAGCCTCCTTTTACTGCCTTAGACTCCTCTTTCCAAATGCAGATGAAGGAGTATGGCGAATGGTTTGACGACCTGCATGCCAAGTACCCACGCATCAAACACTGGATGATGGGAATGCGCAACGAGATATCGTCGAAACACCACACGCTGACAGCCCTGCTCTGGACGGAAGGCAAGTTGTTGCAGGCACCCATCATGGATATTCCCGATGTGATAGACCCCGTTGGTGTGGGCGATGCTTTCATGGGTGGCTGGCTACATGCCATCAACCTATTTCCTGATGACAGACAGAAGCAGCTGAACTACTCGCTTGCTGCTGCCACCTTGAAGAACTCCATACCTGGTGACTTCAACCTATCTACGGAAGATGAGATTCTGGATTTGCTGGAGCGACGCCACCATCAAGGAACCATTTACAAGACCTACGAATAACGAATAATAACAATCCCCACCAAGTTGGCGGGGATTGTTCTTTATTGTATGTAATGACTGATTACAGCAGATTCATGGTATCGGTAGCAATCATCAGCTCCTCGTCGGTGGGGATAACTACAACCTTTACCTTTGAGTCGTCAGCTGAGATGACACACTCCTCTCCACGCTTGTTGTTCTTCGACTCGTCGAACTTAACGCCAAGGAACTCAAGACCCTTGCAGACCTCAGAGCGCATAGAGAGCTGGTTCTCACCAACACCAGCGGTGAAGACAATCACGTCAACGCCACCCATAGCAGCAGCGTAGGCACCGATATACTTCTTAATGCGATAGAAGTACATATCCTGAGCCAGCTGGGCACGCTTGTCACCAGCCTTTGCAGCACTCTCTACGTCACGCATATCGCTGGAACCACCCGTGATACCAGCAACACCGCTCTTCTTGTTCAGGAGGTCAGACATACCGTCGGCATCCAGACCCAGCTTCTTCTGCAGGAAGGTAACAGCACCACCGTCAATATCACCAGAACGAGTACCCATAACGAGACCCTCCAGTGGGGTAAGACCCATTGAGGTATCTACGCACTTGCCATCAACCACAGCAGCCACCGAGCCACCATTGCCGATGTGGCAGGTAATCATCTTGGTACCTTCTGCCTTCATGCCCAGGAATTCCAGAGCACGGGCACTGACATAGCGGTGAGAGGTTCCGTGGAAGCCATAGCGACGAACGGCATACTTCTCGTAGAGCTCGTAAGGAATAGCGTACATATAAGCCTTAGCAGGCATCGTCTGGTGGAAGGCTGTGTCGAACACACCTACCTGAGGCAGTCCTGGCATCAGCTCCTTCACGGCATTCACGCCCTTCAGGTTGGCAGGGTTATGCAATGGAGCGAGGTCAGAGCACTCCTCGAAGGCCTTCAACACCTCGTCAGTCAATACCACCGACTGGTTGAATTTCTCACCACCATGCACCATACGGTGACCTACTGCATCAATCTCATCAAGCGACTTGATAACACCAATCTCCGGGTCGGTAAGCAGCGAGAAGATAAACTTCACACCCTCTGTGTGCTCAGGGATGTCGTGCATAATCTGCTTCTTCTCACCATTAGCCAGCTTCACCTTTACGAAAGCGCCGTCCAAGCCTACACGCTCAGCACCACCACTGGTCATCACACTCTTGTCGTCCATGTTGTACAAAGCGTACTTGATAGAGGACGAACCACAGTTTAAAACTAATATCTTCATAACGACAGACCCCCTCCCAGCCTCCCCCTATATGGGGAGGAGTAATTACCCAAGGGAGTTATAGGGGCATTTTTAAATAATTATTAATACGTTTATTCTGCTATCTCCTCCCCTCCATAAAGGGAGGGGATGGGGGTGGGTCTATTTTTTTGCATCCATAGCCTGACATGCTGTGATAGCCACCATGTAGTAGATATCCTCTACGGAGCAACCACGAGAGAGGTCGTTTACAGGACGAGCAATACCCTGAAGGATAGGACCGATGGCAACGGCATCACCCAGACGCTGAACGAGCTTATAACCGATGTTACCTACTTCCAAGTTGGGGAATACGAGCACGTTAGCCTTACCTGCAATGTCAGAACCAGGAGCCTTCTTGGCACCTACAGAGGGCACCAATGCAGCATCTGCCTGCAACTCGCCGTCAATCTTCAGACTAGGGTCAAGTTCCTTAGCCAACTTGGTAGCCTCTACCACCTTGTCAACAACCTCGTGCTTGGCAGAACCCTTGGTAGAGAAGCTCAGCATAGCCACGCGGGGATCAGCAAAACCAGCTACCGACTTAGCGGTCTGTGCCGTGCAGACGGCAATCTGTGAGAGCTGTGCAGCATCTGGCATAGGTGTTACGGCTACGTCGCCCACTACGAGTACGCCATCCTCGCCATACTGCTTCTCCTTCGAGATGAGCAGCATACCACCACTCACGCAGGTGATGCCGGGAGCACACTTGATAATCTGGAGAGCTGGACGCAGGGTATCTCCCGTTGTTGAGAGAGCTCCGGAAATCTGTCCGTCAGCACCTTCAGTCTTGATAATCATGCAACCCAGATAGAGTGGGTTCTTCACCAGTTTACGAGCCTCCTCGATGGTCATTCCCTTCGACTTACGGAGCTCTGCCAGCTTCTCAGCATATTCCTCGCTCTTCTCGCAGTTCTCTGGGTCAATCAGGGTAGCCTTGTCGATGTGTGTCAAGCCCTTTTCCTTAGCGAGGGCGTGCACCTTGTCAGGATTACCAATCAGAATGATGTTTGCAATGTCGTCAGCCAATACACGGTCGGCTGCACAGAGAGTTCTCTCCTCCTCGGCCTCGGGGAGCACAATGCGCTGCTTGTTTGCCTTAGCACGCGCTACGATTTGACTTAATAAATCCATAGTTTGTTTCCTTTTATAAATTATTAGATTTCAATTATACATGGTTTGCAAAGGTACGAATAAAAATGGGAAATGAGAAATGAGAAAAGAGAAATTTCAATGAAACATGAAGAAATTAATTCCCCTTGTTATTTTTTAACTTTTCATGCTTCTCTCCTACCCCAGTTCTTGCGTCAGGATGCTCTCCAGTTTTTCTGCCGATAGTCGCAAGTGGAACTTGCTATGGATAGCCACCGAGATGCCTCCCGTCTCCTCACTAACGACGATGGCAATGCCGTCGCTCTCGTGGGTAATTCCCAATGCCGCACGGTGTCGGAGTCCCAGTTCTTTGGGAATGTCCAAGTCGTGCGAAACAGGAAGGATACAGCCTGCTGCCTTGAGGCGTCCCTTGACGATGATGGTGGCTCCGTCGTGCAACGGCGAGTTCTTGAAGAACAGGTTCTCCAACAGCCGTTGGTTGATGGCAGCGTCTATCACCTCGCCTGTTGACACAATGTCGTCCAAGGGGGTGGCTCGTTGAATGACGATGAGTGCACCCACCTTCTTCTTGCTCATACTCATACACGCCATCACTAGGGGCATAATCATCTGCTTCAGATGGGCCTTGTCCAACCTTCTGTCTTCATTCGCCAGCAAACGGCGAAGGGTCTTCATGCGCTGATGGGCACCAAGGTTGAAGAGGAACTTGCGGATATCGTCCTGGAAGATTATCACCAGTCCGATGACACCCACCGAGAGCACTTTGTCCATGATGCTTCCCAGCAGCTTCATCTGCAACACCTGTGACACGATGAGCCACAACACGATGAACACCAGGATACCTATAAACACGTTCAGCGAGCGCGACTCCTTCATCAACCGGTAGGCATAGAAGAGCATCATGCCCACAAGCACGATATCGATGACATCCTTTAATCCGAATTCGAAAAACATAGAACTTCCCCCGACCCCTCTCATGGAGGGGAGTGCCTGGCGGTTTCAGGGGGATTGTCCAGGCTTCCTATTTAGTTATTATACTTTTTATCTTCACGCACTCCACGGCTTCGCGGACATCGTGGACTCGCAATATCGAAGCACCTTTTTCCAAAGCAAGGGTGTTGAGCACCGTCGTACCGTTTAGCGCCTCAGCAGGTGTACACCCCAGGAGTTTCCATATCATGGACTTGCGCGAAATGCCCACCAGTACAGGCAGATGCAATGCCTCCATGCGCTCCATTTCCCGAAGCACCTGATAGTTCTGCTCCATCGTCTTTCCGAAGCCAAAGCCCGGGTCGAGGATGATGTCCTTCTGTCCCATTGAACGTAACGTATCAACGACCTCGGCACAGTCCATCATCACTTCCTTGATGTTACTTTTGCGCGACGTATATATATAAGGTACACGGAGACGGCTTACCATACGGAACATATCTAAAGGGGAGGAATTGGGGGATGTTCCCACATCGTTGATGATATCCACACCATACTCCTCGACAGCCATACGGACTACATTAGGTCTGAAGGTGTCCACACTCACCACAGCATTGGGAGCCTCACGCTTCACGATGGGTAATGCCATCCTCAGGCGTTCCATCTCTTCAGCCTCCGTAACTGGCTCACTATCAGGACGTGTGGAGCAAGCCCCCACATCGATGATGGTGCCCCCTTCCTCCAGAATCTGATGGGTTCGCCCAGCTATCGCCTCCTCCGTCTGCTGCCTGCTATCGGCATAGAACGAGTCGGGTGTCACGTTGAGAATACCCATCACCTGAGGTGTCTGGAGCCTAAGCAGTTGTCCGTTACAATTCAGCGTATAGTCCATAACTGGTGCAAAGTTACGAAAAGTCGAGAGCAAAACAAAAGAATTTATTCTTTTTTTGCCGAGACGGAGTAAGTTCGCCATCTTTGATGGCAAAGTTACAAAAAAAAGTGAAGAGTGAGGAGCGAAGAGTGAAGAATATTTTATACCTTTGCACAAAATTCGTGTTTACAATGGATATCAAGGAATCGACATTTAGCCGCAATGACCTTCAGGTCAAAGAATTATACAAGCTGTATCAACAGCATCCGTGCATCACCACCGATTCGCGCAACTGCCCTGAGGGCAGCATCTTTCTGGCTCTGAAAGGCGAGTCGTTTAACGGCAACAAGTTTGCTCTTCAGGCATTGGAGAAGGGTTGCAGCTATGCTATTGTGGACGAGGATGTTGATGAACAATCCTCTCACCCCTCACCTCTCACCTCTCACCTCTTAAAGGTGGACGACTGCTTGCAAACCTACAAGGACCTGGCGCGTGAGCATCGCCGTCAGTTCGACATTCCCGTTATCGGCATCACAGGCACCAATGGCAAGACGACGACGAAGGAACTGATTCGTGCCGTCCTCTCTGAGTGCTACGACGTGATGGCGACGGAGGGCAACTTCAACAACGATGTGGGAGTGCCCAAGACCTTGTTCCGCCTCAACGAAGATCACGATATAGCCGTAGTGGAAATGGGAGCCTCGCATCCTGGTGACATCAAGACGCTGGTAGAGACTTCGGAGCCTACCTGCGGACTGATTACCAACGTGGGACGCGCCCATCTGCAAGGCTTCGGCTCCTTCGAAGGTGTGTGCAAGACGAAGGGTGAGTTGTACGATTTCCTGAGTGCCCACGACTGTCCTGTCTTTGTCAATCGCGACAACGAGCACCTCATGCAGATGATTCAGGAAAGAAACATGCAGAAAACGGCTCGTGGAGAGGCTCCATTGGACATCTACTACTATGGCTTGGGCGACTCGCAGGACATCCTGATTCGTGGGGAAGTCATCAGCTGTGCCCCCTTCCTCAAGTTCCGTTGGCGTGAGCAAGACCACGAAGCAGGATATACCTCTGAATGGATGGAGGTGCAAACCCATCTGATTGGTGCCTATAACGTGGATAACATGCTGGCTGCCATCACGATAGGCTACGTGAACAACGTACCTTTCGAACAGATTAACCACGCATTGGAAAACTATGTGCCCACCAACAACCGCTCGCAACTGACGGAGACAGAGAAGAACCACCTCATCGTGGATGCCTACAACGCCAACCCCACATCCATGAAGGCTGCCCTCGACAACTTCCGACTGATGGAGGTGTCGCCCAAGATGGCTATCCTGGGTAAGATGGGCGAACTGGGCGACGTGTCAGACGAGGAGCACCAGAAGATTATCAAGCTGTTGGAGGAAGCCCGTTTCGACGAGGTATGGCTCGTGGGTGAGGAGTTCCAAAAAGTGCTCCGTGTACAACCCACATCACTCGCCACTCTCAAGGTTTTCCACGACGTAGAAGAGGTCAAAACCCTCATCGCACAACAGCAACCCCAAGGTTGTTATATCCTCATCAAAGGGTCCAACAGCACCCACCTCTACGAGCTTCCCGCCCTGTTATAGGTCTCATTGTTGTTCACAGTTTTACTACCAGCGTAATAAGATTCAGCATCCTTAAGGTTAGAATTTATTCCCAACGTGGGAATATTTTATTCCCAGGCTGGGAACATTTTATTCCCAGTGTGGGAATAATTGCCAATAAACTTGATGTTTTAAGAATAAGCCCTAACCGATATTAGTCAACCCACAATTCTTGCAACACACTGAGGCTTTTGAGTTCAGGAAATTGGGGAATGTGAAGACGATAATATTGCAACAGCACATCAATAATACGGTTGCGATCCATACGGCTGAGGCGATAGAGGTGCATCGTGGGGAAGTCCATTCGCATCATGAGATGGATGAGTCGGGCCTCGTTAGGTTGTAGGAAATCGCGATGGGTAGGAGCAGAAGTGCAGAAACGACCCTCACGCAAGTCGAACATCATATTCCATTCGTCACTCACCTCCAAATTAGGATAGAAGCCCAGGAAGCGTGAGAGGTGCATCAGGAAAGTAAGGTGAAAGTTGGCATAGCTGCCCGTTGCCATATCAAGCCACTGCATGGAACTGCTAATATAAGAGAAAAGCGCCACATTCTGTTGTTCAGAGTGCAAAGCATAGTACAGGAACTCAGCGACAAAAAGAGATAATGCCAGCTTCTCTGGAGAGAAAGGAATAGAGGTATAGGCAACCAATAGGCGCGCATCCCTCAGCTTTTGGAGTTGCACACGTTGACGGAGGTCGCACTCCACCTCCAAAAGCGTCATAGGTTGGAAATACTGCTTCTTCAGTCGTCCTTTCGGAGTCTTAGGCAAAGACACAATGAACGAAAGGCGCCCCACTTCTCGCGTAAACAAATCGACGATGAGGCGCGACTCTCCATATTTCAACGTGTGGAGAACGATAGCTTCCGTTTTCACCAACATGACTGCAAAGTTACGAAAAAAGTTGTAGAAACGAAGCGATTTTGGAAGATTAACGCTAATCGTTTCTAAGAAACGCTTGCCAAAGCAAGAATTCTGCCTAAAATACAGGAAAGACAGGGAAGAACGAGGAAGTACGATTTGTGGCAAAAGGCAAATTAGAGAGGAATGGTGAAGAAGTTAGGTTTCTAAATCGTAACCTCATTTAGCCATCTCCTTCATCTTTGTGATGACGCTTTTGAAGCTCGTCAGTAGTTCTTCGACGAGCGAAGCGGCAAGCCGATTACCTCGTAGGCACTGCGCTCAATTCAAGGAAACAAAAACCTAATGTCTGCCGTGCTTGCTCATCAGAAAGCAGACAAGCATTTTTGTGTGGCACTCCACAGAAAAGTGCGATTAGGCTACACCCTTCTATAGAACATAATTGTGGAATCAGATTGCAGAAATGGTGAGAGAATAAAGTGTCAGACATTTCATATGTACAAATCGCCAGCCCCTTTGTCTGGGACTAGCGATTAACTGTAACAATCCTTTCGAAGACGAAGACTTATGACTCAAACAACTCATTCAAACGAAACCAACTCTGTGCCACACTCATTGCAGAGCAAGGGCGGATTTAGGTTTTCCGTTGCTAGTTCCTTGTCGAAACATGATTTTATGTCAAGTACATTTTCATAGATACAGCCACAGTTAGGACACCTGAATTGTGGATTCTTAGGCGTGAGGTGAACGCTTTTGCTGCTTACCTTGAAGCCATTTGATGAAGTAACTATCATAACTTTTTTTTATTGTTAATGTATCAATACCTTCTTTCCACCTATGATGTTAATACCTTTGCGAGGTTCATTTAACTTTCTGCCGTAGAGGTCATAGATGCCAGTTCTTTTCCTATCATCTAATGTAACTGTACTAATTCCAGAAGAACTTTTTCTAGTCAACATAGCATCATCTATCAAAACATCCTTTCCTGATGAGTAATTGGACTTCTTTGGATTCATGACAACTAAACAGATGGTGGCATCTGCTTCGAGTGTGAACTCCATACTAACCTGCTGCCAACCACTATTCAGCGTTTCATAAGTACCATATTTATAGTTGCCAGCTTTGCCGTCTACTACGGTAACATAACCTGGACGTACCTGAGCTGGATCAGAAGTAGTAGGCTTTACCCAGAATGAGAAGACATAGGTATCTGCATCCAAATTGATTTCCTGGCTGGCTAGACGTTTGTTTAAACTCTCTTCGCCTTTGACATTTACAGAGTAACTACCGCTATGTGCATCGGTGCTTTGTGTCAGTGTGGCTGAACTGGCAGTAGATGCAGACTTCCATCCTGTAGGAAGGCCATCCTCCCATATTTCAAAGTCACCATTAGTCAGTTGTATAACAGGGTAGCTACCTTCGTATTCTTTATAATCAGGACGATAGCGATCGGGGCCACTATTCCAAAAATCAGAGCCACACATAACTTTCCACCCCTTTTCATTCGCTTTTTTGACCTGCTTATGGGTACAGATGTTTTCTTCTGGGAAATAAGTATCAATAACACAAAAAACGGCCGACTCCTGAACTGGTAAGCTTTCTATCAATTGATCCATACTTTCACCATTTATCCTATTTCCTTGGCATTTTAACGTTTTTAGTTTTGGATTTTTTGACACATCAAGTTTTGTTAATTGATTACCCATACAAGCAAGTTCTTCTAACACCCCATTCTTCGAGACGTCAAGACTAGTCAGCTGGTTGTATGCACAATATACGAATGTCAATGCTGTGCTTTTCGAAATATCAATATCAGTCAATTGGTTATCGGGACAATTCAATAGAGTTAGAGCCTTATTCTTAGAAAGATCTAAGCTTTGTATTTTATTATGATGGCATGACAAATATGTTAATTGGTTGTTGTTTGACAAATCAAGACTGGTTAGACGATTACAACCACAAACAACAGATGTCAAAGCTGCGTTATTCGACAAATCAAGTGATGTCAATGAATTATATCCACAGTTGATTTCTATCAATTTTTTATTCTTGGAAACATCAAGTTCTGTCAATAGATTACCTAGGCAAGACAAAGTCATTAATCGAGTATTTTTTGACACGTCTAAGCTCGTTAATTTGTTTCCTTCGCATAACAAGGATTGTAGGAACGTAAAATATTCTATACCTTTCAAAGACGTTATTTCTCCTTCAGCTCTATCATAAGAATAGGAGTAAGCATTTATGTTGATAGAAGTTATAGCGCTTATCTCATCATCTGTAATAATCATGTCTTTGCCGTAATCCTGTTTCATCAAGTATTCGCGGAATTTTTCATCAGGGAATTTCTCCTCAGAAATGAGGATTCCTGACTCACGTCCTTCATACTCCTGCCAATCGCTACCTGTATAGTGATATACTATCCAACCTTTAGATTTTGCAGAAGTCACTTGTTCGGCAAAGCAAATATTGCCTTCTTCTGTTGCATCCAAAACATATAAGCTACCTTCTCCTTCGTTGAGAGTGGGTAGACTAGCAATTAGAGAATCCATTTTAGCACCCATAATACGGTTGCTATAACAATCCACTTCCTTCAGTTGCTTGTTAGCTGACAAGTTAAGTTCAGTCAGGTTATTCTTGTAGCAGAGCAGTTTCTTCAAGGCCGTGAAGTATTCTATTCCCTTCAAATCAGAAATGCCTAAATTGCTTACATCCAAAGTGATGATGCCTGCAATCTCAACGTTTGTAATTATACCGTCCTTTCCGTACTCCTGACTCATCAGGTAATTTCGAAAATTTACATCTGGATAATTCTTTTCGTTTATATCTATGATTGCAACATTAGGATTCTCAACTATATTTGTAAAATTTTTCCATCCTTCGTTATTTTGATATACATCTTTGCAGCCCATAGGAACAATTACTGTAGCTGTATATGATGAGAAAGTCTTTTGCTTAATTATTGGGGGAACGCCATTTAAAATTGTAATGGAGGATAAATTTGTACAGTTCCAAAAAGCATATTCTTCAATCTTCTCTACATGATTTCCAATTGTTATATCTTTCAAGTTAAAGCAGTATGAGAAAGCAGAGGGAGCTATAGCCTTTACACTATCTGGAACAGCAACTGATGTTAGACCACAATAACAAAAAGCATTACTTCCAATTGTCAGTAAACTATCAGGAAAAGCAACTGAAGCAAGACTCACGCAATTATTAAAAGCATTATCACCAATGCTCTTTATACCAGGTAATGATACAGACTCTAGATTAATACAGTTCTGGAAAGTTGCGTCCTCTATGCATGTTACACCTGATGGAATTATGATGGATTTCAGATAGTTACAATAACAAAACGCATATGGCCCAATGTTGATAACACTTTCTGGAATGGTTATAGACACCAGATTGTCATAATTACTGAAAGCACTACCCGCTATTCCTAAAGTACCATCTTTAATCTCTAATGAGGTGTTTTCCGGCATCGATCCTTTATATTTGTAAGCAATAAGGCCAAGGTAGATGAGCCCGTCAGGCTGATTCTCATACCAAGGAGTATTGCTAAATGCATCGCCTTCTATTTTTTGTACACTTTCTGGAATTATAATGGAATTCAGATTTGAACATCCATAAAAAGCACCATAACCAATAGAAATAACCCCCTTTGGTATTGTCACAGAAGTCAAAGCACAGCCAGAAAAAGTATAGTCGTTTATTTCTGTAATATTTGGGGATATAGAAACTGATGATAAATTAGTACAACCGGAAAAAACACTTTTACCAAGATAAGTCACGTTATTGGGAACAATCACAGAAGCAAAATCGCATCCTCGAAAAGCGTAATCCCCGATTGAATCGACCTTCTCCGGTATCGTCACAGAATTCAAACTACAGTTTGAAAAAGTATAGTCTTTTATCGCGGTTATATTTTGAGACAAAATAGCAGAGGATAACTTAACGCAACCATAAAATGCTCCTTGACCTATATGGGTTACACTATTAGGAATTACGACTGTAGTTAGCTGGCTACAGCCACTAAAAGCATAATCACCTATGTTTATCAAATTTTCAGATAAAGAGATGGATTCTAGTTTGTAACAGCCACTAAAAGCACTATTTCCGATTGACATGACATTACGGTTTAGGGGAACAGACGTTAATGCACTACAACCATCAAAAGCGCCATCGCTTATTGTTTTAACATTGTCTCCCAAAACAACCTCCTTAAGACTTTTAAGCCCCCTAAAACAAGGCTCTATAACTTCACAGTTAAGATTCACATATTCCACACTATCACAACCTTCAAAAACATTTCCGCTAAAGGATTCTCTACTATTGGGAATATAAATTGATTTCAAAGCGCTGCAATCTTTGAAAGCGTGCTCATTGATTGAAACTGAACTTCCTAGAATAGATATAGAAAGAAGACCACTACAGTTCTGGAAGGCATAATTACCTATGGATGTCAGACTAGTTGGAAAACTAATAGAAAGCATTTTACTGCATCGTACAAAGGCGTTACCAGCGATATACTTGATTCCTTCTGAGATAGTTACAGAATTCGGCTTATGGTCCTTTCCACTCCTAATTCTTGCACTGCTATTAGCAAAAGCTTTACTACCAATACCAATAACAGAGTATATTACGTCATTATAAGATATTGTAGAGGGTATAAAGACTTCACCTGTATAGCCATCTGATTTATCAGTTACTTCTACTTCTGAATCTGACAACTTATTATAGCAAACTCCATCAACTTCAAAATCGAATGCGAACATACTGGCATATGGTAAAAAGACCAGCATAAGTACTAATAAAAGATTCTGTTTCTTCATAACTTCCATTTTGTTTACATTATTAACCCAGTATAGGGATAATTAATGTTTCTGCTTATAGTCTCCCAGATTCAGCGGTTAGTAATTTGTTATACGGAAAGACGTGGGTGCTCTACTTCGCTTATCCCATCGTCGGGCTCTCGCATTGCCTTGCATCAGGATAAGCAACTCGATAGCCCACGCCGAGAAATATTGACATTGTCCAAAGAATAGGACAGAGTACAATACACCCAAAGTGGACGCTCCGGTTGCGTATCTTCTGATGCTTTGATTTGCGAGATCTGACGATAGAAGATAACGTTCGTAAACGTCCTTTTTACCACGAAAGTTCGACCCGCCAACCCTTTCAGGCTACTCGAGTCTTCTGCAAAGATAGGGATTATTTCCGAAAAAAGCAAGAAAAAGGTGGAAATCTTTCTTCTTGAGTTTCTCCGAAAGTAATTACAATTACTCCGAATAGAATTTTAAATACTCCAAAAGTAACGAAAATTACTTTCGGAAATAAGGAATTTGTGATTTTACCCTCACATACTCACATCACCCCCTTCAACCCTCGATAGACAAAGGGATTGGGGAAAAAATGAAATTCAGAGGCTCGAAAGTCAAAGTGTATCATGTGACCCAAAACGTGAGGGAGACGTGAGGGAGAACGAAAAATGGTCACGTGGCTCAAACGCCCTGTACATCGGGCTTTGAGAGGGGTAATGTGAGTATGTGAGGGTAAAATCGAAAAAAACTTTTTTTCTGGCGCGAATAAGGAACGCTTATTGGGAAATAAGGCATCCTTATTGATGAATAAGGAACCCTTATTGATGAATAAGGAACTCTTATTGGGAAATAACCCTGGGTTATGGTGCTACAACTTTTAGTATTAATAGTTGCAATTAGTCCGTAAGCTTCGGACTCCCAGTCCGACCCGCTCGGACTGGCAGTCCGTCGGGACGGACTAAATAGAAAGATTAAGGTTCGAAAGTGCTGCTATGAGCACAATCGAACCTTATCATTAGGGGATGCGGTTCTGCTGATCCATTTTACCAGAGTTATTCGGAGGCATAATGTTTGTGTCAACAAACAATAGAACCTGCAATAAAACGTTATTGGAGATATGGCAAAAAAGGAAAACAACGACTTAGAGAAAAGGAATCAAGCATTCTTGATTTATCAAGATGAAAACGGAATAGCTCGAGTTAATGTGCGATTCGAGGGTGAAGATGTATGGCTCAATGTGGAGCAGATGATGGAACT